>CALZIL010000033.1 GCA_945787495.1 uncultured Afifella sp. | reverse complement strand
CATTGCCCTGCGTAGCGACAAAACTGACAGAAGCTTCGAAGCAATGATCTATCTGTGCTCTGCAGTCATCAACTCAAGATGAATCCCAACACACCCTAGAGCGAGATGAGGTCAAATTGAGCCATTTGATGGAGTCAAATCAGCCTGTCGCCAGGGCGCGGAGCGCCGTGCGATGTGGTGCATCGGACAAGCTCCGCAACGCTGGAGACGGGTTGATCTGGCCCACCGAAGGCCGGCTTTCGGCGCCCGCCGAGCTTCGTTGCGGTCGGCTTGTGGTCGGCCAGGCCACGGCGCCAACCGCGCCTCGTCAGCAGACGCCAAAAGCCGGTCAAATGGTTCAATTTGACCTCATCTCGCTCTAGAGGGCCGTCACCGGTGAGTGACAGCCCTCCAGTATCTGCGTGCTAATCAGCGGTCGGTATCATCCTTGCCGTTCGGGGAGCCATCGCCGCCGCCGTTGCCGAACCCGTTGTTGCCCCTCGGTCCGCGACCGCGGCGGTCGTCATCATCGTCGTCGTCGTCGTCGTCATCATCGTCGTCGCCGTCATCGTCGTCGTCGCCGTCATCGTCGTCGTCGCCGTCATCGTCGTCGTCGCCGTCATCGTCGTCGCCGTCATCGTCGTTGCCGTCATCGTCGTCGTCGCCGTGGTCGTCGTCGCCGCGGTCGTCGTCGCCGCGGTCGTCGTCGCCGCGGTCGTCGTCGTCATCGTCGCTGTCGTTCCCGCTGTCGGCCGACGTGAAGCCAACGGCCGCGGTCGGCAGCTTCGAGCAGAGTTCGATGTTCCGCGGTGTTATGACAAGATTGCCGAAAGTATCAAAACATTCCGCAGGCAGGTTCCGAACCTGCTGGCCAAAGGCCAGGAAGCGATGATATTCCCGCATTGCTTCGCCTGCCGCAAGCGCGCTGCCAGTCAAGGCAAATGACGAGACCGTCGCGATCAGGCAAACTCGGTTTAGATTGTATCTGGAGACAAATGTCTTAGTCATGTCACTCACCCCTTTGTATCAGCCTTGCCCCAAAAATCATTTAACGAAAATTTAATTTAAAGTAGATTTTTGTTTGTTGCACTATAACAAATCGTTTTTGGTTAATTTTAATTACTAAAACAAATCATTTTTGGTTAATTTTACTATCCAACGAAAGAAGAGGCCGTCTGCCGGTCGACATCGCGCAATAATGGATGCGACTGACGGCCCGACAAGCCGCTTATCGGCAAACAGCCGATCGAGAACGGTTAAGCTCTCCCTGCATCGGACTTCGACGAGTAGGTTTTCAGTTCTCCTTTTTTGAGCCAAAAGTCCTCCTCATTGACGACCATGGTCATGCCAAACGCACTGCCGGATTGCCGCCTGCTCCGTGTCGGCAAAGACGAAGCGTTGGTAGAGATAGCCGATGCCGACGAGGCAGAGACCAAGGCCGAGAAACGACGCGACCCGGTAAAGGCCGGTCAATTCGCCCATGTCGCCGAGAAAGACCTTGCGAACCGTGATCAGCGGGACCGCCCGTAAAACCGTATCGCCGTATTTACGGCGATTGGTTCTGCCGCCGGCTCTTTCGCCAACCTTGCCCCGTCCCGGTGCCACGATTGTGAGGCGCCACCCGTCTGTCGCAACCGATTTCGCGCCCTAACTATCCGTTCGCCACATTCCGCAAGTATGGCTGTCCGCAATTGTGGCGGCCAATCCGTCGGGCCGTGCCGGCTCCATCAACGAGGAGGGATTTCGATGATTACATTCACCGTCAATGGCGAGGAACGGCGCGTCGACGTCGATCCCGACACGCCGCTTTTATGGGTCATTCGCGACGAATTGCAGCTGACCGGAACGAAATTCGGCTGCGGCGCCGCCCTGTGCGGGGCCTGCACCGTGCATCTTGACGGCGAGCCGACGCGCGCCTGCGTCATCCCGATCGAGGCTGTCGAGGGCCTGTCCGTCACGACGATCGAAGCCATCGACGGCAAAGCCGCCAATGCAATTCGGGCCGCCTGGGAAGAATTGCAGGTGCCGCAGTGCGGCTATTGCCAGTCGGGTCAGATCATGTCGGCGGCGTCCCTTCTGGACGGCAATCCGAAGCCCACAGACGACGATATCGTCGACTTCATGGACGGCAATGTCTGCCGCTGCGCATCCTATGTGCGGATCCGCAAAGCGATCCATCGCGCGGCCGAACTGATGGAGGCGTAGGACCATGTTGCACACACTCCAGAACCCGTTGAACGATGAGCTGCAGACGATGCAGCCCTCAAGACGCGCTTTCCTGAAGGCGACGGCGGCCACCGGCGCCGGCCTCGTTGTGGGCTTCGCCTTCGCTCAGTCGGGCGTGACACCGGCGCATGCCGCCAAGACCGCCGACGATCTGTTCAACCCGTTCGTCAAAATCATGCCGGACAACACCGTCACCGTCATCGTCAAGCATCTGGACAAAGGACAGGGAACGGCGACGGGACTGGCGACGCTTGTCGCGGACGAGCTTGATGCCTCTGTCGAACAGGTCAGGGTCGAGTTCGCGCCCTCCGATCCGGAGGTCTACAAGAACCTTCTCTTCGGCGTTCAGGGCACCGGCGGATCAACGGCGATCGCAAATTCGTTCATGCAATATCGCGAGGCCGGCGCTGCAGCGCGGGCGATGCTGGTTGATGCGGCGGCCGAAGACTGGGCCGTGCCGGCTGCCGAAATTACCGTTGCGAACGGCCTTGTCAGCCATGCCTCCGGCAAGTCGGCGCCGTTCGGTGATCTCGTCGCCGCCGCGCGCGGCAGAACCGCGCCGGAATCCGTCACCCTGAAGAGCCCCGAAGACTGGGTCTATATCGGCAAGTCCTTTCCGCGGGTCGATGTGCCGGAAAAATCGCGCGGCGCGGCCGGCATGTTCGGCATGGACGTGCAAAGCGAGGACATGGTTGTCGCCGTGCTCGCCCGACCGCCGAAATTCGGCGCGGCTCCCAAATCGTTCGATGCGAGCCAAGCAAAAAAGGTGCGCGGCGTCATTGATGTCGTCTCGATTCCGCAAGGTGTCGCTGTCATCGCCCAATCCACCTGGCCGGCCATCAAGGCCCGCGATCTTCTGACCGTGGAGTGGGATGACACCGATGCGGAGAGCCGCAGCACGGAGGAAATTTTTGCCGAACACCGGCGCCTTGCCGGCGAACCCGGCCTGGTCGCCCACGCGCATGGCGATGCGGCAGCCGGCCTTGAAAAGGCCGCCAAAGTTGTCGAGGCGGTTTTCGAGTTTCCGTTCCTTGCACATGCGCCGATGGAGCCGCTCGACGTGACGATCCGCTTTGACGGTGACTCCGCAACGGTGTGGACCGGGTCGCAGCTTCAGACGATGGACCACAATGTCGCGGCGGCCATCCTTGGCCTGCCGATGGACAAGGTGGAGATCGTTACCCTGTGGGCCGGCGGATCGTTTGGGCGCCGGGCGATCTACAACGCACATTATGTCGCCGAAGCGGCGACGCTCGCCAAGGCCTGGGGCAAATCGCAACCGATCAAGATTGTCTGGACCCGCGAGGACGATATCAAAGGTGGTTATTACCGGCCGCTGGCGGTCCACAAGGTCCGCGCCGGCATCGGCGAGGACGGTTCGATCCTCGGCTGGCATCACCGCGCCGCCGGCAAATCCATCATGATCGGCACGCCGTTCGAGCAATTTGCCGTCAAGGACGGTGTAGACCATGTGTCGGTGGAAGGCCTGGAGGACGCGACTTACGCGATCGACGGTTTCCAGGTTGAGGTACACAACACAAATACCCAGGTTCCGGTCCTGTGGTGGCGTTCGGTCGGCCACACCCATACGGCTTATGCAGTCGAAACGATGATCGACAAGCTGGCTCGGGAGGCCGGCAGAGATCCGGTCGAATACCGGCAAATGCTTCTGAAGGATGATCCACGCAAACTTGGTGTGCTGAACCTCGTCGCCGAAAATGCGGACTGGGGGAAACCTTTGGAAGATGGCCGCTATCGCGGCGTTGCCGTGCACAAGTCCTTCAACTCATATGTTGCCCAGATTGCCGAAATCTCCATGGCCGATGGCCAGGTGAAGGTGGAAAAGGTGTGGTGCGCGGTCGATTGCGGCGTGCCCGTCAACCCCGACAATATCGTTGCGCAAATGGAAGGCGGCATCGGATTCGGCCTTGGCGCGATCCTGCGCAATGAGGTGACATTGACCGGCGGCGAGGTCGATCAGGGCAATTTCGATACCTACGAACCGCTGCGCATGACGGATATGCCGGATGTCGAGGTCTCAATCGTGCCATCCACCGAAGCGCCGACCGGCGCGGGAGAGCCCGGAACACCACCCATTGGTCCGGCAGTCGCAAACGCGATCTTTGCGGCAACGGGCGAACATCCGACAATCCTGCCATTCTCAAAACGCGGTCTGATCTGACTTCACGGCCAATCGCAGAACACCCTCGCGGAACCGGGGCTCTTCGCGCCCCGGTTCTTTCAGAACCGAGGGCTGGGGAGGCCTGCCGCGGCCGGCCGGTCTTGTGGCGCGGTTCTGTGATCATCGCCTGCCATGGGGCGATCTGTTACCGAAGACCAGCCTTGAGCATAACCGGCAATCCAGCACCGTCTTGACTTCGCGCCAGCAAGTCCGGAAAACGATCTGACAGACAGGCAGACCGGCAGCGGCGCAGACGTTCGACTGGCGCGCCGAGGCAAGGCTGAACAGCTGCTATGCCGGAAAGCAAAATCATGCCGAATGACATTGCCGCGCGCACGATCGACGCAATCGCCAGCCGCTCGGGGCTGGAGGCGGCGAAGATTACCCGCGACACCAAACTTGACGACGTCGGCATCAACTCCCTGGAACTGACCGAGATCGTGATGGACCTGGAAGATCTGTTCGACATCCAAATCGACCTGAACGCCGCCGAAGCGTGGGAATCACTCAAGACCGTCGGCGACATCGCCGATGCCATTGACAAGCTCGTGAGCGCCCGGGGCTGACGTGACCGGCCGCCGCATCGTCATTACCGGTCTTGGCGGCCTATGCGCGATCGGCTCCGATGCTGATGCCATCTGGCAGTCCATGTGCGCCGGCCGATGCGGTCTTGGCCCCCTGACGATCGACCGCCGCGACCTGAAGACGAATATCGGCGGCGAAATCGGCGCCATTGAAGACATCATTGAATACAGCGACATCGATCCGCGCCGGCGGGTCACGATGGGCCGGTTTTCCGTTCTCGCCGTCCTCGCCGCCGGCGAGGCGCTTGCCGCCTCCGGCCTCGATCTGAGCACCACCGATCCGGCGCGCATTGGCGCGGCGATCGGCGTTGCGGTCTGGGGCTCCGATGCCGTCGACGAAAGTTACCGGGACGTCTTTCTTGAGGGCAAGAAGCGGACCAATATCCTCACTGTGCCCCGCGCCATGCCAAGCGCTCCGGCCGGCCAGGTCAGCATGCAATACGGCTTGCGCGGCCCGGTCTTCGGCGTCACATCGGCCTGTTCGTCGTCCAATCACGCAATATCTGCCGCAATTGACCAGCTGCGGCTCGGCCGGGCTGACATCATGCTCGCCGGCGGCACCGATACGCCGATGCAATATGGCATTTTGAAAGTCTGGGAATTGCTTCGCGTTCTGGCGCGGCAAGCGTGTCGGCCCTTTTCCGCCGACCGCGACGGGCTGGTTCTGGCAGACGGAGCCGGCGTGGCGGTACTTGAGACTTTCGAGCATGCCACGGCCCGCAATGCGCCAATCCTCGCCGAGATTGCCGGCTGCGGCCTGTCTGCGGACGCCGGCGATATCGTGTCTCCGACCGTGGAGGGACCGACCGCCGCGATGCAGGCGTGTCTTGACGACGCGGGGCTTGCCGCGGGTGCCGTCGACTATGTCAACGCCCACGGCACGGCAACCAAGGCCAACGACCGGATCGAGACGCAGGCAATCCGCGCCGTGTTCGGCGACCATGCCGACCGGCTCAGCGTATCGTCAACCAAATCGATGCACGGACATTGCCTTGGCGCCTCAGGAGCAATCGAACTGATCGCCTGCGTCAATGCCATACGCCACGGCGTCGTTCCGCCGACGATCGGCTATACGACACCCGACCCCGAATGCGATCTCGACGTCACCGCGAACGAGGCGCGAGAGCGCCCCGTAAACGTGGCAATCAGCAACGCCTTCGCCTTCGGCGGCATGAATGCCGTTATTGCCGTTCGCAAGGTGTGACGACGGAACGGCGTCCGCAACGAAGCGCCCCGATAGCCCTCATCAACGCTTGTCAAGAGGCACAAAAGTCCTTTCCTGACTGCCCGAGTAGAGCTGCCGCGGCCGGCCGATTCTCTGGTTCGGCTCCTTGATCATCTCCTTCCACTGAGCGATCCAGCCGACGGTCCGCGCAAGCGCGAACAAGACCGTGAACATGCTGGTCGGAAAGCCCATCGCCTGCAGCGTAATGCCGGAATAAAAATCGACATTTGGAAACAATTTCTTCTCGACAAAATAGTCGTCCTGCAGTGCGATCCGCTCCAGTTCTATCGCAGTGTCGAGCAGCGGCTCGTTCTTGATGCCGAGTTCGGCGAGCACTTCATGGGTCGATTCACGCAAGACGGCGGCGCGCGGATCGTAGTTTTTATAGACCCGGTGCCCAAAGCCCATCAGCCGGTAGGGATCGTTCTTGTCTTTCGCCCGTTTGATGAACTCCGGAATTCTGTCTTTGCTGCCGATCTCCCGCAGCATGGTCAGGACGGCCTCGTTTGCGCCGCCATGGGCAGGACCCCAAAGCGAGGCGATGCCCGCCGCGATACAGGCAAAGGGATTGGCACCGCTGGAGCCGGCGATACGGACTGTCGATGTTGAGGCATTTTGCTCGTGGTCGGCATGGAGGATGAAGATGCGGTCCATGGCGCGGGCAAGCACGGGATTAACATTGTACTCCTCGGCCGGCACGGAAAATGCCATATGCAGGAAATTCGCCGCGTAGCTGAGATCGTTGCGCGGGTAAACGAATGGCTGACCGAGCGAATATTTATACGCCATCGCCGCGATCGTCGGCATCTTGGCAACCAACTGGTGCGTTGCCATTCTGCGCTGTTCGGGATCGTTGATATCGGTGCTTTCGTGATAAAAAGCGCTCAGCGCGCCGACAACACCGGCCATGATCGCCATTGGATGGGCATCGCGCCGAAAGCCGCGATAAAAGTACAGCAATTGTTCGTGCACCATCGAGTGATAGGTGATCTCGTGCACAAAATCGCTTTTTTGACTGGCGTTCGGCAACTCGCCGTAGAGCAGCAGGTAACACACATCCATGTAATCGCTGTGTTCGGCCAACTCCTCGATTGAGTAGCCGCGGTGGCGCAGGATGCCTATCTCGCCGTCGATGAACGTTATCGTCGATTCACAGCTACCCGTGGACGTGTAGCCTGGATCGTAGGTGAAGTAGCCGGTGTCCTTGTAAAGGCTCTGGATGTCGATGACCTTCGGGCCTTCCGTGCCGCTCCGAACCAGCAAATCGTACTGCTTCTCCGTGCTGTGATCGATCAAGGTTACATATTCACCGTTCGCCGGCTTGCCGGATTTTGCTTCTGCGGGTGACTTGCTCATGGCAATTCCTCATTCAGTCAAGGGCAAGGGAAATCGACATCGCAGTTCGATCTTTTTATGGACCTTTCCTTGAGTGCAGCGCCGACACATTGTTCCCAGATTTATTATGCCGCAGTGGGAATTTTGGGCCTTGATCCGGATCAATTGGCCGCCCGGCGGTCAGAATTGGGTCTGCTGCCTGCCAAACGGTCGCGGTGGCGACCAACGAGCCGTCCGGCACGGGTCATGCCGGCACGTCAGCAGCAGCCGCCGTCAGGTGGTCTGCCGACATTTAAAAAAGGAAATATCCGCCTTGATGCAGATGTCGTCCGGAGTTGGCCGCTATGCGGCCACCTTGGTATTAGGCATTGTCAGCGCTGTACAACGATCCGCGTATTTGATCGGCCGCTCGCCTTCACAAGTCTGAACAGTTCCCTGGCATTGGCGGGATGCAGCCGGATGCATCCGTGCGACGCGGGCCGGCCGAGACTTCTCACTTCATTGGTGCCATGGATGGCATAGCCGCCTCGGAAGAAAATCGAATGCGGCATCGGCGAGCGGTAGTATTTCCGGGATTCCCAGTAGACGTACATCCGCGTCGGCCGATAGCTGCCGGTCGGCGTTCGGAAGCGCTTGCGCCCGGTCGACACCGGCCATCGGCGGATGACGCGGCCGTTCTTTATCACCTTCATCACTTGCTGGGAGATATCGACCTTGGCGACAAGTTTGGATTTAGAATGCGCCTCAGCGCTGGACATGACAAAAAGGAACATGAGCAGACAGAGATAACGCATGACGCACACCCGAACGGTCACCACCGATCCGATGGTGCAAAGCCATGTTGTAAAAATCAACTGTAAAGTGTCATCGGACAGCCCGGCACGGACATTGCCAGTGCCGTTCCGGCATCATTTCAGGGACCGACCTTAGTCGATCGAGGCGCTTGGGTTTTCCTCATCCGACGGCGTCACGTCGAGGACTGCCGCCCGCTTGGTGATTTCCACGGAGGACTTGCAGTCGCTCATGCACGGCTCGGTTGAAACAAGAGTCTCCGTGTCCGGGCGCGGGTCGTCGATGAAGCCTCCCGCATTGGGCAGCGCGATAGAGGTGAAATTCTCGTTGCTGAGAACGAAATCCGCGTCGACCAGATCGTTCATATGATAAAGGAACGCCGTCAGCGCGTAGACCTCGTCGTCGCTCAACGACTGCGCATCGCCGAAGGGCATGGCCCGCTTGATATAGTCGAACACCGTGCTGCCATACGGCCAATAGGAGCCGACCGTCTTGACCGGATTGACCGAGTTCAGGCTGTCCTGACCGCCGGCCAGTTCCGGCCAGCGGTCGAGTCCCTCGGCGAAGTCACCGTGACAGGCGGCACATCGCTCGGCAAAGATCGCTTCGCCGTCGGCCACCGTGCCGCTGCCGGCCGGCAACCCTTGTCCGTCCGGACGCACGTCGATGTCCCAGGCAGCGACCTCTTCCGGCAAGGCGGCGCGGCCGATCCCCAGCGGTTCGGCAGCCGCAATGCCTGCCACCAGGCAGCCGGCGAGAGCGAAAAAAGTTCTAGGAAATCTCGACATTTTCAACCTCGCCGCTGTTGGTAACGTGCCAGGTCTGGATACCGTTATTGTGGTAGATCGAATTGAGCCCGCGAACGGCCCGCAATTCGTCCTTGGTCGGCTGCACATAACCGGAGGAATCCACGGCCCGCGACTGCATGAGCAGCGGCTCGCCATTCCAGGTGAACTCGTAATAAAAGCGGTGCAGCGCCCGCGGCAGGCTCAGGCCGTCGATCCGCGCCGGCTGCCAGTTCTTGCCGCCATCGAGCGTGATATCGACCTTCTGGATCATGCCGCGGCCGGACCAGGCAACGCCGGTCAGGACATTGTGGCCCTTGTGGATCATCGGCGCCTGTGGCGATGGCGAGGTGATTACCGATTTGGCGTCCATCACCCAGGTGAAACGGCGCGAGCGGCCATCATCCATCAGATCGGTATATTTGGACGTCTCTTCGCGGGTGTGCCACGGCATGTCGCCGACCTCGATGCGGCGCAGCCACTTCACCCACATATTGCCTTCCCAGCCCGGCACCACCAGCCGCAGCGGATAGCCCTGTTCGGGCCGCAGCGCCTCGCCGTTCATCTTGAAGGCGACAAGACAGTCGTCGAGCGCCTTTTCCAGCGGCACCGACCGGTTCATCCCGGCGGCGTCGGCGCCTTCCGGCATGATCCATTTGGCGCTGGTCTTCAGCCCGGCCTCGTCGAGGATCCGCTTCAGCGGCACGCCGGTATACTGGACGCAATGCACCATGCCATGGGTGAACTGGCAGCCATTGAGCTGCGCGCCGCGCCATTCCATGCCCGAATTGGCAGCGCATTCCAGGAAGTAGATGCGATTCTCGCGCGGGAACCGCTTCAGGTCGTCCACTGTGAAGACCAGCGGCCGCTCCACCAAGCCGTTGATCATCAGCCGGTGCTGCGCCGGATCAACTTCCGCGACACCGGCATGATGGCGCTCAAAGCACAGGCCGTTCGGCGTGATGATGCCGTCCAGCGCATGAAGCGGCGTGAAATTGACCGAACTTTCCGTCGACGCCGTGAGCCAGCGGACATTGCGGCGCACGACCTCCGCCTCGTGTTCCGACGGCATGCCATAGGGCGTTGCATCGGTGCCGGCGCCCAGATAGCGGTTCCAGTCCTGGACTTCGGTGATCGCCGGATCGGCTTCGGCGGCAAACGCCTTGCCGGCCGCGACCGCGCCGCCAAGGCCGATGCCGGCCTTCAAAAAGTCACGCCGCGACGCCCGCTGGCCGCTATTCGTCCCTTGACGCTTATCGCTCATGCCGGTCGCTCCTCGATTTCATATTCATATTATTGAATATGAATGAATTTGCCAACCCTCTTGCCAATCCACCTGCCCGCGAATTCAGCTTTGAATCACGACCGATCGGTTTGGCTTGACGGACACCGTTCCCTTGGCGGCGAGATAGGTCTCCACGACTTCCCAGATCGGCGGCCCTTCGACATTTTCATTGATCGAGGCCCAGCCGGCGACAATGTAGTCGCGCGCCGGATCGATGGCCTCGCCGCTCTTCAAAAGCGTCATGTCGTTGATGCGGCTGCCGATTTCGGCGCCGATATCGATCGTATAGCCGAGGCCGCCAACCCGCACCATGTCACCGCCCTGCTGATAATAGGGATCGACGTTGAAAAGATTGTCGGCGACGTCTTCCAGGATATCCTTGATCAGCTTGCCGCTCATGGTGCTGCGATAGGCCTCCGGATACGTCATCGCGCAGGCATTGTGGAGATCTTCCACGGTGATCGCCTGGCCCGGCATCAGGCTCGTGCCCCAGCGAAATCCGGGCGATAAAGCGATATCGGCCTCGCGCACCTCAATCAGCGCATCGCAGATCAGATCGTCCCATGTGCCGTTGAGATTGCCGCGCCGGTAGAGCAGCGAGTCCGTGCGTCCCAGTTCACGGGCAAGCTCTGCCGCATAGGGTTCACGAACCTTTTTCACCAGCGCCGTCATATCGGGATCGGGGGTGATGACGTCGGAAAAAATCGGGATCAGCCGGTGGCGAATATCGCGCACCTTGCCCTCGCCGGTATCGAGGTCGATCCGCGACACGAATTTGCCGTTGGAACCTGACGCGATCAGCGCCGTGGAGCCGACCATGACGGGAGCCGGCAGCGCATCGTGGGTGTGACCGGTCAAAATGACGTCGATACCGTTGACCCGGCTCGCCAGCTTGCGGTCGACATCGAAACCGTTATGCGACAGCAGGATCACCGCATCGGCGCCGCCGGAGCGCGCCTCTTCCACGTGCCTGGCGATTTCCTCTTCGCGGATACCGAATGACCAGTTCGGGAACATCCACCGCGGATTGGCGATCGGCGTATAGGGGAAGGCCTGGCCGATAACGGCGATCTTGGCACCACCACGCTCAATCGTCTTGACCGCTTCAAAGACCGGCTCGTCCCACTCATTGTCGAAGATGTTGGCTGCCAGGAACGGATAGGCCAGCGCTTCGACAAGCTCTTTGACATGCTCATCGCCATAGGTGAATTCCCAATGGCCGGTCATCGCGTCCGGCGTCATGGCGTTCATCACTTCGACCATGTCGGCGCCCTTGGTCATCAGCGACGTGTAGCTACCCTGCCAGGTGTCACCGCCATCCAGGAACAAGGTCGCCTCCGGCCGTTCGGCCCGGATGCGCTTGAGCACCGCGGCGATGCGATCGGCGCCGCCCATTTTGCCGTAAGCCTTGGCAAGCGCGACGAAATCCTCAGACGAAAGCGCATGGGCCCAGGGTGAACCCGGCTCAATATCGAAGAGCTTGAGGAATTCCGCGCCGGTGACATGCGGCGGCAGACCGGCATTCTCGCCAACGCCGATATTGACGGACGGCTCGCGGAAATGCACCGGCATGAGCTGGCCGTGGATGTCGGTCAGGTGAACGAGCGTGACGTTGCCGAACGGCTCAACACCGAGCAGGTCGTCTTCTGACAGGCGCTGCTGGGCGGCGAGCCGCGCCCAGTCGCCGAAGCCGCTGGCGCCGAAAATGGCTGCCGCCGCCGCGCCGGCCTGAATGAATTCCCGTCTTGAAATCATTGCGTCGTCCCGCTCACGATATGCAGCCGACATCACGCTCCTGCCGAGCGCGGTTGATCACGAAAATCGAAAAAGGCCGGCGCCGTGGCGCCAGCCCTGATAACTGTCGTTCGCTACTGGCGAACGGCCGGCGTTTCCACCGACAGGCCCTGGCCGCGCGAGGCGACATAGAGCTCAAGCGCGGTGAACTCGTCCGAACCGCGCTTGTAACCGACTGCCCGAATATTCTGCATGCAGCCCTTGAAGCGGCGGTGCAGCGAGCCGATCTTCTGCCATTTCAGACGATAGGTCGGAAAGCCGTTGATCTGGCCCTGGCTGAGCCGGTCGGCTCGGATCATTTTGCCGTAATTGTCTTCGTGGCAATTGGCGCAGGACATGTCGAGCTGCCCGACCCGCTGGTAGTAAAGATCCTTGCCACGTTGCCACCATTCCTGCATCGGGCCGTCGATCTCGACCTGAACCGGCATGCCGCGCGATTGCAGGCCGACATAGGCGGTCATGCCGAGCATCTGGTCCGATTCCCACTTCCAGGCGTCGGCGCCCATGCGTTCGGTGCGGCATTCATTGACCTGATGTTCCATCGCCTGCGGCTTGCCCTTGGCCTCGTCCCATTTGGGAAACGCGGCGCGCACGCCTTTCATGCTGTCGCTGGCATCTTCGTGGCAAGTCGCACAACTCTTGCCCTCCGTACCATCGACGGTCGACCACAGTTCCTCGCCCTGCTCCACCCAGATGAAGGCGGGATTGTCGAAGTCGTCGAGCTCCATCTTGCGGGTACCGGGATTGCGGAACTCCCATCCGGAGATGAGTTCCGTGAACGGGCTGTCGGCCGGCGCCTTGACGCGGGTCATCATCTTCTCGTCGTCGATCACCAGTTCCATCGGCTCCGTCTGTAGACCCTGTTCGCCGATATTCGCGGAATCCTGCGCCGCCGCGGCAGTCACAAACACTGCCGCCGCTACCGTTGCAAACGCTCCGGCCATCATAAGTTTCATCATCTGCATTCCCTCCCGCCTGGCCGTGCCGGCGTCGTTTTGTCTACCGGTCTTGGAGCCGGTTTATCCGGTGACTTCGATGGATTTTTCTTCCGTATAGGTGCTTCCGTCATCATCGACCCAGGTGAAGGTAATCTTGCCGCTTTCCGGCACTTTCATGCTGAATTCGAAATACGGATTTGCCGAGATCGCCGGCTCCAGATCGACTTCAAAGACCGGCGTTCCGTTAAATTCGGCGCTGAACTTGTTGATGATCTTCTGCGGGATGATGTTTCCCTCTTTGTCCTTGCGCTGGCCGGACTCCATCTTGTGGCTGATCAGCGTCTTGATCGTGATCACCTCGTCCTTGGCAGCCGTCTTGGGCACTTTCACCCTTGGTTTTGCACTTGCCATTTTCTTAAATCCTTCCTCAGGTCAGCCGCCGCAGCCGCCGATCGTGACCTTCACTTCCTTGCTGTCCATGAATACCGCGCCGCTGTTCATCTTGGCGACGGCGATCACCTTCTGCGTCTTAGCAAGCCGCATGCGGGTGGACGCCTCGGCAACGCCGCTCATCGGCGAGAACTTGAAGGTCGCAACGCCGGGCCTGGGGTTGCCTGCGGCAACGATCATCACCGATGCAACGTAATCGTCAGCCGTCATCGGGCTGTCGACCGAGACCGATATCGGAACGGTGTTGCCGTTTTCGGCGATTTCCGGCGCCGACAGCGTGACCTTGCCGGCCGCGGGCTCCTGCCCGCCGGCAAAATCCATGACCGATTTCATCGCGTCTTCGGCCGCTGCCACCGCCGGGTCCAGCCTCAGGCCGGTTGCCAGGAAGACGGCGGCCCCGGCGCCAAGGCCGAAAGCTTCGCGTCGTGTAAAAGTCATTTCAGACACTCCTCGTTCGCGCCTATTCCTTCAGGGTCTTCAGATAGGCAATTATGTCTTCGATCTGTTCGGCGGTCAGGATCGTCTTGTTATGGAATTTTTCCTGCGTCCGCTGATCGTTAATGATCCGGTAGAATGACGGCATGATCGACTGGCCACCGAAAACCTTCTTGGAATCGACCAGAATGGCCCGCAATTGCGGTTCTTCCCAGCGATCGGCAACACCGTCGAGCGGCGGGCCGACCTGGCCGTGGAACAGTTCGTTCTTGAGATCGGCATTGGCATGACAGGCCAGGCAGTTGCCGAGTTTGCGGCTGGCAAAGACCTTGCGACCCTCATCGGGATTGCCGGCCTGGCCGGACAGCGATTTGCCAACCGTCATATCTTCCATCATCACCTTGTCGGGGGCCACCACCTCGGCAGAGGCCGCCGTCACGCCGGCGGCGATGCAAGCCGACGCAATCCATACCATGCGTGGAATCATTCCGTTTTCCTTCCCGGTCGTTTCGGGCGGCGTTTTTCCGCCGCCTCTGTCTTTGATTCATTCCAGACTAGCGTGGCTTCCGGAATGAATCAATATACAAATTCGATTATGTGAATATGTTTGTCATTGCCGTCTCGCCAGCATACCGAATTCCACGCCCCTATTCCAGACTTTGGCCAATCAGACCGTCCTCTTCCAGCCGCCGCGCGTGGTACTTCTGAAAGTGCTCATCGCCCTCATATCCTTTGGCGACGACCCATTCATACATGTGCAGCGTGGTCATCTTGCCGAAGCCGCCGGGCATGACGGACACCGCCGCCTTGCCGACATTTGTCGCTTCCGCAGCCGTCTCCGGCAGGAAGACCACCGTCGGCGTGAAGACGACGCCCCATTTCCGTGCCGCCTTCTTCTCCGTCAGCACCTCGCCATCGAGATCGGTGACCTCCTCGTCGCCGAAAAGGTTGTACTGAACGACCTTGTAATTGGCCTTGATGTAGTCGCGCACTTCCGGGTCGGACAGCACCACTTCATGCATCTTGCGGCAATAGACGCAGCCGCGCTGTTCGAAGATCAGGACCAGCCGCTTGCCTTCCTCGCGCGCCGCCTCAAGATCTTCGCCAACATCCTTGAAAGTCAACGAAAACCAGTCCTGCTTGTGCAGCCCGTCATCGCCCATTTCGGCAGCGCCCGTTTCGACAACAAAGGGCGGACCCGTCATGATCAGAAACGCAAGAAAACCAACGATCGCACGCATTTTGTCCTCCCGATATTGAACCGCAATCAGCCGAATTGGCCAAGTGCGGGAAAGGCTTCAAGCAGCCAGTATGACATCACCGTCATCTGGCCGGTCACAAAAAGCAACCCGGTCACCACCAGCAGCCCGCCCATGGTTTTTTCGACCGCGCCCAGATGCCGTTTGAAACGGCCGGCCCAGCGCAGAAACGGTCCGGCGAACATCGCCGCGCCGATAAACGGCAATCCGATCCCCAGCGAATAGGCCGCCAGCAGGCTGGCGCCGCGCAGCACCGTATCTTCAGATCCGGCGACGAACAGGACCGACCCCAGCACCGGCCCGACGCATGGCGTCCAGCCGAATGCAAATGCCAGACC
>CALZIL010000032.1:6535-28909 GCA_945787495.1 uncultured Afifella sp. | reverse complement strand
GCTGGGGCCACCACCGCATCGAATGCGAAAACGTCGAAATTTCATTTTCCTACGAAGACCCTGGCATCCAGGTGAGTTTCGGGGGCAACATTGCCGATGCCAAGGCAAGACAGATTGTCGAAGAGATCCGCGAAAGGATCGAGGCAGCAACCGGTCAGAAAGGCTATGTTATCTCTCTGGCGGGTGACCGGCCCATCCGGTTTTGAGCCGACACAACGCCACCGCCGTTTCGGTGATCGGGGCAATCCGGCCGGTTGGTCGAAAGACCCGGACCAGCCCGATCTTTGATCTTGCACCGCAGCAGCATCTGCAGCAAAACACGGTCGAACCGAGTCCTGGGAGCCTGTCGAGCCGTGTACAGTTCCGTCACCAACAGCGTCCGCGTGACCGTCGAGCCGCACTATCTGGAGGAAGAATCCGATCCGGACCAGGGGCGGTTCTTCTGGGCCTATGCGATCGAAATCGGCAATGAGGGCCCGGGATCCGTGCAGCTTCTGGCGCGGCACTGGCGGATCACCGACGGCAATGGCCATGTGGAGGAAGTGCGCGGTCCTGGCGTCGTCGGCGAGCAGCCGGAGATCGATCCAGGCAACAGTTTCTCCTATACCAGCGGCTGCCCACTCTCCACACCGTCCGGCATCATGGTCGGCAGCTATCAGATGGTCGGGGCGGATGGCGAGGTCTTTTCCGTCGACATTCCGGCGTTTTCACTGGATCTGCCCGATGCAAGGCCGGTGCTCAATTAGCGCCTAGACGCCATACCGGCCTGGCGACCACATTGCGCGTGACGCCGCGCGCGGCCATGATCGGCGCGATTCGGCAGCCGGGTTTCCCCTCGTGATTGACCTTCGTCCCGTCATCCTCGTCATCGGTGTATTCATGGCGATCCTCGGTGTATCCATGCTGGCGCCGGCATTCGTCGATTTCGCCCTCGGCAATCCGACCGCGCCGGTCTTTCTCGGCGCCGCGGCGGTCAGCATCACAATCGGTCTGGGCTTGTGGGCGGCGGCACGGGGCACGACATCGGAGTTTGGTGCACGACAAGCAATCCTGATGACCACCGGCAGCTGGGCGAGCCTGGCGGCGCTCGGCGCATTGCCGTTCTACTGGTCCGGTGTGACACCCAGCTATACCGACGCTTTTTTTGAAGCGATGTCCGGCATTACGACGACCGGCGCGACGGTCATCAGCGGTCTCGACGATCTGCCGACCGGTATCCTGTTCTGGCGGGCGATCCTGCAATGGCTCGGCGGGCTGGGCATCATCGTCATGGCCGTCGCCGTGTTGCCGATGCTGCAGATCGGCGGCATGCAGCTGTTCAAGGCGGAAGCCTTTGAAACGCCGGAGAAAATCCTGCCGCGGGCGACCCAGATATCGGGCTCGCTGACACTGATCTATGCGGTTCTGTCCGCCGCCTGCGCGCTGCTCTATGCCGCCGCCGGGATGGAGATCGCCGATGCGGTCATGCACGCCATGACGACGGTGGCGACCGGCGGATTTTCGTCGAGGGACTTTTCGATCGGCGCATTCGGTTCGGCGCAGATCGAGATCATCGCCATCATCTTCATGATCCTGGGAAGCCTGCCATTCATCCTGTTCGTGCAACTCTCGGGCGGACGCATAAGACCGCTGCTGCGCGATGCCCAGGTGCGGGCATTCGCCCTGACGGTTACGATCTTCGTACTGATCCTGTGGATCTATCTGGCGCTGACCGGCCAGCAGCCGGGCCTGACCGGCCTCAGGCGCGCCGCCTTCAACCTCATTTCCATCATGACCGGTACCGGCTATGCCAGCGGCGATTATGAAAGCTGGGGGCTGTTTTCCACGGCGCTGTTTTTCATCGTCATGTTCATCGGCGGCTGTGCCGGATCGACCGCCTGCGGCATCAAGATCTTCCGGTTCCAGGTGCTGTTTCAGGAAATGCGGCAACAGACGGCCAGGCTGATCTTTCCAAACGGCATTTTCGTCAAGCAGTTCAACGGCCGGCCGATTTCGGAAGATGTCTCATCGGCGGTGATGAGCTTCTTCTTCCTCTATATTGCCTCATTCATCGTTCTTTCGATCGCCCTCAGCCTGACCGGGCTTGATCCGCTGACGGCGTTTTCCGGCGCGGCGACGGCGATTTCCAATGTCGGACCGGGATTGGGGCCGGTCATCGGGCCGACGGGAAATTTCGCGCCGCTGAGCGATACGGCCAAGTGGCTGTTGTCAGCCGGCATGATCCTGGGCCGGCTGGAGCTTTTCACGGTGCTGGTGCTGCTGTTGCCGGCATTCTGGCGCGGCTGACGACATCCGCTTTTCCGGGCTCTATTGGGCAGGAATGGACGGTGTGTGGTCGATCGTCCGGCGACCCGCCACGAAACGAAGGAAGGCACCAATGTCGCCGCCGATGCCGACGAGGGCGGGGACCAGGAACAGAACCAGGAATGTCGCGGTGGCGAGACCGAAGACGATGGTGATGGCCATCGGCATCAGGAACTGGGCTTGCCGGCTTGTCTCAAAAAGCAGCGGTACCAGACCGCCAATCGTTGTCAGCGAGGTCAGGAGCACGGCCCGCAGCCGGTCGCGGCTGGCGCCGGTTGCCGCTTGCGCCAACGTGTCGCCGCTCACAAGACGCTCGGTGAGACGGACAACCAGGATGATGGAATCATTGACCAGGATGCCGGACAGGCCGAGCAGGCCGAACAGCGAAACGATGGTCAGGTCGAAGCCCATCAGCAAGTGGCCAGCGGTGGCGCCGACAAAGCCGAAGGGAATGATCAACATGACCGCTACCGGCTTGGCATAGGAGCCGAAGGTCCAGGCCAGGATGATATAGATGACGGCGAGCGCGATCAGCGCGCCAAGCTTGAGATCGGAAAATGCCTTGGCGCGCTCCTCGGCGCGGCCGGAAAAGCCGGTCTCGACGCCATAGCGGCTGGCGATATTTCTGATCGCGCCGCTCTCTCTCAAATCGGCCAGCACCGCGCCGGGATTGGTGAAATTCAGGTCGACATCGCCGGTGACCGATACGGTCGATTTGCCGTCGATGCGCTGAATCGCCGAAAAGCCCTGGCGCTCGCTCAATTCGGCAACCTCTTCCAGAGGCACGAAGGCGCCCGATGGCGTGCGCAATTCCAGGGCGCGCAGCGCCGCCATGCCCGCTTCACGAAGCTTAGCCTGAACGCGGATCGTAATCTCCTCGTCGCCCTCGGCGAAGCGGCGCGGCACTGCGCCCTCAAGCGCGTTTCGAACCTGACGGCCGATCTCATTGCCGGTAAAACCGAGCGCCGCCCCGCGCGGCGTCAGCTGGATAATCAGTTCCGGTTTGCCGTAGGGCAGATCATCGTCAACGCCGGTGACGCCCGGGTAACCGGAGAGCACCTCGGTGGCCTCTTCGGCGGCGGCCTTGAGCAAGCTGCTGTCGCCGCCGCGGAAGCGGACATCGATGTCGCGGCCACGCGGTCCGCCACGCTGCCTGGAAACCGAAAAACGCTTGATGCCGGCGATCTTCGGCGCTGCCCTTTGCCATGCCCGCGCAAATTCCGGCGTGCGGATGTCGCGCTCTTCTGAGGAGACAAGCTGGACGCGAATATCCGCCAGATTGTCGCCGGCGGACCGGCCTGACTCGCCGATCGTGGCGAAGACGGCAACGACGAGCGGTTTGTCCGGCGATAGACGCGTTTCCGTTTCATGCAATGCGTCTTCGATCCGGTGCACGGCAGCAATGACGGCTTGCCGCGGCACGCCGGCATTGAAGACAACGCGGGCGCGAATGGTTTCAGATTCCGGCGAGGCGAAGAAGACGAAGTCAACATGGCCGCCTCTAATCAGGCCGATGGCCAGGAGCAGGCTCGCCACGGCGATGGCGACGGTCAGGTAGCGATAGGCGTAGGACAGCCTGACGAGCCAGCCAAAGGGGACATCGCGGAACCAGGCAAATCCGGCATCGAGGCCGCGGCGGACGAGCGTGCGCCGGTGACCGGATGATTTGTGCCAAGAGCCGACGAACAAGAATACCGCTTCGGCGAGCGCTCCGAGTAGCAGGGCGGCGGCGGCGAGGGCGAATGTCTGGGCCAGGTCTGGAAGATCGCCCAGCACCTGGCGCACTGTCTTGGCGGTATCTGGCAGCACCAGGCCGGCCGACCAGCCGCGGGCGAGAACGATAAGCACGGCCGCAAACACCAGCGCGAAAGCGATCCAGCGCCAGAACGACCAGCCGACGCGCTGCACCCGGCCGAGCGAATGGGAAAGATGACCCGGCAGGATCAGAAAGCATTCAATCAGGCTGGCGATGACCACGGCAATGACGACGAGCGGCAGAGCGAAAAAAATCTGGCCGATCGTATCGCGGACCAGAAACAGCGGCGCGAAGGCGGCTATCGTCGTCAGGCTGGCGGCCATGACCGGCGAGAGCATGTGACCGGCGCCGCGTTCGGCGGCGATCGCTGGCGGATCGCCCATGGCGTCGCGGGTGGCGGTGTGCTCGCCGACGACAATGGCATCGTCGACGACAACGCCGAGCATCATGATCAGCGCGAACAGCGAAATCATGTTGATGGACTGGCCGCTGACATACATGATCCCGAGCGTGGCCAGCATGGCCACCGGGATACCGGCGGCGACCCAGAAGGCGACCCGGCCGCTCAGGAAGATGAACAGGACGGTGACGACGAGAACCAGGCCGGTGGCGCCATTGCGCAACAAAAGGCCGATGCGCTGTTTCAGCAAATCGGCGCGAATGCCGTAAGTCACCACCGTCAGATCCGGCGGCAGGGTCGGCGCGACCTCCTCCAGATAGGTTTCGAGTATGGCCGCGGTCTTCAGCGTGTCGGCGGCGGCGGCGCGCTGGACATAAAGCTGGATGGCGCGGCGGCCGCCGGAATAGCCTTCCCTGTCATCGGGGTCGAAGCGGCGCTCGATCGTGGCAATGTTGCCGACGGTGATCTTTTCGCCGCTGGAAAACGACTTGATCTCAATATCGCGCAGGCGCGTGGGATCTTCCGCATTGGAGAGCGAGCGGATTTGCCGCGAGACGGTGCCCTCCAGCGTGCCGGAGGGAAGATCGCGGCTGTTGTTTGCGATGGCGGCGGAAACCTCGCCCAAGGTCAGTTCAAGCCGGCGCAGTTCGCGTTCGGGAACGCCGACGGCGATTTCCTCGTCGCGCAGACCCGTTAAAGTGACCTTGTCGATGCCGCGGCCGACGAGATCGTCGCGCATGCGCTTGGCGATCGATTTCAGCGCCGCTTCCGAATAGGGTCCGGAAATGGCCAGCCGCGCCACGCCGTCGTGCCACCTGGAAAACGACACCTTCGGCGCGTCGGCGTCCTCAGGCAGGGTTGTGATGCCGGAAATTGCCGCCTCGACGTCGGAGAGCGCTTTTTGCATGTCGGTGCCGCGCTCAAAGTCGAGTTGCACCCGGCCGACGCCCTCGCGGGCAATGGTCGTCATCGTCTCCACACCGTCGATGAAGCGCACTTCCGGCTCGACAACCTCAAGCACATTGGCTTCGACATCCTCGGCGCTGGCGCCGGACCATGTGATGGTGACACGGATCGTTTCGGTGATAACGGACGGGAAGAACTGGGTGTTGATGCGGGCCAGGGAATAGAGGCCGAAGATAATCATCAGGGCCATCAGAAGATTGGCCGCATTGGAATGGCGGGCAAAAACCGAGATGATGCCGCGGCCGGTCTCCAACCCCAGATCCGGAATGTGCGGGCGCCTCATTGGCCTGGTGCCGGCCGGCCCTGTTTGCCGCCTGCCTTGCCGGGCTTGCCGGGTTTGCCGGCCTGAGATTGCTGGTCTGCGGCGCCTTCTTCCACGGCCTTCAGGCCGTCGCGGGCATCGGCGATTTGCGTCGTCAGCACATTCTCGCCGCCCTCAAGACCATCGGCGATCAGAACATCGCTGCCGGTAAAGGCGGCGATGGTCACATCGCGGCGGCGCATCCGGCCGTCCTCGATGACATAGACGTAAGCGCCGCCATAGACGGCGGTCTCCGGCAGCCGCACGGTTTGCGAATAGGTCTGGTCGGGCACGCGCACCTCGACGAAAGCGCCGGGACGCAGGGCGCTGGCGCCGTCTCGCGCATCGATCCTGGCATAAAGCTCCACGCCGCCGCGTTCAGAGCGGATCTCGGCACCGATCCGGTCAATCACGCCTTCATAGACTATCGCCGCGCCGCCCACGGTCCAGGCAATTTCGACGGGACGCCCGATGACGCCGTCCGGATCGTTGGCGAGACGGCCGAACTGACTGTCGGAGACGACCAACTGAACCTCAACGGCGGTTTCGTCATAAAGCGTCACAAGGACGTCATTGGCGCCAACATTGCGGCCTGCTCCGGCATTTTCGGACTGCACGACACCGGCAAAGGGCGCCTTGAGCGCGGTATCGGCCAGATCGCGCTGGGCCTGGGCGAGCTTCCATTCCAGCCGGGCGATCGCGGCGCGCTGCTGCTCGGCCTTGGCCTGTTCGACCGCCAGATTGGCCTGGCGCAATTCAACGGCCTGGGCGCGCTGGCTCAGCGTCAGTTCGCGATCATCGACGGCCTTTTGCGTTCCGGAACCGGTGCCAAGAAGTTGGCGGGAGCGCTCAAGATCGCGCTCAGCCAGGGCCAATTGTTCGCCGGTGCGGTCAAGCGCCGATTGTTCGGAGGCAATCCGCGCCTCGCTTTCCTTCAGCCGCGCCTTGGCTTCGCGCAGATTGGCCCGCGCCTCCGTCACCGCGCCTTCATAGGCAAAGGGATCGATCTGGGCCAGAACGGCGCCCTTTTCGACCGTCCGGCCGACCCGCAGATCGGGATGCACGGTGACGATCTCACCGGCAACCAGGGCGCGCAATTCAATCGTCCGGCCGGCAATGGTCGTGCCGTAAACCAGGAATTGCGGCTGATGGTCGGCCTTCTGCACCGGCGTCGTGGTGACCGTATAGACCCGCTCGCGCGCCTGCCGTTGTGGCCTTTCGGCGCGGGAATCGACCATCCAGCGCATGCCCCATACCGCGCCGGCAAGAACGGCAAGGACAAGAATGGTCTGCAACAAACCGCGTGCGGCGATCAGCATGATCCGATTGGATCGCCGGTCGGGACCGTCAAGTGAAGACTCGCGCACCGTCACATCGCTGTCATCGAGCGGAAAATCCGGGCGTGCTTCAGGGCGCACCTCAGGAATGCCGGGCGCCTCGTCCGGCATGCGTGCGGCCGGCGTCAATGCGGCAACGGGATCGGCGGCCGAGGCATTTGCTTCGGCGGCGGCCGTATCGATAACCAGACGTGGTCCCTTGGCCTTGTCGCTCAATGCGGCTTTCCTGTTTTGTTCCTGTCCGGCCACCGCCAATTCGGACGGATTTTTTCGAACAGGTCTATTTGGTGCCAGCTAGTTTAGCCGATTGCAAATTAAAGATTTGTCAGGGAACCGTCCTGACTCAGGCCGTGTTTTTCGTCGCCGTCGGTGGCACCGGGCAGCGCATCTGGGTCAAAATGGTAGCGCAGGCCGCAAAATTCACAACGCACCTCGATTTCCCCGTCGATGGCGGCATCAGCGATCTCAACCGCATCCATCTGGTCAAGAACCTTCTCGATGCGCGCCCGCGAGCAGGTGCAATGGTCTTCCAGCCGGACCGGCTTGAAGACCCGCACGCCGCGCTCGTGAAACAGCCGGAACAACAGGCGTTCGGGCGAAATCGCCGGATCGGTCAGTTCGTGATCCTCGACGGTTTCGATCAGGGCGGCGGCTTCCACCCAGGCATCGTCATCGGCCTCGAAATCGGCGCCTTGCAAGTCTTCGGGCCCATCTTCGGGCGTGTCGCCGGCCGGCAGATCGCGGTGCCGGATGCGGTCTCCAGCTTCCGGCATGAACTGGCCAATAATACCGCCGGCGCGCCATTGATGGCGGGCCTTGCCATCTTCGTCACGGTCGAACATTTCGCTCACCGCCATACGGATGCGCGTCGGAATCTGTTCGGATTGGCGGAAATAGGTGTGGGCGGCCTCTTCCAGGCTTTCATGATCGAGCGGCACAAAACCCTGATAACGCTGGCCGCCATGGCCCTGTTCGATGGTCATGGCGAGCGTGCCCTTGCCGAGCAAAGCTGCCGCATCGGCGGTGCCGGCCTGCGCCAGTGCCGTGACCGCCGCCGCGTCGCATGACGCCGTTGCGCGCATCTGTCCGGGCAGGCGGATATCAGCAACGAGCATCGATACCGGCCCGTCCGTTTGGGCCTGCAGGATGAATCGGCTGACATCCTTCAGAGAGGTCGCCAGAAGGGCCGCCATAACGCAGGCTTCGCCAAGCAGCACCTTTACCGGATCAGGATAATCGTGGCGCGCCAGGATTGCGTCGATCGCGGGGCCAAGGCTGACGACGCGGCCGCGCACTTCCAGCGCGTCGACCTGAAACGGCAAGGCGCGATCGGCATCGCCGCCACCGTTCATGGTCGCGTCGGCATCGCCGTTCATTGCGGTTGCGGTTTGCTTTTGCGTCATTCTTTTTCCGATCCAAGGCACCAGACAAGGATGCCTTTTTGGGCGTGAAGCCGGTTTTCCGCCTCATCAAAAACCACCGATTGCGGCCCGTCGATGACCGCATCGGTCACCTCCTCGCCGCGATGGGCCGGCAGACAATGCATGAATATGGCGTTTTTCCCGGCTTTTTCCATGAGGCCTCCATTGACCTGGTACGGCATCAACATGTTGTGACCGCGCTGATCCTCGTCCTCGCCCATGGAAACCCAGGTATCTGTGACGACACAGTCGGCCCCGGCGACGGCGGCATGGGGATCGGACGTCAGGTGAATTTCGGCGCCCTCCGCCTCGGCCCAGTCAAGCGCCGCGCGTTGCGGCGCACGTTCGGGCGGCGTGGCGATATCGAGCCGGAAACCGAAACGACTGGCGGCCTGGATAAACGAGGTCAGGACATTGTTGCTCGGCCCTGTCCAGGCGATGCGGCGGCCGGCAATAGCGCCTTTGTGCTCCTCAATCGTCATCACGTCGGCCATGAGCTGGCAGGGATGGGTATCATCGGTCAGGCCGTTGATGACGGGGATCGTGGCGTGTTCGGCAAGCTCGGCGAGCCGGTCATGGGCCGTGGTGCGGATCATGATCGCGTCGACATAACGTGACAGGACGCGCGCCGTATCGGCGATGGTCTCGCCGCGGCCCATCTGCATGTCACTGGCGTTGAGGATGAGCGTCTGGCCGCCGAGGTGGCGCATGGCGACGTCAAAGGACACGCGGGTGCGGGTCGATGGTTTGTCGAAGATCATCGCCAATATCCGGCCATCGAGCGGCTTTTCGACAAGCCGCTCGCGCCGGTCCTGCGCCTTCATGCGGGCGCTGTCGTCCAAAATGGCGCGCAGGGTCGCGCTCGGCAATTGCGATAGATCGAGAAAATGGCGAAGGCCAGCCATGGTGTTTCCAGTATCGGGGGTCGTTTCCAGTATCGGGTCAGAAGCGTGCCGGCCGGTTATTCGGCGGCGTCGGAACGCGTCAGTGTCGTCAAGGCGCGATCAAGGCGGGTTGCCGCCTCGGCGATCTCCTCATCGCCGATGATCAGCGGCGGCAGCAGCCGCACGACATTCTCGCCCGCCGCCGCCAGCAGCAGGCCCTGGGCGCGGGCGGCGGCAATGACATCGCCGTTGGGAACCCGGCATTTCAGCCCGAGCATCAGGCCAAGGCCGCGAACATCCTCGATGGTATCGCGATGGGCGTCGGCGATCGCTGCCAGCTTCTGCTTTAAACGCAGGCCGGTCTGCGCCACGTGATCCAGGAAATCCTCCGCCAGCACGATGTCGAGCACGGCATTGCCGACCGCCATGGCGAGCGGATTGCCGCCAAAGGTGGAGCCATGGCTGCCGACAGTCATGCTGGCCGCCGCCGCTTCGGTTGCCAGGCAGGCGCCGAGCGGAAAGCCGCCGCCGATGCCTTTGGCAATCGCCATGATGTCCGGCGTAATGCCGGCCCATTCATGGGCAAAGAGCTTGCCGGTGCGGCCGATGCCGCACTGGATCTCGTCGAGGACCAGCAGCAGGCCATGCTCGTCGCACAAATCGCGCAAGCCCTGCAGGCATTGATTGGGGACGGCGCGGATGCCGCCTTCGCCCTGCACCGGCTCGATCAGGATGCCGGCGGTTTGCGGACCGATGGCCGCCTTGACCGCCTCGTGATCGGCAAACGGCACCTGATCGAAGCCCTCGACCTTGGGACCGAAGCCCTCAAGGTATTTGTCCTGGCCGCCGGCGGCGATGGTCGCCAGCGTGCGACCATGAAAAGCGCCTTCAAAGGTGATCAGCCGATAGCGCTCCGGCGCGCCGGCCTCGGCATGATAGTGCCGCGCCGTCTTGATGGCGCATTCCACGGCCTCGGCACCGGAATTAGTAAAAAACACCTTGTCGGCGAAGGTCGCCGCGACCAAGCGCTCACCCAGTTTGGCCTGGCCGGGGATCTGGAACAGGTTGGATACGTGCCAGAGCTTTTGCGCCTGCGCCGTCAGGGCCTCGACAAGATGCGGATGGGCATGGCCGAGCACATTGACCGCGATGCCGCCCATGAAGTCGAGATAGCGCGTGCCGTCGGCGGCGATGATCCAGGCGCCCTCGCCGCGCTCAGGCGCGATTTCGGCGCGCAGATAGGTCTGATAAAGCGGAGAATGCTCGGCGGCGGTCTTGGGGGCCGTATTCTGGGGCATAGCCTTATTCCGGCAGTGTTTGGGGCATTGGAAAATCAAAAAGCCGCCCTGCGGCGGCCAAAACTCAATACCACGTCCCGTCCCCGGCAGGCAATGCAGTGCCAATAGCAGCCGGAAACCGCTGTTTTCAGCAGGTTTTCCGAGGATTTCGGAGGTTCAAGACAGGCCAGGGCCGGAGTGGAAAAATGGCGGTAAAGGGGCGGTAAAGAGGCTTCAAGAGGGCGTAAAAGCGGCTCCGCCGACCGCGCGGGTGTGACATTCTTGACTCACTTTTTTCCAATCTTTGGGAAAACCGTTGGAAAACCGCCTGAGACTCTTGTCGCTGAGTCGCCTGATATAGTAGTTATCAAATCGTTAAGCACGACATGTCGTGCGGCGGACAGAATTTCAGCAACAGTCTTGCGTTGGTGTGAGCGCGGACCACAGGTCTGTGAAGCTGGACGGATTCTGTCCGGAGTGGCGGACACTAGAGGAGGACAGGCACACATGTCCTGGACAGACGAACGCGTCGAGACATTGCGAAAACTCTGGCTTGATGGCCACAGCGCCAGCCAGATCGCAGCCGAATTGGGTGGCGTGACACGCAACGCCGTTATCGGTAAGGTGCACCGGCTCGGGCTTTCCGGCCGCGGGCAACCGACATCATCGATCAAACGGGTCAGACGGCCGCGCCAAGCGACACATCGGCGCCAGCCGCGCACCCGGACCATCGGCAACACGGCGCTGAAATTGGATTACGATATCGCGGCACATGCTGATCTGCGGCCATTGGACGACGTTGTCGTGCCGATTGCCAAAAAGCTGTCGATCGAAATGCTGACGGAGCGCACGTGCAAATGGCCGATCGGCGATCCGACACAAGACGATTTTCATTTCTGCGGACACGATTCGCTGGAAAGCGCGCCTTACTGCGAATACCACGCCAGGGTTGCCTATCAGGCGCCGGAACCGCGCAGACGGCAAAGGCGGGCGGCCTTCGGCTGAGAGCTTCCTCCCAAATAACGGCGTAACAAATTGGCGGGGCCCTTGCCCCGCCGTTTTTGTTTGAAGGGGCTTACCTGTCTTTGTTCGCAGCGGCCGCAATCAGGGCGCGGCAGAAAACTCTTCGTTGAAGGCATAGCCGGCGCCGCGCACCGTGCGGATCGGGTCGCGGGCGCGGCCGCGATTGATCGCCTTGCGCAGGCGGCCGACATGAACGTCGACGGTGCGCTCATCGACATAAACGCCATGGCCCCAGACGCCGTTGAGCAACTGTTCGCGGGAAAACACCCGGCCGGGGCTTTGCATCAGAAATTCCAGCAGGCGGAACTCGGTCGGACCGAGATTGACCTCGCGGCCGGCGCGCCTGACGCGGCGGGTTTCGCGGTCGAGTTCCAGGTCGCCGGCGATGAGCATCCGCGCGACGATTTGCGGGTGCGCGCGCCGCAGCATGGCCTTGACGCGGGCCATCAATTCGGGAACCGAAAACGGCTTGACGACATAATCGTCGGCACCGACGGCCAGGCCGCGGACGCGCTCGTCCTCTTCGCCGCGGGCGGTCAGCATGATGACCGGCAGCGTCGCCGTTTCCGGCCTGTTGCGCAGCCGACGGCAAAGCTCGACGCCGGAGACGCCGGGCAGCATCCAGTCCAGCAGAACCAGATCCGGCGGGGATTCGCGAAGCCGCAGTTCGGCGTCGTCGCCACGTGCGACGGTTTCCACGTCAAAACCCTCCGCCTCCAGATTGTAACGCAACAGCAGCGCCAGCGGCTCTTCGTCTTCAACGACAAGGACGGTCGGGCCAGCCATGTCGCGCCCGTCAATCCGCCTCACCGTGGTCGGTGAGTTCTTCCATCCGCGTGCCGGTGACCATGTAGTGGACGGCCTCGGCGATATTGGTCGCGTGGTCACCAATGCGTTCGATGTTCTTGGCGCAAAACAGCAGATGCGTGCACATGGTGATATTGCGCGCATCCTCCATCATGTAGGTCAGAAGCTCGCGAAAGAGCGAGGTGTAGACCGCGTCGATCTCATCATCCTCCTCCCAGACCTTGTGGGCTTTTTCCACGTCATGGGAGCCATAGGCGTCAAGCACATTCTTGAGTTGGCGCAGACCAAGCTTTGCAAGATGCTCAACGCCGACGGACAGCTTTTGGGAGAAAGGCTGGTCTTCGATGGCCAGGACACGGCGGGCGATGTTCTTGCCGAGATCGGCAACCCGTTCCAGGTCGTTTGAAATGCGGAACGCAGCGATGATGGCGCGCAGATCCTGGGCCATGGGCTGGCGCCGGGCGATGATCAGAATGGCGCGCTCCTCGATATCGGCCTCCAGAAAGTTGATCTGGCGGTCGGCCAGGATCGTCCGTTCGGCCAGCTCGGTATCGGCCCGCAAAAGCGCGGTCACGGCGTCTTCAAGCAGCTGTTCGGCAAGACCGCCCATTTGCGCGATCGACTGCGCCAGTTCGCGTAATTCGTCGTCGAACGAAGTGACAATATGTTCCGACATGGTTTCTTTCCTGATCAGCCGTAGCGGCCGGTGATGTAATCCCGGGTGCGCTTGTCGGTCGGATTGGTGAATATGGCATCCGTCTGGCCCTCCTCGACAAGATAGCCGAGATGGAACATGGCGGTGCGCTGGGAAACCCGCGCCGCCTGCTGCATGGAATGGGTGACGATGACGATCGTGTAGTTCTTGCGCAAATCGTCGATCAGTTCCTCCACCCTGGCCGTGGCGATCGGGTCGAGGGCCGAACACGGTTCGTCCATGAGGATCACTTCCGGGCTGACGGCGATGGCGCGGGCGATGCACAGGCGCTGCTGCTGGCCGCCGGACAGGCCCGTGCCGGGATCTTCAAGGCGGTCTTTCACCTCCTCGAACAATCCGGCCCTGGTCAGGCTGGTGACGACGATCTCCTCCAGATCGGTCTTGCCGGCGGCCAGACCATGGATGCGCGGACCATAGGCGACGTTCTCAAAAATCGACTTTGGGAACGGATTGGGCTTCTGGAAGACAATGCCGACGCGGGCGCGCAATTCCACGACATCGATGTCCGGCGAATAGATATCCTGACCGTCAAGCTCGATCAGACCGCTGACACGGGCAATCTCTATGGTGTCGTTCATGCGGTTGAGACAGCGGATATAGGTCGACTTGCCGCAGCCCGAGGGACCGATCAGCGCAGTGACCATACGCGCGCGAATGTCAATGCCGAGGTCGAACAGCGCCTGCTTGTCGCCGTAGAAGACGTCGACATTGCGCGACCGGATCTTGACCGGATGGCTGTCAGCCGCCGGCGCCGGATCGGTTTCGCCGACCGTAGCCACCGGGGCGACGCTATCATCGGCGGCTTCTTCGGCCACATGACCAGCCGGTGGTGTGATTGGTTCGGCCATATCGGGATTACTCATAGCATTCGTTTCCAGTGTCAGGGCTCGGCCGCCTACCAGCGCCGTTCGAAACGCCGGCGCATCACCACGGCGAAGGCGTTCATAACCACAAGAAAGCCGAGCAGCACCAGGATCGCGGCGGCGGTCTTTTGCTGGAAGCCCGGTTCTGGAAAATCGGCCCACATATAAATCTGCACCGGCAGCACGGTTGCCGGCTGCAGCGCGCCGCCTGGAATATCGACGATGAAGGCGACCATGCCGATCATCAGAAGCGGCGCCGTTTCGCCAAGCGCACGGGCCACGCCAAGGATCGTGCCGGTCAGGATGCCGGGCATGGCAAGCGGCAGAACATGGTGAAAGACGGTCTGCATTCGCGACGCACCGATCCCCAGAGCGCCCTCGCGGATTGACGGCGGCACGGCGCCCAGAGCGGCGCGGGATGCAATGATGATTGTCGGCAAGGTCATCAGCGCCAGTACCATGCCACCAGCAACCGGTGCCGATCGCGGCAAACCGAAAAAGTTCAGGAAAACCGCCAGCCCGAGCAGGCCGAAGACGATCGAGGGAACGGCGGCAAGGTTGTTGATGTTGACCTCGATCAGCTGCGTCCAGCGGTTTTTTGGCGCCACCTCCTCCAGATAGACCGCCGAGGCGACACCGAGCGGGAAGGACAGAGCCAGGGTAACCAGCATGGTGAAGAAGGAGCCCACGACGGCGCCCCAGACACCGGCCATTTCCGGCTCGCGGCTGGCGCCGCGGGTGAAGAAGATGGCGTTGAAACGGCGCTCGATCAGGCCCATTCCGTTCAATATTTCGGCATAGGCGATTTCACGGTCGCTGATCTTGCGGGCCGATTCGGCCTGGTTGATGGTCACCAGCCGCCAGTCGCCTTGCGCGGCCGGCACGGTGGATTGCAGCGGCACCAGCACGTCGCCTTGAAGGCCCTCGCCATCAGCGCCGGTAATTTTTACGACGCCGCCATTGATGAAGACGAGGTGCGAGGGCGCGTCGCGGCCGAATTGTTCATCGGACCCGATCACGCCGTCTTCGACGGCGATGTGGATCTTGTCACTCGTCGCAGACGGTGTCGCCGATCCTTGCGGCTCACGACTGCGCCTGGGGGCGGTGAGCTGCTTGAAATAAAGATCAAGCGTGTCGGAGACCGGCAGGCCGATCGCCCGCGGCGCACCGATCAGCGCGCGATCATCAGCAACCATGTCACGCAAAATGACAGCGGCGCCGGAGGATATCAGGCCGCGCGCCGCGCGCCGTTGCTTGCGACCGGCGGCAAAAGGCAGCGCTTCGGCGATCGCCGCCTTGACGATTGCGTCGAAATTGGAGCGCAGCGGGTCATCGTGATTGATCTTGTCGCCGGCAAGGTCGAGCGGCAAGACGGCGTAGGTATAGGTGAAGGCGGGAATGGCCTTGCCGACCACGGTCGACAAAAGCAGGAGCAGAAATCCCATGGCGAGCAGCACCGCGCCAAGGCCGAGACGCCTGAACCGGCGCTCGGCGGCATAGCGCCGGGCCAGCCGCTTGCGGGCGTCGCCGGAGGTGTGGATGGAGAGGCCGTCCGGCCCGGTTCGTGCGATGCCCGATTGCGCGATATTAGTCATAGCGTTCCCGGTATCTGGCGACGACGCCAAGGGCGATGACATTGAGCGCCAATGTCATGCAGAACAGGACGAGGCCGAGGGCAAAGGCGGCCAGCTCGCCGACGGCGCGGCTGACAGCCAGAAGCATGGCGGAGACGATGCCCGGCAATGCGGCCGGCAGGACGACCTTGCGGATCGTTTCCGACTTCGTCGCGCCGAGACCGGCCGAACCGTCGCGCAGGGCCTGGGGCACGGAATTGATGATGTCGTCGGACAGGGACGAGACGAACGGAATGATCATGATGCCCATGACAAGGCCGGCGGCGAGCGCCGATTCCGACGATACGGAAAGGCCCATGCCATCGCCGAGGCGGCGGATGACCGGCGCGACACTCAGGGCGGCAAAGAAGCCGTAGACGACGGTCGGCACGCCGGCGAGAATTTCCAGGACCGGCTTGGCGACGGCGCGGAATTTCGATGAGGCGTAGTCGGACAGATAGATCGCCGCCAACAGCCCGATCGGCGTGGCGACGAGCATGGCGATCAGCGTGATCAGCAGCGTTCCGGCAAACAGCGGCACGGCACCGAAAACGCCGGCATCGATTTCGCCATCGCCGCCGGCGCCGACAAAGGCGCTTTGCGGGCTCCAATGGGTGCCGAACAGGAAATCGAGAAACGGCACCTTCTGGAAGAAGCGCAGCGATTCAAAGATCAGCGACAGAACGATGCCGATAGTGGTCAGGATGGCGACGACCGAACAGGCGATGAGCACGCCCCTGACGAAACGCTCGACGAAATGGCGGGTGCGCCGGCGCGCTGTGATGGTGCGCAGAGCCAGCACCAGGCCGAGGGCGGCAAGCGCCGCCAGGATCAGCCCGAGGACAATATCCGTGGAGGCAAAGAGCGAGCGATAAAGCGCCGCGGCGGCTTCTTTTTCCGGCGTTGGCTCGCCATAGACGATGCCGCCGGCCAGATTACGCGCGTCGCGGATGAAGGCCTGCTGCTGCGGGCCGGACATGGCCGAAAGCAGCACCTGGAAGCGGGCGCCGACAATCCGGTCGAGCACCCGGCCGCCGAACAGCCACCAGCCGATAAGGACGGCGAAACCGGGAGCCGTCGCCAGGATGGCGGCATAAAAGCCATGATAGGCGGGTCGGGAATGCAGGCTGGCCGGATTGCCGGCCGATAGAGCGACAGCGCGGCGAGCGCCGGCGAAATAGGCGGCGAGCGCAAAGCCAATCAAAAGGGCGAGATATGTCGATGCCATGACCTTGCTCAGCCGCCCCGGGCCGCAATTCCATTCATCTGGTCGGAAACGGCTCTGACGTCAAAGCTACATCGCCAGCGGTGTCAGGTTTTCCACCGCTTTGCGAAATTCCGTTCGGGCGTCTTCGGGGAGCGGAATCAGGCCCTTGTCCGAGAGATAACTGTCCTCGCCCCAGGCAGCCTCGTCGGTGAACTCCAGGGCATATTCCTGAATGCCGGGGATCGTGCCGACATGTTCCTTCTTGATGTAGAAGAACAGCGAGCGCGACACCGGATAATCGCCGGCAGCGATATTGTCGAAGCTCGGCTCGACATCGTCGATCACGGCGCCCTTGAGAACATCGGCATTCTGATCGAGGAAGGAGAAACCAAAAACGCCGATGGCGGCCGGATTGGCTTCCAGCTTCTGGACGATCAGATTGTCGTTTTCGCCGGCATCGATATAGGCGCCGTCCTCGCGGATCTGGGCGCAATTGTCCTGCGGCACGCCGGCAAGGCAGGCTTCTTCCATCACCAGTTCGACAAAGGCATCACGGGTGCCCGATGTCGGCGGCGGGCCGAGAACCTCGATCCTGGCATTAGGCAGCGCCGGATCGATGTCGGACCAGGTCTTGTGGGGATTGGGCTGGAGGGCGCCATCGGCTGCCGGAAGCTGCCTGGCGAGCGCCATGAAAACCTGCTCGCGGGTCAGGGCGATATCCGGACCGGATTTGGAATTGGCGAGAACGATGCCGTCGAAACCGACCTTGACCTCAACCGGCGTCACGCCGTTTGCCATGCAGTTCTTGAATTCCGTTTCCTTGATGCGGCGCGAGGCATTGGTGATGTCAGGCGTCGCTTCTCCGAGACCGGCGCAGAACAGCTTCATGCCGCCGCCCGAACCGGTGGATTCCACGACCGGGGTCTTGAAGTTGCTTGTCTGGCCGAACCGTTCGGCGACGGCGGTCGAAAATGGAAACACCGTCGACGATCCGACGATCTGGATCTGGTCGCGCGCATAGGCCGTGGCGGACAAGGCCGATAGGACAAGGCAAAGCGCGGCTGCGCCGGTGGTCAATCTGGAAATCATTGTCGTTCTCCCTGTCTGGGTGCGTGAGCAAAAGGTGTCAGCGGGCATGAGCCTTCGCCAGAACAGTGCCTATCGTTTGCGCGACAATCTTCTATGACATTTTCATGACGTCTGAATGACAGTGTAACCATCGGAAATTATTACACTTTTTCACCACCGCCTGTGGAAAGTCCGAACGGCTCGAAGGTAAGTGTAACAGTCGTGCCGACGCCCGGCTCGCTATCGAACTCAAGCTCGGCACGGTGATGGGTCAGGATGTGCTTGACGATCGCCAGGCCAAGCCCGGTGCCCTGCTTTTCCCGGCTGGCCTCCGCATCGACCCGGTAGAAGCGTTCGGTCAGCCTTGGCAGATGCTCGGGCGCAATGCCGGGGCCGTAATCGCGGATAGTTACCTTTGCCGCCGTCCCGGCCCCGGCGCTACCGGCGGCAATGGCAATATCAAGGCGTCCGCCCGATCCGCCATATTTCAAGCCGTTTTCGATCAGGTTCTCAAAAACCTGCACGAGCTCGTCCCGTTCGCCGGTGATCTCGACCGGTTCGTCCGGCGCATCAAGCGCGGTTTCCACAGACAATTCGGCGGCCAGCGGCGCCAGGGTGTCGAGCACCTCGCGGATGGTCGCGACCAGATCAACGCGGTCTTCCGGTGTGCGATGGGCGCGCATTTCCAGCCGGCTCAAGGACAACAGATCGTCGATCAGCCGGCGCATGCGCTCAGCCTGCTGGCGCATGATGGCGAGAAACCGGTCGCTCGCTTCCGGGTCTCCGCGCGCCGGGCCCTGCAGCGTTTCGATGAACCCGCTCAAGGACGCCAGCGGCGTGCGTAATTCATGGCTGGCATTGGCGACGAAATCGGCGCGCATGCGGGCGATCGCCTGGCGCTCCGACATGTCTTCAAGAATGACCAGCGCCAGATCCTGACCGCTGCCCGCCCGATGCAGCGGATTGACGGCGATGGCATAGACCCCCGCGTCCTCGCCGTGGTCGTGGTAGTCCACGATGACGGCCTTGCCGGCGGCAGCGGAGCGCATGGCCTCGATAAGTTCCGGCGAGCGGAACGTCAGCGTGAACAGGTCGCCGGGCCGGGTCGCCGGAAAGCGGCGCGCCGCCTCTCCATTGGCGTAACGGACGGTGCCGTCATGATCGAGGATGAAAGCCGGATGCAACAGGGCATCGGTGACCGACTTCATCGAGGCATCCGGCGACATGCCGGCGCCGGCGCTTTGCCCGGCGAGCCGGCGGCGTGCAGACGGGTGCGGGATGATGGCAGAGGCTATGGCGATCGCGGCTAAACCGGCAAGCGCGTAGAGCATCGGCAGCGAAAAGGCCGCAACCGCGACAGCAAGAACGAGGACAGCGGCGGCGAGCACAAAGCGGGAATCAAAGAGCCGGGTGCCAAGGCCGGCCTTTTCGCCGCCGTTTTGCGGTCGCTGATCGTCCGGTCCGTCAAGTGAAGCCATGGTAACGGCGGCCTTTTTGTCGCGATTGCGTAATGATAATCTCAATGCCGATGAGCAGGCGAGTGGCCGGCTCGCAGACATTTCAGAGAAAGGCCGCCGCCATGCCCGCCGACGCGCTCGCCAGTTTCGATATCGACAATCCGGACCTGCCCGCGGCGATTGCCGATCAGGCGCTGACTTCCGGCGGCTATCCCTATGACGAACGGATGAAGCGCAAGCACTATAACAAGGCGCTTTATGATCTGCAGGTGGAACTGGTCAAGGTTCTTTCCTGGCTGCAGGACAGCGGCGAACGGCTTGTCATGGTATTTGAAGGCCGCGACGCGGCCGGCAAGGGCGGCACCATCAAGCGTTTCCGGCAATATCTCAATCCGCGCCATGCCCGCATCGTCGCCCTGCCGAAACCATCGGACCGGGAACGCGGCGAATGGTATTTCCAGCGCTATGTGGCCCATCTGCCGACGGCCGGTGAAATGGTTCTGTTCGACCGCTCCTGGTACAATCGCGGCGTGGTGGAACCGGTCATGGGTTTCTGCAAGCCGGAACAGACAGAGCAGTTCCTGGACGAAGCGCCGGAATTTGAACACATGCTGGTGCGCGAGGGCATCCACCTGGTCAAGTTCTGGCTCAATATCGGCCGGGAGATGCAGTTCAAGCGGTTTCACGACCGCCAGCACGATCCGCTCAAAATCTGGAAAATCTCATCGGTCGACCGCAAGGCGATCACCATGTGGGATGATTTTACCGCCGCGCGCGACCGGATGCTGCGGGATTCGCACAGCAAGCATGCGCCGTGGACCATCGTCCGGTTCAACGACAAAAGGCGCGGCCGGCTGAACGCCATCCGGCATGTGCTGAACAAACTGCCCTATGCCGGCAAGGATGAAGCGGCGATCGGCGAGATCGATGACACGATTATCGGCCAGGGACCGGACTTCCTCAAGACCGGCGACTGACGGCAGCTATAGTCTTCTCAGGCAACCTTCACTCGCCGGAAAGCCGGCCGGTCTTTTCCAGATAGGCGATGACCGCTTCAGCCGCCTCTTCGGCCGAAAGGCTGGTCGTGTCGAGGTGGACTTCGGCCAGTTCCGGCGTTTCATAGGGTGAGTCGATGCCAGTGAAGTTGCTGATCTCGCCGGCGATCGCCTTGGCATAAAGGCCTTTGGGATCACGCTCCTGGCAGACCTCGATGGGCGTGTCGATAAAGATCTCCATAAACTCGCCCTCCTCCATCAGGTCGCGGGCCAGCCGGCGTTCGGAGCGGAACGGCGAGATGAAGGAAACAAGGACGATCAGACCGGCATCGGCCATCAGACGGGCGGCTTCGGCGACACGGCGGATATTCTCCACCCGGTCGGCATCGGTGAAGCCGAGGTCGCGGTTGAGGCCGTGGCGGACATTGTCGCCATCGAGCGTATAGGTGTGCCGGCCGCGGGCGAAGAGCTTCTTGTCGACGATATTGGCGATGGTCGACTTGCCGGAGCCCGACAGGCCGGTGAACCACAGCACCGACGGTTTCTGGTGTTTCTGGCCGGCGCGGACGATCCGGTTCACGTCGAGCGCCTGCCAGTGGATGTTGGAGGCGCGGCGCAGTGAGAACGCCACCATGCCGGCGGCGACCGTTTCATTGGTGAAGCGGTCAATCAGGATGAAGCCACCGGTTTCGCGGTTCAGGTCATAGGCGTCCAGGGCAATCGGCTCGGCGGTGGAGAGATTGGCGAAGCCGACCTCGTTCATCTCCAGCACCTTGGCGGCATTGTGCTCCATGGAATCGACATCAAGACGATGTTTGAGTTCGGTGACCTGCGCCGAGACGGTCCGCGTGGCGGTCTTGAGTTGGTATTGCCGGCCCGGCAGCAGCGCGTCGCCGGACATCCAGATCAGATGGGCGGCGAACTGGTCGGTCATTTCCGGCCTGGCATCAGGAGCGACCAGCATGTCACCTCGACTGACGTCGATCTCATCGGCGAGCGTCAGCATGACCGAGCGGCCGGCACCGGCCTGGCGGACCGGATCGGAGCCGATGCGAAGACTGGTCACGTCCGACCCGCGCCCGGAGGCGGCGACGACGACTTTTTGGCCGACGCTCACGGTGCCGCCGGTAATCGTCCCGGCAAAACCGCGAAAGGATTGATCAGGCCGACAGACCCATTGCACCGGCAGCCGGAACGGCGCCTCAAGCGCTGCATCGGTGATCGGCACCGTTTCCAGATGGCTGAGAATTGACGGGCCGTCATACCAGGGTGTGCGATCGCTGCCGGTGGAGACATTGTCACCATCGCGTGCTGACATTGGAATCGCCTGGACCGGGCCAAATCCGAGTTCCGCCGCAAAGTCTCGAAAATCCTCAACAATGGCGTTGAACCGAGCCTCGTCAAAGCCGATCAGGTCCATCTTGTTGACCGCCAGCACGGCCTGGCGGATGCCGAGCAGCGAGGCGATCACCGCATGCCGCCGGGTCTGGGTCAGGACGCCCTTGGTCGCATCGACAAGGAGCACGGCCATGTCGGCGGTCGAGGCGCCGGTCGCCATGTTGCGGGTATATTGTTCGTGACCGGGCGTATCGGCGACGATGAAGCGGCGGCGCGGCGTTGCAAAGAACCGATAGGCGACATCGATGGTAATGCCCTGCTCGCGTTCGGCTTCCAGCCCGTCGACCAGGAGAGCGAAGTCGATGGCGTCGCCGGCGGTGCCGTGTTTCTTGGAATCACTCTCCAGTTCGGCGAGCTGATCTTCCATCAAAAGCTGGGAATCAAACAAAAGCCGGCCAATCAGGGTCGATTTGCCGTCATCGACGCTGCCACAGGTCAGAAAACGCAGCGTATCGGCCTCGCCTGCAGCGGCGACGGCTTGCAGATTGACGACCGGTTTCGTCATCAGAAATAGCCCTCGCGCTTCTTGCGCTCCATCGATGAGGCGGATTCGCGATCGATCAGCCGGCCGCCGCGCTCAGA
>CALZIL010000032.1:0-6479 GCA_945787495.1 uncultured Afifella sp. | reverse complement strand
CGTCATCAACCATGATCAACTGGCCGTCACGCTCAACGATCGGCCGTTCGGCGGCGTAATAGAGCGGCACAATGTCGATCTGTTCGCGCAATATGTAGGCCCAGATATCGAGCTCGGTCCAGTTGGACAGCGGGAAGACGCGCATGGATTCGCGCTCATTGACCCTGGTATTGTAGAGCCGCCAGAGCTCGGGGCGCTGGTTCTTCGGGTCCCAGGCGTGACTGGCGGAGCGGAAGGAAAAGACCCGTTCCTTGGCGCGCGATTTTTCCTCATCGCGCCGGGCGCCGCCAAAGGCAGCGTCGAACCTGTATTTTTCCAGCGCCTGTTTTAGCCCTTCGGTTTTCATGATGCGGGTGTGATTGGCACCATGGTCGAACGGGTTGATGCCGGCCGCCACGCCATCGGGATTGACGTGGACGATCAGGTCCATGCCGGCCTCGGCGGCCATGCGATCGCGGAAGGCGTACATGTCACGAAACTTCCAGGTCGTATCGACATGCATCAGCGGGAAGGGCGGCGGCGCCGGATGGAACGCCTTGGCCGCCAGATGCAGCATGACGGAGGAATCCTTGCCGATCGAATAAAGCATGACCGGATTGCGGCACTCGGCCGCGACCTCGCGGATGATGTGCAGGCTTTCTGCCTCAAGGCACTCGGCCGCGACCTCGCGGATGATGTGCAGGCTTTCTGCCTCAAGGCGGTCGAGGTGGGACAATCTTTCAGACATGAATTGCAAGCGGTCCCGGCTGTTGTCCGGCTCCCGCAGCAGCGCCCCGGGCCTGGCCAAATGTTGCCGTCTCATAGCGAGCCGGATGCCCGCCGGCAAGCGGTTGGCGATCAAACGTCTTTTCTGGTGATGGTGAAGGGAAAATGGTGGAAGCGCCGGCTCCCGATGGGGGTAGGAGATAACCGGCGCTTCCGCCAAGGCAGCAGGCACCGTGCCCGAACCGCCATAAAATCACTAACTACACGCCTAAGTTGTATAAATCGTGAACATTTTCCCAATCTGAGACATGGTGCGATCTGAAACGTGGCGCGGCCTGCGGCAAGGCAATGGATTGCCAAGGCGACCGTGTTGTTTTAGCCAGACACACTCCCGACGCCCTTCAGATGGACGGGCGCGCCGGCCACGGCGGAGCCGCACCCTTACCCGGATTTGCGATCAATGCCTGAAGACAATCGCGGCGATGCTTTCGCCCGGCTTTTAGAGCGCTGGCGGGCCGGTGGCGGTGCGGCGCCGGCGATCCTGATGGGCGTTGTCAATGTGACGCCGGATTCGTTCTCCGACGGTGGCCGGTTCGCCACTCCTGAGGCCGCTGTCGCGCAGGCCACGCGGCTTGCCGCGGATGGCGCCGCCATCATCGATATTGGCGGTGAATCGACCCGGCCCGGCGCCGAACGGGTCAGCGCACAAGACGAGGCGGCGCGGATCCTGCCAGTCATTTCCGCTCTGGCCGGTTCCGATCTGCTGATCTCGGCCGATACGGTCAAGGCATCGGTCGCCGATCAGGCGCTCGCCGCCGGCGCGCATATCGTCAACGACGTGCAGGGCTTGCAGGGCGATGCAGACATGGCCGGCGTCGTTGCCGGCTACGGCGCCGGCGTCGTCGTCATGCACAATCCGGGCCTCACCGGTTCGTCAAAGGGCACGCAAGGCGATCCGGTCGCCGCCTGCCTGACGTTTTTCAAGGCCTCGCTCGCCATTGCCGAGAAGGCCGGCATCGCCGCCGACCGCATCGTCCTCGATCCCGGCATCGGTTTTGGCAAGACGCCGGAGCAGAACCTCGCCTTGATCGCCCGCCTGCCGGAACTTCTGACGCTTGGCCAGCCGGTGCTGATCGGCGCCTCGCGCAAGAGTTTCATCGGCACGTTGCTTGACCGGCCCGTTGGCGAGGATGTTGCCGAGCATTATGACGCCGTGCGGCTGGCAGCCGCCATCGCCGCGGCGCGAAAGCGGGAAAACAGCCCATGACCGACCGGATCATCGTCAAGGACCTTGTGGTTTTCGCCTATCACGGCGTGCATCCGGAGGAGCAGCGGCTCGGCCAGCGGTTCGAGGTAGACCTCTCCTGCGCCATGAATCTGCGCGAGGCGGCCAAACGCGACACGGAAGGCGCCACGGTTTCCTATTCCAGCCTTGTCGAGATCGTTGCGGAGATCAGCAGCCGGAGAACGTTCTTTCTGATCGAGGCGCTGGCCGACGATATCGCCCGCACGATCCTTTCCCGCTACGCCCAGATCGATGCCGTGACGGTGACCGTGCGCAAGCCGTCGGCACCGATTCCCGCCACGCTCGGCTATGTCGCCGTCGAAGTGACCCGTGACCGCAACGACTGATACAACGGCAAAGACTGACGCCGTACTCGGCCTGGGCAGCAATGTCGGCGAGCGCCGGGCGGCGCTTGCCGCGGCGGTCGGTGCGCTGAGGGCATATCCCGACATTGAGATCATCGCCGCTTCGCCGCTCTATGAGACCGCGCCGTGGGGTTTGACCAGCCAGCAGGACTTTCTCAACGCCGCCGTGCGGGTTGGAACGTCGCTTGCCCCGGCCGATCTTCTGGCCGCGATCCTGGCGATCGAAATCTCGCTTGGCCGGGTGCGCCGCGAGAAATGGGGCCCACGCTCGATCGACATCGATATCCTGGTCTTCGGCGACGAGGTCATCGATGGTCCCGGCCTGACCATTCCGCATCCGCACCTGACTGAACGGATCTTTGCGCTGGCGCCGCTGGTCGATGTCATGCCGGACGCAATAATCAAGGACAGGCCGGCGCGGCAGTGGCTGACGCAGCTTGGGTGTAAGGGCCTGAAAGAGGTCTCAGGGCCGGGCTGGGCGGATCCTGCCGGATAGGCTTTAGAGCGCTTTTCGTGAAACCGGGGTCATACAATGCGCTCCAGATTTTTGCTTGCCGCGCATTTTATCCGAAAACCGGTTCCCACTTTTCGGAATGCGCTCTAGCCGATGGCCTCGATTTCGGCGATCAGCGCCGCATCGGCCAGTATTCCTTTTTCTTGCGCCTCGGCCCGCAGAGCCTGGCGGCGGCGGCCGGGCAATCTGGCGCCCGGATCACCGGCGACACGCGCGGCGAGCGCGGCGAAGCGTTCGCTCGCTCCCCGACCACCGATCCGTTCCGGATCGATGGCGAGGATGAACTGACCGGTGCCCGGCGGCGCGCCGTCGGCATCAAAAAACGACGTCGCCTGATAGGCGTAATTGGCACCGGCAAGACCGGCGGCCAGCAATTCCACCATCAGCGCCAGCGCCGTGCCCTTGGCATCGCCGATCGGCACCATGGTTCCGGCGAGCGCCTGCGCGGCATCGGTCGTCGGGTTGCCGTCGCGGTCGCAAGCCCAGCCTTGCGGGATCGGTTCGTCTTTTTGCTTGGCCGCCATGATCTTGCCGCGGGCGACCTTGGACAAGGATAGATCGATGACGATCGGCTGATCACCGGAAAGCGGCGCGGCAAAGGCGATCGGATTGGTGCCGAAGAGTGGCGTCTTGCCGCCCCAGGGCGCGATCCCTCCGGGCGTATTGGCGAGCATGAGGGCGATCAGGCCGGCATCGGCAAACTGCTCCACGAGCGTGCCCATGACACCGCAATGGTGCGAGTGGCTAACGGTGGCGAGAGCAACGCCCTGTTCACGGGCCAAGTCCGGCAGCGCAGCATTTACCTTGTCGAGCGCCGGATAAGCAAAACCGTGGCCGGCATCGACGCCCAGCGCGCCGGGCGCGGTCGTTTCGACAACAGGAACGGCAAAACCGTCGACCTTGCCAGAGGCTGCCTGGGCGCAATAGGAAACGACGCGGCGCAGGCCGTGACCGCCCTGCCCGGCAGCCTCGGCGGCGACCAGCGCGACGGCGACGGACGCGGCGTTCTCAGCACTGGTGCGCGACCGGGTCAGGGCGGCAGCGATCAGATCGTGCGTTTCCTGCAGCGAAAGGCGTGTCGTACTCATGCCTCTCCCTCCAGGTGACGCAGAACATTGGCCGCCGTCACGGCGCTGACGCGGATATTGGATTCCTCCGTCAGGCCGGCGATATGCGGCGTCAGGATGATGTTGCTCAACCCGGTAAAGACGCCGCCGGCCCCGGCGGGAAGCGGCTCGCTCTCAAAGACATCGAGCGCCGCGCCGGCAAGCCGGCCGTTGTGCAAGGCGTCTGCCAAGGCCTGTTCATCGACAACGCCGCCGCGCGCGGCATTGATGAGGACGGCATCGGACTTCATCCGGGCAAGCGCCGCGCCGTTCACCAGATGGCGCGTCTGATCGGTCAGGGGCACATGCAGGCTGACGGCGTCGGCCTCGGCCAGAAGCGCGTCGAATTCGACGCGGCGGGCATGCGTCCATGCCGGGTCGTCATCGGCCAGGAAAGGATCAAAGGCGATGATGTCCATCCGCAAGGCCGCGGCACGCAAGGCGGTTTCGCGGGCGATCGCGCCAAAGCCTACGAGACCGAGCACCTTGCCGGCCGTTTCGCGGCCGATCAGCTCCTGCCGCGGCCAAACTCCCGCCGCCACGTCGGCGCTGGCAAACCAGGCACGGCGCAAGAGCATCAGGATGGCCGTGATGACATATTCGGCGACTGGCATGTTGTTGGCACCGGTGGCCGGATAAACGGCGATGCCGCGCGCCTCGCATCCTTCCAGGTCGATATTGTCGAGGCCGACACCGAGCCGGCCGATACATTGCAGCTCCGGCGCGGCATCAAGCAATGCGCCGGTGACCTTTGTCCGGTTGCGGACGATCAACGCTTTGGCGGCGGCCATGACAGCAAGAAGATCATCCGGCCGGTCAACAAGGCCGGGATCGTAGTGGATCTGGAACCGCGTGCTCAATTCGGCAATCGCGGTCTCCTCCATGAACTCGGAAATGACGATTTCAGCCAAAAGCCTGATCCTGCTTGGCCGCATAGGCCGGTCCCAACGATACCGACCCCATCCGATCTGGCAATGCGCTAGGCCGTCGCGGCGCCGTAATAGAGCATCGTTGTGTGCTTCGCCTCGGCAAAAAACAGCCAGCGCTCGACCAGGACGCCGACCATATGGACAACAAAGCCGAAGGTGAGAACACCGGCCGTCACCGGGCTGAAGGGGATGGCGAACGCGAAAAGCAGCGCCAGCAGCGGCAAGGCGGCACCGGCAAAGACCGCAATCTTCCGCAGCTTGGCGGCGTGCTTGCGGGCAACGCGATAGCCCATTTCGCGGGTCAGGTAGTTTTCTTGCCAATGCGGCCGCTCCAACAGCCGGACCGGGCCGAATTCACCAAGGCCCGTGGCGGTCTCGGGCGTCGATACAGAGCGGGCCGTCTCGGCGCGGCGCCACCACGCCATTTTCAGGGCCCAGGCGATCACCATCATGGCCATGGCGGCAAGAATGACCGGCAGTGACGGCGCGATACCGGCCGCCGACAGCGCGGCGCTGGCAAGCAGCGCGCCGGCAAGCGAGAAGGCGACGTAGACCAGTGGCGTCAGCAACGTCTTCCACTGAGCGATGGTGGCGAGCGAGGCATAGATCATGGCGGTCGCATAGACGGTCGACAAGGCCAGAACGGCGACGACCAAACCGGACACAATGCTGCGGCCGCCGCCATAAATGATGATCGCCATATGGACGGCAAACGCGATGAACGTGGCAAGAGCCAGGACGCCCTCGCGTGACATCCACGATGAGCGCCATTGGCTGAGCGCCCGCAAGGTGCGCTCGGGATGGCCGAGATGAAAGAGCGAGGAAGCCAGCCCAGAAGCGGCCAGGCCGAAAGCCAGTGCCGGCGCAACAAACGGATGCGGGCCGCTGCCGCCTATGCCCAGACCAATCAGGGCCATCAGGCCGAAGCCGACACCGGATAAAGTCGTAAAGATGATGATGGAATAGGCTGGAAACACGGCGTCAGCTCATCGCATCCAGGGCGGCATCGACCCAGGCGAAAAAGCCGGTTGCGCCGGCGGTGGTCTCGCCTTGCGGTGCTTTAGTGTCCTGGGCTGCCGGCATCGGCGTCGCCTTGCGCGGCGGCAGATATTTGTTGACCGGTTTGGCGCCCTGCTCCGGCATCAGGTCGATACCGCCGCGTTCCGCCACCATTTTGCTGACATCGGATTGCGGATCGGCAAGATCGCCGAAATGACGGGCATTGGCCGGGCAGGTGCGCACGCAGGCCGGCACCCGGTCCACTTCGTCAAGGGTCTCGTTGTAAACCCGGTCGACGCACAACGTGCATTTCTTCATGATGCCCGCGGCGAGGTCCATTTCGCGGGCGCCATACGGGCAGGCCCAGGCGCACAGGCCGCAACCGAAACACATATCCTCATCGACAAGCACGATGCCGTCCTCGGCGCGCTTGTAGGAGGCGCCGGTCGGGCAGACGGTGACGCAGGGCGCGTCATCGCAATGCAGGCATGATTTGGGAAAATGCACGACCCGGGCGTCAGCGCCGGTGCCGGCTTCGAAGGTGTGGATACGGTTGAGCCAGGCGCCGCTGACATC
>CALZIL010000031.1 GCA_945787495.1 uncultured Afifella sp. | reverse complement strand
CCGGCGCTCTCGCGCAGCGCATGCCAGACCTCGTCCGTCGCCGCCTCGCCCGAGCCCGCCCAATGCGCCCGCGCCTCGGCCCGCTGCCGTTCCATGGCGTCATTGAAACCCATCAGATCGACGCCAACGCCGCGCGGTTTGAGCGCATCCTGCGTCAGATCGAGCGGGAAACCATAGGTGTCGTAGAGCTTGAAGGCGGTTTCGCCGTCCAGAATGTCACCGTCGCCGAGGCTCGATGATGCCTCACCCAGCAGCGCCAGGCCGCGCGACAGGGTCTTTTGAAACCGCGTCTCTTCCAGTTTCAGCGTTTCGGTCACCAGCGCCTCGGCACGACCGAGTTCGGGATAGGCCTGGCCCATTTCATGCACCAGCGCCGGCACCAGCCTGAAGATGACCGGCTCACTGGCGCCGAGCAGATTGGCATGGCGCATGGCCCGCCGCATGATACGCCGCAGCACGTAGCCGCGGCCCTCATTGGACGGCAGCACGCCATCGGCGATCAGGAAACTGGTCGCCCTCAGGTGATCAGCGATAACGCGATGGCTGGCGCCTTCCACCTCGGCCGCCGCGACGCCCGTCGCCTCCTCCACCGCACCGATCAGCGCCTTGAAGAGATCGGTCTCGTAATTATCGTGGACGCCCTGAAGCACGGCCGCCATGCGCTCAAGGCCCAGGCCGGTGTCGACCGCCGGTTTGGGCAGATTGATCCGTTCATCGCTGGTGACCTGCTCGAACTGCATGAAGACCAGGTTCCATATTTCGATAAACCGGTCGCCGTCCTCCTCCGGCGAACCGGGCGGGCCGCCAGGAATATGCTCGCCGTGATCATAGAAGATTTCCGAACACGGCCCGCACGGCCCGGTGTCGCCCATCGCCCAGAAATTGTCATGGGTGGCGATACGGATGACCTTTTCTTCCGGCAATCCGGCGATCTTGCGCCACAGGTCGAACGCCTCGTCGTCCTCGGCATAGACGGTGACCAGAAGCCGCTCGGCCGGCAGTCCGAATTCCTTGGTCACCAGCGACCAGGCCAGATCGATCGCCTGTTCCTTGAAATAGTCGCCGAACGAAAAATTGCCGAGCATTTCAAAGAAAGTGTGGTGGCGGGCGGTATAGCCGACATTGTCGAGATCGTTGTGCTTGCCGCCGGCGCGCACGCATTTTTGCGCCGTAACCGCCCGCGGCCAGGGCGCACTCGTCTTGCCGGTGAAATAGTCCTTGAACTGGACCATGCCGGCATTGGTGAACATCAGCGTCGGGTCGTTGCGCGGCACCAGCGGGCCGGAGGCGACGACCTCATGGCCGGCCTTGGCGAAATAATCGAGGAATGCGCTGCGGACGTCGTTGACACTTGTCATGAAGCAAAACTCTTCTGGCGGCACCAGAGCCGCGCCGGGCCGCCATTTAGACCACCCGGTCGAACCGTGTCCAGAAACATAAAAACGGCGCCCCGCACCGGTTTGAACGGCCGCGACGACAGGCAGCGTCGCTATCCGGTCACGGCCAGGTCACAGCCCGGTCGCGGTTCGTTTGACCCACTTGCCCGATCGGCTCGCCATATGCCGGCTGAACATGGCGATGAAACGGGCGGCAAATCATGCCGCCCGATCAATTCCTGAAAGTCATTCCGGCAAGACCGGCCCCGCAAAGCCGAAGCCGTACCGGCCGTCCCGCCTCGGCAGGAATTGCCGTAATCAGGCTTCCAGCGCCGTCCCGTCCCCGTCCAGTTCGCCCGGATCGCCGGGGTCATCGGAGCTGTCGGCATCCATGGCCATGGCCTCATCGGAAATCAGCCCGGCATTTTGCCGGATCACCGTTTCGATGGCCGCTGAAATATCCGGATTGTCCTTCAGGAACTGCTTGGCGTTCTCCCGGCCCTGCCCCAGCCGCTGGCTGTCATAGGAGAACCAGGCGCCGGATTTTTCGACGATGCCGGCCTTGACGCCGAGATCGATCAATTCGCCCATCTTGGAGATGCCCTCGCCATACATGATGTCGAACTCGACCTGCTTGAACGGCGGCGCCAGCTTGTTCTTGACCACCTTGACGCGGGTCTGGTTGCCGACAACCTCATCGCGCTCCTTGATCTGGCCGATCCGCCGGATATCGAGCCGCACGGAGGAGTAGAATTTCAGCGCATTGCCGCCGCTCGTCGTTTCCGGGCTGCCGAACATGACACCGATCTTCATGCGGATCTGGTTGATAAAGATCACCATGCAGTTGGAGCGCGAGATCGACGCCGTCAGCTTGCGCAGCGCCTGGCTCATCAGCCGCGCCTGCATGCCCGGCAGCGAATCGCCCATCTCCCCTTCAAGTTCCGCCCGCGGCGTCAGCGCCGCGACGGAATCGACGACGACAATGTCGACAGCGCCGGAGCGCACCAGCGTATCGGTGATCTCAAGCGCCTGCTCGCCGGTGTCGGGCTGGGAGATCAAGAGGTCGTCGAGATTGACGCCGAGCTTGCGGGCATAGATCGGATCGAGCGCATGTTCGGCATCGACAAAGGCGCAAATGCCGTCGGCCTTCTGCGCTTCGGCCACCGTGTGCAGCGCCAGCGTCGTCTTGCCGGACGATTCCGGGCCATAGATCTCGACAACCCGGCCACGCGGCAGGCCGCCAATGCCGAGCCCGATATCCAGCCCCAGCGAACCGGTCGATACCGTTCCGATCTGCACGACCTGACCTTCGCCGAGCTTCATGATGGAGCCCTTGCCGAAGGCGCGTTCTATCTGGCTGAGCGCCGCATCCAAGGCCTTGGTCTTGTCCATGCCGCCCCCTTCAACGACTCGCAACGAATTTGTCATGCCCACTATCTCCCAATCTTTCCCCGCAGGCCAGTGCCGCGATCATCGCGCCGTCGCCACCAGGCAATGACGGATATGTACCATTTTTGTTCTCTTTGGTAAAGCCCGATTAATCGCTTGATATAAAAGATTTTTCGAAAATTCGTTCAGATTTTGTTCATGCGCGCCGCATTTAGTCCATCAGCGTCTGCTTGACGGCTGTGGCAAGCTCTTTCAGCGAAAACGGCTTGGGCAGGAACTGGAAGCTTTCATCGTCGGGCAGGTGTTTGGCGAAGGCCTCTTCGGCATAGCCGGAGACGAAGATGATCTTCATGTCGGGCTTGGTCTTGCGCAATTCGCGCAGCATGGTCGGACCGTCCATTTCCGGCATCACGACATCGGAGACGACGAGGTCGACCCCGCCTTCGTCGAGACCCGACATGACCTCCAGCGCCTGCGAGCCGGTCGCCGCTTCATAGACCGTATAGCCGCGCGCGGTGAGCGCCCGCGCCGCAAAGGCCCGCACCGCCTCTTCGTCCTCGACCAGCAGGATGCGGGCATTGCCGGTCAGATCCTCCGGCAGCTGTTTGGCCGTCTCCGCTCCCGCCTCTTGCGCCTTGTCATCGCCGATATAGCGCGGGAACAGCATGCGGAATGTCGTGCCCTCAGCTTCCGCGCTTTCCACATAAATGAAACCGCCGGTCTGCTTGATGATGCCATAGACGGTGGACAGCCCCAGGCCGGTGCCCTTGCCGACATCCTTGGTGGAATAGAACGGCTCGAAGATCTTCTCCATGATCTCCGGCGACATGCCCGAGCCGCTATCGTCGACCTCGATCATGACATAATCGCCCGGCTTGAAGCCCTGTTGCTTGAACCGGGTGCTGTCGGCTTCGCTGATGTTGCTCGTCCTGATCGTCAGGGCGCCGCCGTCGGGCATCGCGTCACGGGCATTGACCGCCAGATTGACGATCACCTGTTCCAGCTGATTGAGGTCGGCCTTGATCGGCCACAGATCCTGGCCGTGTTCGACGACAAGCGCCACCTTCTCGCCGAGCAGCCGGTCAAGAAGCACCGATAAATCGGACAGGATATCGGTCAGTCCGATCACCTTGGGCCTGAGGGTCTGGCGGCGCGAAAACGCCAGAAGCTGACGTACCAGCCCGGCGGCCCGGTTGGCGTTCTGCTTGATGTTCATAATATCCTGGAAAGCCGGATCGGTCGGCCGGTGGCTGGTCAGAAGCAGATCGGAAAAGCCGATAATGGCGGTCAGGACATTGTTGAAATCATGGGCGATGCCGCCGGCGAGCTGGCCGACCGCCTGCATTTTCTGGCTTTGCGCGAATTGCGCCTCCAGTGCCCGCTGCTCGGTCGTTTCCATGGCATGGACGACGGCTGTCTCGTTCTCAGCATCGCCTTCCATGATCGGACTGACGAAAAACCGGGCGCTGCGGTCCGGATCGTCGGCGAACGCGACATCGACGGCGGGGATATTGTCCTGGCCCGCGGCTGCGGCGTCGACGGCCGCCGCCAGCCCGGGTTGATCGGAAGCCTGCGCCACATCGACAAGGCGCCGCACGCTGCCATCCTGCCGGCCGGAACCGAACAGCATGGAGAACCGGGCATTGGTGATGCCCAGCCGGCCTTGACTGTCGACCGATGCGATCGCCATCGGCGTATTGTTGAAAAAACGGCTGAACCGCAATTCGGCAAGCCGCCCCGCTTCCGCATCGGCGCCGGCCGAACGGCTCAGCACGAGCGTGCGCGAAGCGCCGATGGTGCCATCTGACGAAACCGGCACCCGGTGCAAAAGCTGCACCGGCAGGCGCGTTCCGTCGGTGCGCACCAGATCGATATCGAGGCGCTCCGTCGCTGCTTCGCCATTTGCCGGCAGGCTGGCCTTTATGAGCGAGTAGCTCTCGACGCTGACATAGTTGCGGACATGCGCGGCACCGGGCTCGAATTCCGCCAGATCAATGCCGATCCATTCGGCGAGCGTCGCGTTGATGTAGCGAATGCGCCCATCCGGCTCCAGCGAGAAGAAGCCGGCCGGTGCATGATCGAGATAGTCGATGGCGTTCTGCAGTTCCTGGAAGATGTTTTCCTGATGCTCGCGCTCGCGCGTGATGTCGGTAATCAGCCACGAGACATGCGTGCTGCCGACCGGATTGACCCGGACCCGGTACCAGCGTGCGCTGCCGGACTGGCCGCCGACGCCGCCGGGCATGCGGATCTCCTCGCTCGCCCGCCGGCCCTGCTCGGCCGCATTGGCAAGCCGGTAAACGGCTTCCGATGCATCCGGATTGTCTGAAAACAACCGTTCCACCGACCTGAGGCCGGTCTCCGAATCCGCGCCGGACAAGCGCATGAAGGCCGGGTTGACGGCAACCGGGTCGCCTTTGCGATCGCTGATCAGCGCGCCATCGGCAAGCGCGTTGAAAAATGTTTCGGCAACATCCACCTCATCTTCGTCGTCATCTCCAACCGCGCCGATGACCCTGGTGACACCGGCGGCCATGGCAAACAGCGCGACCACGCCGACGGTCGCCAGCAAGGCCAGTCCGGCCAGCATGACGATGCTGGCGACATTGCCCGGCAGGAAGACCGTGGCGGCGGCGAGAGCGACGAGCGCAAGGGCCAAAAGCAAAACAAGCCAGAAGCGCCGGTTGCCGCCGGTCGCCGGTCCGTAATCCTGTGCGGTCTGATAGTGCGTCATTGCGCCCCTGTTCCCGGATCAAGACTTAGCCGATTCGGCGCTGCAAACCGCTATCATCTTGGCCGATCACGTCTGCGCCATCAATCTGCACGCAATGTGCGTATGATGATCGCCGCAGCGGTTTTCCCGAAACGTTTGAATTGTCAGGATTATCCGGCTAACGTCCAGGTTGCGACTCGATGGCTGCGGCCTGCGTGGATAAAGGAGGCGTCCATGCGCGGTTGGTTTGAAAGCACCTTCGGGACGGGGGCACTGGTAGCACAATTCGTTGTTGCACTCATCGTCGTCATCGTCCTGTTTGGAATTATTGCGGCGTTTGCGCGCCGACGAAATAGGAATGCCGGTCCGGCACAGGCACGCGGCCGCCAACCCCGATTGGCGGTCATGGATATGGCCGTTGTCGACGAGCGCCGAAAACTGCTTTTGATCCGCCGGGACAATGTCGAGCATTTGGTGATGATCGGCGGTCCGAGCGATCTGGTTGTCGAAAGCGCCATCGTGCGCAACCGGCCGGCGCCGCAGGTCTCCGCGCCACATGCTGCAGAACGCGCGCCCGATCGCGCCCCCGATCGCGCCCCCGATCGCGCAATGGCCGGACTTGCAACGTCGGCTCATTCAAGGGCGCAAGTCCGCGCGCCGTCCGCTTCGCCTGCCGGATCACTGGCGGCATCGGCAGACGGATACCGGCTGCGATCCGGCGATGGGTCTGGCGGCGGATCTGGCGGCGGATCTGGCGAAGCCCGCACCGCGCCACCCACGCGCAACCCGCAATTTGTCAATCCCTACAAGACGCCGGAAGTGGCGCAGGAGGAAAACAAACCGGGCCCGGCAACGGCACCCGCCCAGCCTGCTCAAACCCCGGCACAGGCATCCAGCCCGGCAGCCGTCGCCGGCCTTGCGGCGGGCGCCGCCGCGTTAACGGCCGCCGCCGCCAAGGTAAAGCGCCGCGATCTGTCAGAGCAGCCGGATGCGGAAGCGCTGCCAGAAAAGCCGGTCAAGGCACCGCCTGTTTTGCCGGCCGGATTTAACGGCAGCGGCGACCTGACAACGCCCTCAACTGATACCGCCCCGAAAACCGCCCCGGACATCGTCCCGGACGTTGCCCCGGACACCACAACGCCGGAGCCTGTGGTCAGCCCTGTGGTCAGCGATGACGCGACCGAGACCGCGCAGGAACCGGAGACGGCAAAGACCACCGAAACCGCTGCAGAAGCGGTTGCCGAAGCCAATGTGACGGATGAGGAGCCGCCGGCCACCGAAGCGCAGGCCAGCACAGATGCCGGCGGCGCCGCTGATAGCGAACTAGAGACCGCAGACGAGACGCCGGTTGCCGAACCGGTCGCAGCCACCGAACCGGCGCAGACTGAGACTGCGGAACCGACCGGCGAGGCAGGCACAGACGAAAGCCCCAGCGAAAGCACCGACGAAAGCTCTGGCGAAAGCCAAACGGAAGACGCGGTGGCGGCCGATGCAGCAGACGAAGCCGGTGTCGGGGATGATCTTGAGGCGGCGCTGGCTGAGGCACTCGCGCCACCGCAAGACCAATCCGGCGAAGTCGCGGATACACCAGCGACGACCGCCGAGCCGACGCCTGCAGAGCCGGTTGACGCTGCCCTGGATATAGCCGGTCCGGATTTGACCGAAACGGCAACCGAGCCGGCGGCTGAGGAACCGTCAGAGGCGGCCGCGGGGCCGACTCCTGCCAAGTCATTCGAAGAGATCATGGCGGAGAATGCCAGTGTCGGTGATCCCGACATTGTTACCGCGCCACAAGCTGATCTGCCGCCCTTACCGGAACCAGAGGCGACGCCGGCGCCCTCGGACGATGCCGGAGCCGGTACGGACGTCAAACCAGACGATGCGGCAGCCGACCAGCCGGCCGCGATCAGCCCGTTTCCGACGATCCCCGAAGATGTGCGGCGTTCCGTGCTTGAAGCGGCCCGGCGTGCTGAGAGATCGCAGGCTGCCGGTTCCGAATCCGGCGAACAGGCCGATATGGCTGACGGCGGCGTAAAGACCACGCTCGGTGATCTGGCCGAGCGTCTGGAGCAGGCACTGGCCGAGCAGGCATCGACTTTGTCCGGCCAGTTAAAGTCAGACACCGGCGAAAAACCGGCGGCCGGCCCGGCCCAAATCCCGACTGCCAGTGTTGAGAATTGGGAACGTGGCGAATTGCCGCCCGCAGGCGCACAGGCCCCTGACGGCACGCCGGAGGCCGCTCCGTCAGCGGACGCGGATCCTGAAGCACCGCCACGGCAATCCCAGGCGATGCTGGAAGACGAAACCGATTCCGGTGTGATCGACTTCAGCGACCGCAAGAAAACGGCACCGGAGAAAAAGCCGTCTGATTCGCTTGAGGATGAAATGGCCCGGCTGCTCGGCGAACTGACAGGCCGAACCTCCGGCCGCTAGACAGCGGGCCGGGTATTCAGGAATAGCGCTCTAGTCGTCGCGGTAGATACGCTCGCGTCGCTCGTGCCGTTCCTGCGCTTCGATCGACAGGGTCGCGATGGGCCGCGCGTCAAGCCGGCGCAGGCTGATCGGCTCGCCGGTCTCCTCGCAATAGCCATAAGTCCCTTCATCGATTCGCCTGAGCGCCGCATCGATCTTGGCGGTCAGTTTGCGCTGCCGGTCGCGGGCGCGCAGTTCGATCGAGCGTCCGGTTTCCGACGATGCCCGGTCAGCCAGATCGGCATGATTTTCGTTTTCGCTCTGCAATGCCTCGAGCGTTTCCCGGCTTTCCGCGATGATGTCATCACGCCAGACAACGAGTCTGCTGCGGAAATATTCCCGCTGCCGCTCGTTCATGAACGGCTCGTCGGCAGTCGGCGAATAAGTGTCGTTCATTTTTTTCAGCATGGGCGTTTCAGATCGTCTCGCCATGTTCGATGTGCGAGCGCATATACGGAGAACGCAGCCGTCGCGCAAGCGTCTGACCATGACCATTTTGTGAAATTAGGCTGCACGGTGAACGTCTTGATGACTGGTCGGCACTAACGCGGTCTTAACCGGCGCCCTGCTATTTTAACGATCCATCATCAACACGGCCTGTAGTAGAGCGTAAAATGACAGATCCATTAGCCACTGCCGCCCGGATGCGGCTTGATAACCTTGTTCGCGCCATGGAATCGGCCGAGCATGTGATTGTCGCCCTTTTGGCGCGCGAACGCGAAGCCCTGCGTGCCGGTTGCCGATTGGCGGCAAATGCCGTCCATGTCCGGGTCAACGAGGCCGCGCGGATTTATCTCAATGCCATCGCCGCGGCAAAGGCCAGCCTATCGGCGCTGGAACCGGTTCTGCCGGAAGCGCCGCAGGTGCTGGAGGACCGCCGCGCCACTTTTGGCGCGATATTGCGCATTGAGCTGGCGACTCTGGCAACCATCCGCATGGCCGCCGATTACGCCGAAACCAGCCCTGCCGACGACTTTAGAGCAGAGCCGATCGCGTTTGCCTTGTAAATCGCATCAGCGCCGCAACGCGCCACCCGACGGTTAGCCGCAGCGCATATCGGCTGAGCCGAACCCGGTTGCCTCGCGACATGGCTTGCGGGTATCGATGGCGGAACCTGTTGCCCGACAAATTTTCAGGACCGCCCCTCATGCGCTTTGCCGGAACCCAATCCTATGTCGCGACCGACGATCTTGCGGTCGCCGTCAATGCGGCGATCGCCCTTGAGCGCCCGCTTCTGGTCAAAGGCGAGCCGGGCACCGGCAAGACCGAACTGGCGCGCGAGATCGCCGCAACGCTGGATACCGCGCTGATCGAATGGCACATCAAGTCGACCACCAAGGCGGCGCAAGGCCTTTATGAATACGACGCGGTATCGAGGTTGCGCGACAGCCAGCTCGGCGACCCGCGCGTCTCCGACATCGCCAACTACATCCGCCGCGGCAAATTGTGGGACGCCTTTACGGCCAAGACCCGGCCGGTCCTGTTGATCGACGAGATCGACAAGGCCGATATCGAGTTCCCCAACGACCTTTTGCTGGAACTCGACCGGATGGAGTTCCACGTCTACGAGACCGGCGAGACCGTTCGCGCGCAAGACCGCCCGGTCGTCGTCATCACTTCCAACAATGAAAAAGACCTGCCCGACGCCTTTTTGCGCCGCTGCTTCTTCCATTACATCGCCTTCCCGGACGCCAAGACGATGGAAGCAATCGTCGCCGTTCACTTTCCGGACCTGAAGCCACGGTTGCTGCGCGAGGCGCTGGCGGCTTTCTATGAGATCCGCGACGTCACCGGCATGAAGAAGAAACCGTCGACATCGGAACTGCTCGACTGGATCAAGCTGCTGGTCAATGACGACATCGACCCGGCGACGATCCGCGAGAAGAACGCCGCAAGGGCGATCCCGCCGCTTTATGGCGCGCTGTTGAAAAACGAACAGGACGTCCAGCTTTTTGAAAAGCTCGCCTTCATGGCCCGCCGTCAGGGCTGACGGCGGCGGATATCGCCTTGTCGGATTGCATCAGGCTTGTGAGGAAGCCGGCCGCTCATGCCGGACCAGCAATCCTGTCAGCCAGGTGGCGCCAAAAATCAGGATGAAGGTCAGCCATGTCCCCAGGAAACTGCTGAACATGGCAAAGCTCTTCTCGATCAAAAGCGCGACGACAAATACATCCAGGAAGATGACAACGCCGAGGAAGATGACGGCCGTTTGCAACGGACTGGTGTAACCGAAATTCCGGTAATAGACGAAGGTGGTAATTGCGAAGACGATTGGCGCGCCGATGGCATGCGCAATCAGCGCATTATATTCCGTCGTCACCGCCATACCGATGCCGACAATCGCACCGCAAAGCGCCCAGGCGACAACGGCGTGCGCGACAACGATGGCGGCTTTTCCAGGCGCAATCAAAGTCATCGCTCTGGCTGCCTAACCATTTTCGTTCCGGACGGCCATGATCTCCGTCAAAACGCCCGGCGTGGAAAGACTGCGCTAATTCGCCCGCCGCTCCTCGAGGCGGTCGCGCGCCTGCATGCCCCAATAGACAAGCTGCGCCGCCGTCCGGCCAATCAGGTTGCGGCCGCCGATCGTCCGGTCGATGAAGCCCGGATGCCAGGCTTCAAACAGCCGCCAGGAATCGTCGTTTTCGGCAATCGCGCCGGCGATAAGGCCGCCGCCCATTGCCGTGGTGTTCATGCCGTGGCCGCCAAAGGCGGTCAGCGCCCACAGGCCGGCAGCGCGCGCCCCGGCCATCAAACCGATGATCGGCATTTTGGTGCGCGCATAACCCATCAGGCCGGACCAGGCGGTCTCGATCCCGACGTCACCGAGCTGCGGATAAACCGCCGACATGTCGGCTTTCAGCATGGCTGCCAGGCGCGCCGGCTCGTCCCGACGGGTGGTGATGCGGCCGCCCCACATAAGCCGGCGGTCGCCGCCTGACCCGACGATCCGGTAATAATTGCCGGCCCGCCGCGTATCGGCAATGCAGCCGGCAAAACGGATCGCCGCGTCGAGCCTCTCGCCAAGCGGCGTCGTCGTGACGATATAGGTCGCGACCGGCACCACCGCGCGCTCCAGGCCCGGCCACAGCGCCGGCGCATCAAGCCCCTGGTAGGCGCTGCCGGCAAGCACCACATGCCGCGCCTTGATTGTGCCCGGCCCGTTTTCGCCCGATGTCCGGACCTGCCAGCCGCTTAGCGACCGCTCCAGCGAAACCGCCAGGGTGCCGTCATGAAGCACCGCGCCACGGCGCTGCGCATCATCGGCCAGCGCAACGGCATAAGCGAGCGGGTCGATGTGGAAGGGTTCGGGATCATGCAGAGCGCCGAAATAGCGCTCCGTGACCAGCGTCTCGCGCACCGCTTCGCGCGGCCAAAGGGCAAGCTCCACGTCGTAGTCGCGGCCCATCCGCGCCGCCCGCTCCTCCAGCCCGCCGGTGCGCGGATGGCGCACGACCTTCAGCCAGCCATGGCCGCCGATCAGGCCCGCCATATCGAGGTCAACAAGCCGGTCATGAACGAAGCGCCCGCCGGCGCGCGACAGGTCGTAGAGCTGGCGCGCCTGCGGTTTGCCGACCTGCCGTTCTATGGCAAAGATGCTTTCAGAAAATCCCGGCGAAACAAATCCGGCATTGCGCCCCGATGCGCCCCAGCCGATGCGGTTGGCTTCAACCAGAGTGACATCGCGGCCGGCGGCCGCCAGTTGCCAGGTGGCCGTCAGACCGGCCAGGCCGCCGCCGATGACCACGGTTTCGCTCTCATGGCTGCCGGCCAGCGGTGGCCGCGGCGGCGTTTCACCCAGATCGGCCGCGTACAAGCTGGCGGCGTGCGGTTCGGCGTGGTGGTCAGCCATGACAGAGTGGTGGAATCAGACAAGCTGTTGAACGTGCTGTCTCTATAACGCCGCGATAGCCGCCCTGCGAGCCGCGACGTGCCATTATGCTTGCGTGGACGGCGTCGAACGATTAGCTCAAACCGATGCCGCGCCTCTGCCTCCTCCGCCACGCCAAGTCCGACTGGTTTGCCGGCGCCTCAGCCGATTTCGACCGGCCGATCAGCGCCCGTGGCCAACGTGACGCGCCATTGGTCGGCGCCCATCTGGTAGCGCAGAACTGGCAGCCCGACCGGATCCTGTGTTCACCGGCCAGGCGCTGCCGCCAGACGCTTGAGATCGTCGCCGGATTGCTCGACAGCAATCCGGACATATCCTTTCCGGCCGGGCTTTATGATTCATCAGGTGCCGATTACGCCGGCCTGATCCGCGCCCATGGTGGCGATGCTGAGACCCTGATGATCATCGGCCATAACCCGATGACCCACGAAACGGCCCTGCGCCTCGCCATCCCGGGAATTTCGCCGGCGGCAGCCGAGCTTGGCAGGAAATATCCCACTTCCGCCCTGGCGGTCCTCGTTTTCAGGACGCCCTGGGAGGATCTGACCGACCATTCGGGAAACCTCGTCGCCTTCGTCAAGCCGGCCGATCTGAGGGCGTAACGAACGTTGCAGATTTGCGCCGGGGCCGCGACAGGCCCATATAGCGCCTCACCCTTTCGTGAACGCCCGAGCCCGGTCCTGCCTTGGTTTCCCTCACCGCACTCACCGACGAAGCCCGCATTGCCATCGACAATATCGCCGAGACGCTTCGCTCCGGCGGTACGCCCGCCGTCCGGCTCGGCGTCACCGGCCTGTCGCGCTCCGGCAAGACGGTTTTCATCTCCGCTCTCGTCCACAACCTGATCCACGGCGGCCGTCTGCCGTTGTTTGACGCCTATGCCGGCGGTCGGCTGAGCGGCGCCAGGCTGCAGCCACAGCCCGATGATGCCGTGCCGCGCTTTGAATACGAGACCCATATTCGCGATCTGGTGGAACAGCGCATCTGGCCGCAATCGACCCGCCGGATCAGCGAATTGCGGGTGACGATCGATTATGAATCCGCCTCCGGCTGGAAGCGGACTTTTGGCCGCGGCCGGCTGCATCTCGACATCGTCGATTATCCCGGCGAATGGCTGCTCGATCTGGCGCTGCTCGGCAAGTCCTACGCCGACTGGTCGAACGAATCGGTGGCCATGTCGCGTGAGCCGCACCGGATGGCACTGGCCGGCGCCTGGCACGACGAACTCGGCAAGAGCGATCCTTCAGCCGCCGCCGATGAAGACACCGCCCGGCGCCTCGCCGCCGCCTTCACGACCTATCTGCGCGCCGCCCGCGCCGATGAACATGCGCTCTCCATGCTGCCGCCCGGCCGCTTCCTCATGCCCGGCGACCTCGACGGTTCGCCGGCCCTGACCTTCGCGCCGCTCGAGCTCGCGCCCGGCGCGGCAATTGCCAAGGACAGTCTGGCGGCGATGATGGAGCGCCGCTACGAAGCCTATCTGAGCCATGTCGTCAAACCGTTCTTCCGCGATCATTTCGCCCGCCTCGACCGGCAGATCGTTCTGGTCGACATGCTCGCGGCACTCAATGCCGGCCCGGCGGCGATCCGCGATCTGGAAACCGCGCTGGCCGACGTGCTCGCCTGCTTCCGCCCCGGCCGGGCGAGCTGGCTTGCCGGCATATTGGGCCGCCGGATCGACCGCATCCTGTTCGCCGCCACCAAGGCCGACCATGTCCATCATTCCGACCACGACAATCTCGCCCGGCTGTTGCGGCGGCTGGTGCGCAAGGCCGCCGACCGCGCCGCCTTTTCCGGCGCCGGCGTCAAGGTGGTGGCAATGGCCGCCGTCCGCGCCACCCGCGAGGTGACCGTCAAAAGGGGCGGCCAGAGCCTGCCGGCGATTGCCGGCATCCCCGTGCAGGGCGAAACCGTGCAGACCCATGGCAAGCAAGCTGAAACCTATGACGGCGCGACCGAAATTGCCTTGTTTCCCGGCGACTTGCCGGACGATCCGGATTCAATCTTTGAACCGCAAGCGCCACCATCCGCCACTCCGCCAAAGGCAAAAGCAAAGGCGAATGCTGGAACAGACGACGCCCTGGCGCTGCGTTTCCTGCGTTTTCGCCCGCCAAAACTGGAAAAGACGGCCGAGGGGCTGACATTGTCGCTGCCCCATATCCGCCTCGACCAGGCTCTCGACTATCTGATCGGAGACCGTCTGAAATGAACCGGCCGCAGCGCGAACCCGCAGCCTTCAAGCTCGATGACCCCGGCGTCGAGGCCATCGACGATGCCGCGATCGATGATCTCGAGCCACCCGCCGACGACGCCCACCAGGCGGTTGAAACGATCATCCACCCGCCCCGGCGCGGCATACGCTGGGCGGCGCTGGCGGCATGGAGCGGCGGCGCGCTGGTATCATTGGCGCTCGGCCTGGCGATCGACGGCCTGATTCGCGACCTTTTTGCCCGCAATGACTGGCTCGGCTGGGCCGGGCTCGGCCTGCTCGGCGTCTTCGCCCTGGCAGTGCTGGTTCTGATCGGCCGCGAACTGGCCGGCCTGCTGCGGCTCAAAAAGGTCGCCCGGCTGCGCCTTGATGCTGACCGGGCGGCAGCAGACAATCTGCAAGGCGAGGCCCGCAAGGTCGTCGGCGAACTGGCAGCGCTCTATCGCGGCCGCCCCGACACGGCGCAGGGCCGCGCGGCGCTCAGCGCCCATGCCGGCGAGATCATCGATGGCCGCGATCTGATCATGCTGGCCGAACGCGATCTGGTTGCAGGGCTGGACCGGCGGGCGCGTGGCCTTATTTCCGCCTCTGCCCGCAGGGTTTCCGTGGTCACCGCGCTGAGCCCGCGCGCCCTTGTCGATGTCGTTTTCGTGCTGTGGGAAAGCGCGCGCCTGATTCGCCGCATATCCACCCTTTACGGCGGACGGCCCGGGACGCTTGGCCTTCTGCGCCTGGCCCGCGCCGTTGCCGGTCACCTTGCCGTCACCGGAACGATGGCGCTCGGCGACACGCTGATCCAGCAGATCGTCGGCCATGGCCTCGCCGCGCGCCTGTCGGCCCGTCTTGGCGAAGGCGTCGTCAATGGCCTGATGACCGGCCGCATCGGCCTTGCCGCCATGGATGTCTGCCGGCCGCTGCCGTTCTTGAAGGAAAAACGTCCCCGTCTTGCCGATCTGACCGGCGATCTCGTCAAGCTGACGGCGGAGACCGGCGAGACCGGCGCAAAACTATAGCGATTGGACGGTAACGATTTTGTATGGTTAACAAACTGTCAGCATTTGCCGTAATATGGTTCCATTCACAGGGTAACGGCATTTGCCTTACGAATTTGCCCGATGGAGTTTGCCATGAATTGTGCCGTGTCCAGCCGGCGCCGTAATCCGGTCTTTGCCACGCTCGCCGTCCTTGCGCTGTCGCTGCAGGGTCTGTCTTTGCCGAGCGCCGCGACCGCCGGAGAAAACGACGCGGCGACATTCATGGAGCGGTTTTCCGGCGAATGGCGCGGCACCGGCAAGCTTCTCGTCGGTCCGGAAACCGGCCTGAAGTTCCACTGTGCGCTCGATGGCGATCCAAGCCGAACCGAACTGACCTTCGGCATGACCGGCAAATGCTGGGCCGGAAGATTGTCGGCGCAAGTCTACGCCCGGCTTCATTTCAATGCCGAGACCAACCGGTTCTATGGCGACTTCCTCGACGGCGCCGAGGGCAACGGCGTCGACGTCATCGGCGAGCGCAAGGACGACGGCTTTTCACTGTTGTTATCGCGCGGCATGACGCAGGGCGAACTGATCGCCAAACCGGCCGGCCGCAACAAGATGACAATCACGATTCTGCTCAAGGACAAAACCCGCACGCGCTCCATGGCGGTTGCGGCCATGGGTTTTGCCCGCAAGGGCGAGAAGCATCTGCCGATCTACGATCCGGTGGTGACCGGCTCCCTGAACAGCAGGAAGTCCGACAACTGACGCCGCCCGATCCTGATAAAACGATCAAGCAGTCCTTTGCCTCCGGCGCTTTTTCCGGCGTAATGTCGGTGCATGTCCACCGACGAGGAACGCCGCAGACGCCGGCACGAACCATCGCCCTATCTTGTCATCGTCGGCGATAACAGCCGCGGCGATCGCAAGCACGTCTCGCTGAGCGCCTCCAGAAACACCGGCCCCATCCTCTCAGCTCTCAAACCGCTTCTGCCGTCCACCGGTCTTGTCCTGGAAATCGCCAGCGGCACCGGCCAG
>CALZIL010000030.1 GCA_945787495.1 uncultured Afifella sp. | reverse complement strand
CTGCGGCATTCCGCATCTGCTAAAGGGCGAATTCACCGATTCCGCCGGTCCGGGCATCGACATGTATTCGCTGCGCCAGCCGCTCGGCGTCGTTGCCGGCATCACGCCGTTCAATTTTCCGGCGATGATTCCGATGTGGAAATTCGCCCCGGCGATCGCCTGCGGCAACGCCTTCATCCTCAAACCGTCCGAACGCGACCCGTCAGTGCCCATGCGGCTGGCTGAACTGCTGATCGAAGCCGGCCTTCCACAGGGCATTCTCAACGTCGTCAATGGCGACAAGGAAGCGGTCGATGCGATTCTCGCCGATGAGCGGGTCAAGGCTATCGGCTTTGTCGGCTCCACCCCGATCGCCCAGTACATCTATGCGACTGGCTGCGCCAACGGCAAACGCGTGCAGTGTTTTGGCGGCGCCAAGAACCACATGATCGTCATGCCCGATGCCGATATGGACCAGGCCGCCGATGCCTTGCTCGGTTCAGGCTACGGGTCCGCCGGCGAACGCTGCATGGCGATTGCCGTCGCCGTGCCGGTCGGCGAGCAGACGGCTGACGCGCTGATGGAAAAATTGGTGCCCAAGGTCGAGGCGCTGAAGATCGGCCCGTCCAATGATCCCGATGCCGATTTCGGCCCGCTGGTAACCGGCGAGGCGCTGACCCGCGTGCGTGGCTATGTCGATCTTGGCGTCGAAGAGGGCGCCGACCTGGTCGTCGACGGCCGCGATTTCAAGATGCAGGGCTATGAGAACGGCTTCTTCATGGGCGCCTGCCTGTTCGACCGGGTCAAGCCCGACATGCGCATCTACAAGGAGGAGATTTTCGGGCCGGTGCTCTCCGTCGTCCGCGCCGGCGATTACGAGGAAGGCCTGGCGCTCGCCTCGACCCATGAATACGGCAACGGCGTTGCCGTCTTTACCCGCGATGGCGACGCCGCCCGCGATTTTGCCGCGCGCGTCAATGTCGGCATGGTCGGCATCAACGTGCCGATCCCCGTGCCGCTCGCCTATCACACGTTTGGCGGCTGGAAGCGCTCCGGTTTCGGCGACCTCAACCAGCACGGTCCCGATTCCATCCGCTTCTACACCAAGACCAAGACGGTCACCTCGCGCTGGCCATCAGGCATAAAAGATAGCGCGGAATTCGTCATCCCAACCATGGGTTAGAGACTGAAAGTAATGCAGTAAATTAAATACAATCCGACCGCTGCGACCTAAGACGCGTCGCGGCGTTTGCCGGCGATCCAGTCAAAGTCCGGTGTCGTCAGGATGTCGGCGCCGTCATATTCGTCGATCCGGGCAAAGGCGTCGCGCAAAGCTTCCGACCAGCCGGCGGACAGTTTGCGGAAATACGGATCGTTCTCCTCGATCCGCCGTTGCTCGCCGATCTCCAGCGTGTCGCGCCGATAGATCAACAGGTCGATCGGCATGCCGACCGACAGGTTGGAACGCAGCGTGGAATCGAAGGACAGCAGCACCAGTTTGGCCGCTTCGCCCATCCGCATGGCCGGGGCGGCGACCCGGTCGAGGATCGGCTTGCCGTATTTGTGCTCGCCGATCTGGAAGAAGGGCGTGTCCTGGCTCGTCTCGATGAAATTGCCTTCCGAATAGACCTGGAACAGGCGCGGGTCCTCGCCGGCGATCTGGCCGCCGAAGATGAACGACGAGCGGAAGAGATCGGGATTGGCGGCGACCGCCTCCTTTTCAATCTCGAAGGCCGCCCGGATCGCATCGCCGATCAGCCGCGCCGCCTGGAACATGGTGGCGGTATCCATCAGCGAGGTTTCGCCGCTTGTCGCCTGTGCATCGACAGCCTCGTCGATCAGGCTGATGACGGCTTGGGTGATGGCGAGATTGCCGGCAGAAAGCAGCACAAGCACCCGATCGCCCTTGCGCTCCCAGACATGCATCTTTGAAAACGTCGCAATGTTGTCGAACCCGGCATTGGTGCGGGTGTCAGAGGCGAAAACGATGCCGCGGTCGAGCCGCAGGCCGACGCAATAGGTCATGAACCGGTCCTGTAAATTCCAAGAGTTGCCGTTTATTGCTGCTGTTGAACGACGACGTCAACGTCGAGCCGTTCGCGTCCGCTGTCGCGCCGTGTTCCGATGATCGGCGCCGCCGAGGGCGCATCGAAACCGCAGGCCAGCCGGACATAATGCTCCGTCGGGCATCGCCGGTTGGCCGGGTCGAATCCGACCCAGCCGAGATTGGCGAGATTGGCCTCCGCCCAGGCATGATGGGCGACGGTCTGATCGGCGCCTGCCACATGCATGTAGCCGGTGGCATAGCGCGCCGGTATGCCGTGCTGCCGGCAGGCGGCGATGAAGATATGGGCATGGTCCTGGCACACGCCCGTGCCGGCGGCAAAGGCCTCTGCCGCGCTCGTGCCGGCATGGCTGGAATCGGTGACATAGGCGACCTGTTCGGCAATCGCCGCCATCAGGGTGTGGACCATCTCCAGCGGATCGTCGAGCCTCACCGCCCCGGCCATTGCGTCGATTTCGGCCGATGATCGCGTCAGCGCCGTCTCACGCAGAAAGATCGCCGGATTGGCGATTTCGCCCAGCGAGCCGAGCACGCCGCCGGTGTCGGTCGTCGTCACCTGGCCGCTTGCCGTGATGACAAGCTCCTCATCCGGCTCGGCCTGGGAAATCAGGTGGACGACATTGCCAAGGCCATCGGTATAGCTGGCCGCGCTTTCCATACCCGGCGCGTCGATCGCCCAGGACTGGACGGTCTGCGCCGGGTTGTCGGTCGGGGTCAGCCGCAGCCGTTGAACGGCAAGGCTGCCGGCGCCCTCGTAACGGTATTTTGTCCGGTGTCGGATTGTCAGGTTCATGGCGCCAAGGTCATCCGAAATTGTAGTCGTCGGAAATCGCGACGGTCAAAGCGTTGTTCCTGGCGCGGAAATCGACGAGAAATTCATGCAGTCCCATCTGGAAGACAGCGTCCATCTTCATGGCTTTCAGATAGCCGCGCATATCCTCGATCTTCGATTTTGCCGATCCGCTGGTGCCGTAGAAGTCGCAAAGGCCGCCCGCCAGTTCGTCCAGCCAGTCATAGCAGAACCGCAGCGAGCGCGGCATTTCGGGCCGCAGGATCAGGAATTCGGCGACATTGCGGGGTTTGTATTGGTCGTGGAAGACGTGCCGGTAGGAGCGATGGGCGGAGACGGATCTTAAGATCGTTTCCCACTGATAGGTGTCGAAGTCACCGCCGACGGACTGGTTGGACGGCAGCAGCAGATAATATTTGACGTCGAGGATACGGACCGTGTTGTCGGCCCGTTCGACAAAGCCGCCGATCTGGCTGAAATAATAATTGTCCCTGCGCAGCAGCGTGTTGAGCAGCGCGCCGCGGAAAAGGCTTGTTCGCTCCCGTGTCCAGTCGATAAACGCCGGCAGGCGGGCATCCGTGATGGTCGCCGGATTGATCGCCTCAAACGCCAGATAGGTGGAGTTCATCGCCTCCCACATGTCGCGCGTGATGCTGGTGCGGACCGTGCGGGCATTGGTTCGCGCGGCGCGGATGCACGAGCGGACCGAGGAGGGATTGTCCGGATCGAACAGCAGGAAATCCAGTGCCGCCTCCTGGCTGATCTCGCCGTGGCGCTCCAGGAAGTCGTCGATAATGCCGGCGCTGGTCAGCATCGAACGCCAGTCCTCCTGGTGGCCGGCGCTGGTATCGGGCGTCAGGGCGATGCGGAAGCCGACCTCCGCCAGCCGCGCCATGTTTTCCGCCCGTTCGACGTAGCGCGACATCCAGAAAAGACTGCTTGCGGTTCTGCCCAGCACTTTTATTTCGCCCTTGCTCTTTGTCCCGTTCAGTCCTGCAGAATCCAGGTGTCCTTGGTGCCGCCGCCTTGCGAGGAATTGACAACCAGCGAGCCTTTTTTGAGCGCCACCCGTGTCAGGCCGCCCGGTGTGATGCGAATCCGGTCGGAAACCAGCACATAAGGGCGCAGATCAACATGGCGCGGTGCCACGCCGCTTTTTGTAAAGGCCGGGCAGGTCGACAGCGCCAGCGTCGGCTGGGCGATATAATTGCCCGGATCGGCTTCCAGTTTCTTTGAAAACGCGGCAATTTCGGCCTTTGACGCCGTCGGTCCGACCAGCATGCCATAGCCGCCCGATCCGTGAACTTCCTTGACGACCAGTTCGGCGAGATGGTCGCGGACATAAGCCAGATCCTCCGCCTCGCTGCACCGCCATGTCGGCACGTTCTTCAGGATCGGCTTCTGGCCGGTATAGAATTCGACGATGTCCGGCACGTAGGAGTAGATCGCCTTGTCATCGGCAAGCCCGGCCCCCGGCGCATTGACGATGGTCACGCGGCCGGCCCGGTAGAGGTCGATCAGCCCGGAAACGCCGAGCAGCGAATCGGGCCGGAAGGTGAGGGGATCGAGAAAGGTGTCGTCGATGCGCCGGTAGATGACATCGACCTGCTGCCGGCCCTGGGTGGTGCGCATGAACAACTGACCGTCGGCAACGAACAGATCCTGGCCTTCGACCAGCTCGGCACCCATCTGGTCGGCAAGGAACGAATGTTCGAAATAGGCCGAATTGTGAATGCCCGGCGTCAGGACAGCGAGACACGGATCGCCCTGACAGCCCGCCGGCGCCACCGCTTCCAGGGTCTGGCGCAAGATTTCCGGATAATCATTGACCGGCGCGATCCTGTGCCGGGCGAACAGTTCGGGAAAGATGTGCATCATCGCTTCCCGGTTCTCCAGCATGTAGGAGACGCCCGAGGGTGTCCGCAAATTGTCCTCAAGAACGTAGAACTCGTCCTCGCCGACCCGCACGATGTCGACGCCGACGATATGGCTGTAGACGTTTTTCGGCGGCGCAAAACCGATCATGGCGGGCAGAAACGCCGCGTTGCAATTGACCAGATCAGCCGGCACGCGTCCGGCCCGCACGATCTCCTGGCGGTGATAGATGTCGAACAGGAAGGCGTTGAGCGCCCTGACGCGCTGCTCGATGCCGCGTTCAAGTTGCCGCCATTCGGCTGCCGATATGATGCGCGGCACCAGGTCGAACGGAATCAGCCGTTCAAGGGCGTTTTCCGTGCCATAAACCGAAAAGGTTATGCCGAGCCGCCGGAAGATGCTGTCGGCTTCCTGCTGTTTGCGCTTCAGTGCACCGGTCGACTGATCGGCCAGCCAGGGCCCCAGAATGGCATAGGGCGCGCGGATACCCTCGCCATAGCCGTCCATTTCGTTGAACGGCGCATTGCCGTTTGGTCCCGAAATGGCGTTGCTCCCTTCCCGGATTTCCCGGCCCGCAGGCCTTTGTCTTTTCAGGCTAATTCAAGACCGCCGCCACGTCATGCCCAAATCATTTGGTGCCACGCCGCATGAAATGCCGGGGTCGATCCTGTCAATTGGGTAACCTTGTCTCTTGAAGCCATCTTAAGCCCGTTCTGCTAATCGCGAGAGGCCGCAATGGCCCGGAGGAAAAGCCGGATCGGCGGTGCACGGCGAATTGGCGGCTAATACCAACCTGCAGTGATAGGGACCCATTTCATGGCATCAAACCGGTTCATTCGGGCAGGCGCGGCGCGCGGCGCGATGCCGGGCATCGGGCAAGCGCCGCAACGCATCCGATGGCCGGTTTCATGCCACCGAAGGCCGGGTTCATTTGCCCGAATGCAGCGTTGCGCTTTGCTTGAAGTGCCGGCACTACGGCGCACAGCGACCCTTGCCTTCGGGCAAAATAATCCCGGTGAAACGGGTCCCTATCACTGCAGGTTGGTATAGGGCGGGCAACTTGGTCGAATTCATCCCCTACCTGGTCATCATCGTTGCCGCGGTCCTTGCCACCGCAGCAATCCTTGTGCTGCCACGCCGGCGCTACCGGGCAATCAATTTCACGCTGGATATCGATGCCTCGCGCGACCGCGTCTGGTCGCTGCTGGTGGAGGCAAAGGGGCCGGGATCCTGGCGCCCGGAAGTCGTCGATATCCGCCCGCATACCGCCGATTCCGACCTCGTCAATCATGTCTGCTTTTACAGCGGCGAACGCTTCACCGTCGTCCAGCGCATACTCGACCGGGTTGTCGGTCAGTCGCTTGTCATGCGTTGCGAGGAGATCGCCGGGAGTTTCCTGCCGCTCGGCTCGCGCGCCTTTGCCGCCATCAAGCTGGCCGACCGGGCGAACGGCACCCGGCTCAGTTACCGCGAGGAGGGCGCCTTCAATTCGCTGCTGACATATTTGCTATTCCGTGCCGCCCAGCGCGCCGCATTCGGCCGGCTGCAGCGGCAGGCTGAAACCGGCGCGCGCGCCGCCGAGCGCGAGGCCGGCTGGCTCGTCCCTTCCGCCGGCCTGATCGCAGGTTCCGCCATTGCCGCCGGTCTTATCATCACCATCGCCGGCTGGCAGATCGGCCTCCTGGTTTTCGCCTTTTTATCGATCATGGAATACGGCCACGCTTTTGTCCTGCGCAGCCAGGGCGCCCGCCCGTCCTTTGCGCTGCTTTTGCCGTTTGTCGGCGGCGCCATGATCATGACCCGGCAAAAATCTTCGGCGTTTGGCGAGGCGATCCGCGCTCTGTCCGGGCCGGCGGCCTTGTTGCTTGTCGTCATCGCTCTTTCACTCGCCGCCGCTTTCATGGACACCGGCGGTCTTGCCGAAAACACCCAGGTTGCAGCCGCCGTCGCCGCGGGCATCGTGCTTGTCTTTCTGCTGCCCTTTTACCCGATGAATGGTGGCTGGCTTTTCAGTGCGCTGCAGGCGAGCCTGCCGGCCGCCAGCTTCCGCTACCCGGCGCTGGCGGCGTCCGGCGCCGTCCTGGTCTGGAGCACCATGAACGGCGCGGCGCTCACCGCCGCGCTTTCAGCCGCTTTGGTTTATGAGATTTTCGTTCCGCGGCGCGCCGCCCCGACCTTCGACAAGACCATGTCGCCGCGCACCGCGCTGATCCTGACCGCCGCCTATTGCGGCATGATGATCATCGCCCATTCCGCCTTGACAGCGATCTGAACTCCCAAAACCGAGCCGGTTGTGCCTCCCGGCGCTAACCGGTCTTGACCCGGCCCTGCCAAAGCGGTTGATGGCCGGTGCCGGCCGTCCGGCTGTCATATGCGCGGGAGCCGATCACATGACGACCAATAAAGAGACCTTCCGGATCTGCGTCCTGCCCGGCGACGGCATCGGCACTGAAATCATGGATCCGTGTCTGGCTATCCTCGAGCAGGCCTGCCGGAAGGTTGGCGGTATCAGCCTGGAAAACGAAATATTGCCGGCCGGTGCCGCCTGTTATGTTGAGTGCGGCGAGGCCTTGCCGAAGGCGACCGTGGATGCCGCGCGCAAGGCCGACGCCATCCTGCTGGCCGCCATGGGCGACCCGGCGATCCGTTATGCCGACGGCACGGAGATCACGCCGCAGATCGAATTGCGCTTCATACTGGAGCTCTACGCCGGCGTCCGGCCGGTCCGCTCAATTGCCGGCGTGCCCGGACCGCTGGCCGATCCGCGTGCCCATGCGCTCGATTTCGTGCTGATCCGCGAATCCACCGAGGGCCTGTTCGCCTCTTACGGCAAGGGTGAGGTTGAGGCCGACGAGGCGCGCGATACCCAGGTGATCACCCGCGCCGGGTCTGAGCGGCTGTTCCGCTTTGCCTTTCAACTGGCCAGGCAGCGCAAGGCCAATGGCGCGCCGGGCCTTGTGACCTGCATCGACAAGGCCAATGTTTTTGCATCAATGGCCTTTTTCCGCGAGATATTTCAACAAATTGCGCCTGATTTTCCAGACATTGATGCAAGCAGCGCCTATGTCGACGCGACAGCGCTCGATTTTGTCCGGCGTCCGTGGATCTTCGACGTTCTGGTGACGGAGAACATGTTCGGCGACATCCTGTCCGATCTGGGCGCCGGCCTCATCGGCGGTCTCGGCATGGCGCCCTCGGCCGATATCGGCAACGACCATGCCGTCTTCCAGCCGTGCCACGGATCGGCGCCCGACATTGCCGGCAAGGGCCTGGCCAACCCCGCCGCGATGATCTTGTCGGGCGCGATGATGCTCGACTGGCTCGGCCATGAGCACGGCCAGGAACGCGCCCTCAAGGCGGCGGGGCTGGTTCGCAATGCCGTCGATGCGGCATTTTCCACCGGTCTGAAGTCGGTGGAGTTCGGCGGCAGCGATGGCACCGCGCGGATCGCCGGGGCGGTCATGACGGCGCTGGATGCGGCGCCGGCATGACCTCATCTCGCTCTAGAAGATTGCGCGGCCGATCAGGAACAGCGCGGCGATGCCCGAAAGGCTCCACATGGCCAGGCGGAACCGGTGGTCGACATAGGGCCGGACAATCCGCGCCAGATTGAGACCGAGCACCATTGCCGGCAGGAACAGCAACGCCACGACCACATCGTCCGTCCCGGCCCATCCGGCCAACGCCAGCAAAGCGAACGACATCACGCAGCCGAGGGAGAAGAAGGCGTTCAGGGTGGGTCGCGCCGTCAGGGCGGTGCGATCCTGGTAGACCATGGCCAACGGCGGTGCGCCGACGGAGGTGATCGTGCCGGTCAGGCCCGAGACCCAACCCATGGCGGCCAGGTTCGCCATCGTGAAGGGCATGCGCCAGCCGGCAATGGCAAGCAGCAGCATGGCGAGGATGGAAAGCCCGAAAATGAGTGAAAACGTCGACCGGTCGGGAAGGATCGTGATGACCCATGTCGCCAGGAATCCACCGACCAGCCGCCCGGCCAGAGCCGTCGCGACCTCGCCGGCTATGACATGGCGCCATTCGCGCAGCGCCCCCGCGCCGGCCGTCAAAAAGCCCATCACCAGGATCGGTCCGGGCACCAGGTCCTGATCCAGCACCGCCAGGATCGGCGCCACCGTCAGGCCAAATCCCATGCCGATCGAGGACTGGATGATGGCGCCGCAGACGATCACCAAGGATGCGGCCGCCAGGATCCAAAATGGCGGCAGCGCGCCGAAAAGGCCCTCCATTCAACCGGTCACCGTGTTGGCCGTTGCCGGCTCGTCGCGCCAGCGGCGATGCATCCACAGCCATTGATCAGGATGCTCGCGCACCCAGCCCTCGACGATCGACGTCACCATCTGCATCGTCCCGTTGATGTCGATCTCGCCGCCCTCATCGCGCGGCAGGTCATAGGGGCCATGCAGTTCCAGCCGGAAGCGGCCGCCGGCGAGGCGGATCGTACGGGCGCCATAGACCGAACAATCGAACCGCCGCGCAAGAATGCCCAGCGTCGGATTGGTCCGTGCCTTGCGGCCGAAAAAATCCAATGCCGGACCCCGGTGGTAGAATTGGTCGACCAGCAGGCCGACCCGTCCTCCACGCTCCAGCGCACTGCTGAGCGCGATCGCCGCGCCGGCCATCGTCGGCACCAGATCGCCCATCGTTTCGCGGCGTACCCGGTCGAGCTTTTCGGCGACGAAAGCGTTGTTGGGCGGCCGGAACAGCGCCGTCATGTCAAGGTCAAAGGCCGCCGCGCACACCGCCAGGATTTCCCAGTTGGCCAGATGGGCTGAAAACAGGATCGCCGGCTCGCCACTGTCACGGATCGTCAGGAAGCGGTCGAGGCCATCGACCTCGAAATGGCCGCTGCCGGGCGCCTCCGGATCAAAGTCGAAAATCCGGTCGAGAAACACATACTCCACACCGGTGCGGCCAAGATTGTCCCAGGCGCCGGTGAGGATTTCCTTGCGTTGCTGCTCGCTCATCTCCGGGAATGCCGCCGCGAGATTTTTCTTGGCGACACGATGCTCGCGCAGAAACGAACCCAGATTGCGGGTGAGCCATCCGCCGATATTGAGAGCCGCGCCGGTCGGCAACAGGCGCGCCAGCTTGAGCAGCACGAACAGGATCTGGGCCAACAGCCAGTCGAGACGCCGGACCAGCAACGGCGGCAGCCGTCTTTTGCCTTTGTGTCTGGTCATCTTGTCGATAAGGCCTGCTCGCCCGGCTCTAGATCGAAATGACGATCTTGCCGAAGACCTGCCGGTTTTCCATCCGCTGAAGTCCGGCCTCAACCGTTTCCATGGTGATTTGCGAGTCGATGACCGGCCTGGCGTCGCCGGCGGCCATTTTGTCGAGTGCTTCGGAAATGTTGCCAATCGTACAGCCGAAACTGCCGAAGATCCGGTACTGTTGCTGGAACAATTGCATGAGGTTCATGGTCGCCGAGGCGCCTGTCGTCGAACCGCAGGTGACGAGCCGGCCGCCGCGTTTCAGACAGAGCAGCGAGCCGTTCCAGGTATCGGCGCCGGTATGTTCAAACACCACGTCGACGCCTTTCTTGCCGGTCAGCCGGCGGGTGAGGGTCTCAAATCGCTCCTCGCGGTAATTGATGACGTGATCGGCGCCCAGCGCCAGCGCTTTTTCCGCCTTTTCCTCGCTGCCGACTGTCGTGACCACCGTCGCGCCGATCGCTTTTGCAAGCTGGATGGCAGCCGTGCCGATGCCGCTGCCGCCGGCCTGGACCAGGACCCATTCGCCGGATTTCAGCCGGGCATTGTCGAACAGCATATGCTGCACCGTGCCAAAGGTGATCGGCGTACAGGCCGCATCGCTGATCGCCACGCCCTCCGGCACCTTGACGCATAGCCGGGCTTTTGCATTGACCCGCTCCTGGGCGAAGCCGTCGAGGTGGAAGCCATGAACACCGCCGACATTCTCGCAAAGATTGTCGCGGCCTTCGCGGCAGGCATCGCAGGTCCCGCAGGTCTCCGCGCCATAGAGCGCCACCTTGTCGCCGACGCTCAGGCTGGTGACATCATCGCCGGTCGCAATGATCTCCCCGGCCGCCTCCGCGCCGATGACCAGGGGAAGTTTGCGCTTGGCAAACGCCATGCCACGCCATCCCCACACGTCGATATGGTTCAGCGCCACGGTCGCGACCGCCACCTGGACTTCGCCGGGTGCAGGATCGGCCGGCGGATCGATCTCGTTCAGCGCGATATCGCGATCCGCCATCAATTGCAGGGCACGCATGAATTCAGGCTCCGGGAATTGCCATCAGGCTTGTGGGTCCAGTTTACTAACGCCGCGAGACGAGATTGGCCGAAAGACCGCCGTCGATTGTCAGCACCGATCCGGTCATGTAGGCGGCCTCCGCCGAGACCAGATAAGCCACCAGCCCGGCGACATCTTCGGGTCGGCCCAGACGGGCGGCCGGTATCTTCTTCGCCAGCCGGTCCAGATACGCCCTATAGGGATCAAGCAGCGCCGTATCAACAAAGCCGGGCGCGATATAGTTCACCGTAACGCCCTTGCGCGCCACTTCGACAGCCATTGTGCGCGTGTAACCGAGCATGGCGCCCTTGGTCGCGGCATAGACGGCATTGCCCGAAGTGCCGTAGGTCGCCGTGACGGAGCCGATCGCAACAATCCGTCCGGTCTTGGCCCGGATCATCGGCCTGAGCGCCGCCGTCGTCAGCCGCTGGAACCCCATGAAATTCGTCGTCATCAATTTGCCGGCAACATCGTAATCGACGGCACCGGCCAGCATGTCGTAGGACTGGCCGGCGACATAGATGAGGCCGTAAAGATTTTCGTCGGCCTGGATCGTATCGGCCATCCGCTCAAGCTGATCACGGTCATTGACGTCGAGCTGACAGATCTGGTGATCCGCACCGACCGCCGATTGCCTGACGTTTTCCAGGATATCGCGCACCGGACCATCCGGCTCGCGCGACGTCAGGGTCAGTGTGTAACCGGCTGCCGCGAGGCGCTGCGCGATTGCTGCGCCGATCCCGCGGCTGGCTCCGATGACATAGACACGGCTGCCGTTTGCGCTCATGGAGCCGTCATGATCAGGCAGACATTCTGGCCGCCGAAGCCGAAGGAATTGGACATCACCGATGTCACATCGGCATCGCGCGCTTGGTTGGGAACCACATCCATAACAATATCCGGATCGGGTTCTGTGTAATTGATCGTCGGCGGGATGCGGCCGCTGCGCATCGTCAGAACCGAAAACACCGCCTCCACGGCGCCCGCCGCCGTCAGCGTGTGGCCGATCATCGACTTGTTGGAGCTGACCGCCATCTTCGCCAGATCATCGCCGAACACGTGATCGAGGGCGAGATGCTCCATCTTGTCGTTTTCCGGCGTGCTGGTGCCATGCGCGTTGACATAGTCGATCGCGTCGGTCCCAAGGCCGGCATCGTCGAGCACATTGCGGATCGCTCCGATAACCGCCGAGCCGTCCGGCTTCGACCGCGTGCGGTGAAAATCGTCGGCCTGCTCGCCAATGCCGGCAAGGATTGCAAGCACGTCTGCGCCGCGGGCAAGGGCGTGGTCGAGGCTTTCAAGCACGAGGGCGCCGGCGCCCTCGGCCATGACGAAACCGTCGCGATTCTTTGAAAACGGCTTGGTGGCCTGCTCCGGCGGATCGTTTTTCGTGGAAAGCGCCGACAGCAGTGAAAAGCGGATCAGCGATTCGGTATTGATCGAGCCGTCGGTGCCGATGCAAAGTGCGGCCTCGCAGTCGCCACGCCGTATAGCTTCGACCCCGAGCTGGACCGCGGTCGCACCTGACGCGCAGGCTGTCGACAGCGAAATCGGAGCGCCCTGCGTCCCGAAGGTCTCGGCTGTCCGTTCGGCGACGCCGGCAAAGACGAACCGGTCATAGGGCCAAGTCCTATTGTGCGCTTTCGCGCCACTAATAAGGCGGTCAATTCCTTCCACGCCCTCGGCGGCGGCCGCATCGAGGGCAAGGCGTTGTGGCCATTCGAGTTCGACCGGCGGCACCGCCATGAACAGCGGGCCGGGAAACTGCTCGCGCGGCAGGCCGGCCTCGCCAATCGCCTCTCCGGCGGCCAGTTCGGCCATGTTGTAGGAAAGATCGGCGGCGGTTTCCGGCGTGCCGTTGAGGAAATCGACCGTCCCGGCGATGCGCGTGCCGAGGCCTTCAGTGGCAAAACGCGTGATTGCGTGAATGCCCGATTGCCCGGCGGTGAGTGCCTTCCAGTTGTCGTCCTTGCCGGTGCCGAGCGATGTGACGACGCCGAGCCCGGTCACGGCGATGACAGGCCGGCCCAGATGATCGCGATGCGAAGAGGTCATGTGCACAGTCCTTTGAAATCGCTCATAGCCGGTCAATCCGCCCTGGCGACGACGGCAACCGCCTCGCCGCGCCAATGGCCGAACGATGTGACGGCAATGCGGTCCGGGGGAGTGTCGCTGGCGGTTGCCGGATCGGATGGATCGAAGGGCGGATAATAGCGCTTTTGATCGAGCGCCGCTGCGGCAAGCGCCACGCCGACCGGCATTTGCGCTTCCAGACCATGGCCGAGCACCGACCCGAAGGTCCGAACCACCACGTCATGTTTCTTCGACAGTGAGTCAATAAAGGCACGTTCCATGTCGGTTGCCTGCTTGGCGCCGGACGCACCGCAAAGATAGCCCAGCGGTTTGTCGTCACCGTCGCCGTCCAGCGCCGCCGCCAATCGCTCAAGCCGGGCGCCGACCGCAGCCTCGTCCTCGCGCGGTCCGGTATCGGTCGCGACGCTCTCAAGCCTGGCATAGGCCTTTGCGCCCCGTGCCGCCGCGTGGGCGCGTGACTCAATCACCACAAAGCCGCCCATGCTTCCGCAGATAATGCCGCCGCTCTGTTCGGCCCGTTGCCAGACACCGGCCGCCGGATTGCCCTGCCACAGATAGTGGCCGAGCTCGTAGAACAGCAACATGTCCTCGCGCTCGGCGTTGTAGGCGCCGCCGACGAGGAACAGATCGCCCTGTCCGCTCTGGATGCGGCGCACCGCGACCTGCAGCGCCATCGCGCCTGACAGCTCCTCGCCCATAAAGGTTCGCGAGGAACCGGTCACATGATGGACGATGGAAATGTTGCCGGCGAGCAGGTTGGAAAGCTGCGACAAAAACAGCGTCGGGCGCAAATTGGTGAGCAGCGGTTCAACCAGCGCGGCAGCCGGATCTTCCGACTCACGGGTAGCATCCAGAACCAGCGCATCGGCCTCCGGATCGCGCTCACCGCCGCCGGCCGCGACGATCAGATTGGTGCGGCCGAGCAGCTCCTCATCATCCTTGATGCCGGCATCGTCCAGGGCCAGGCCGGCGGCATAGACGCCGAAACGCTGCCACGGCCCCATCTGGCGCTGATCGCCGCGGCGCGGAATCTGCGTCGACAGATCCAGCTCGGCCATGGCAATGACCGGGTAGGGGGCGAACTTGTCTTCTTCCACCGGTGGCCGCGCCGGTTCCGGGCCGGCAAGCAAGGCGTGGGTTTGCCTCGCTCCTTCGCCGAGCCCCGAGATCAGTCCGATGCCGGTAATCAGCGCGTCCCGGTCAGAATCAACGGGCGCGGAGGTCATGTCGGCGCATTCTCAAGGTTCAGCCCGATCCGTCCGGCCTGGCGGCGCATTTCCGCCTCCAGTTCCGGCGCCGGAAACGGCATGACCTTGAATGTCAGCTTGGCATCGCAGATCTTTTGTCCGTCGTGACTGATTGCCGCTTTGGTCATCGCAAAACCGGAGCCGTCATGCTCCAGACTGGCTTCGATGGTGATCGGCGTTTGCGGCTCGACAAAGGATCTGAGCTTCGCCTCCTTGACGCCGGCGAGAAACGGCATCTGCGAAAAATTGTTGAGGCCGAGAACGAGATAGCCCGACGCCTGCGCCATGGTTTCGATCAGCAAAACGCCGGGCATCAGCGCATGGCCCGGAAAATGCCCTTCAAAGATCGGGCTGTCTTCCGGGATCGTGCTGTGCGCGATCAGCCGCTTTGCCTCGCAATCCAACGTGGCGACCTGATCGATCATCTGGAAGTATTCCAGCAGCATTGCAGCCTACGCGCCCTTGCTGGCCCTCAACTCGTCGATGCGGGCGCACAGATTCTTGAGGACGAAATAGTCCTCCGTTGACGCCTTGCCCTCATTGACTTCCTGTGTCCAGGCTTCCAACGGCACCTTGATGCCGAACTCCTTGTCGACCGCGTAGACAATGTCGAGAAAGTCCAGACTGTCGATTCCGAGCTCGTCGATCGCGTGGCTGTCCGGCGTGATTTCTTCGCGCGGAATTTCGCTGGTCTCGGCGATGATGTCTGCGACCTTGTCAAATGTGTCCGTGCTCAAAAGTATTCTCCTTGAGGGCGGCGGCTGTAGGAAAGCAATTGGCGGCCGCCGGATCGGCGGCCATGTAGCACAATGTGCTCGCCGATGTGAGGTATCACAGCTTTTTGCTTTTCACAGCTTTTTTTGCCGCGCCAATCGCCGTGATGATGCCGGACCGGTCACGGCGGGTCGCTGCGCGAAGGCCGAACGCTGCGGCGCGCGGTTGCTTTCCCGGCCGATGCGGTTTCAATAGGCCCATGGTGTCAGTACTCTGCCTTGCCGTATTTAAACCCCATCGGAACCGGTCATGACCGATCAGCGGCTTCTGACAACCCGTGAACTGGCCGAACTTCTGCGCATCCGTGAGCGCAAGGTCTACGACATGGCGGCCGCCGGCGAAGTGCCGTGCACGCGCGTAACCGGCAAGCTGCTGTTTCCCCTTGATGAGGTCGAGGCCTGGCTCGCCGCCAATCGTTCCGGGCCGCAACCGGAAGTGGTGGCAAGGCCGCCGGTTTTCCTGGGCAGTCATGATCCGTTGCTCAATTGGGCAATCCGCGAATCGGGCGCCGACCTGGCGACACGGTTCGATGGCTCGCAGCCGGGCTTGGATGCCTTCGCGGCAGGCGAGGGCATCGCCGCCGGTCTGCATTTGCGCCTGCGCGATCAGGAAGTGTGGAATATTCCCTTCATCGAACAGTCCCTGGCCGGCAAACCGGTCGTGCTTGTGGAATTTGCCTGGCGCCGGCGTGGCCTGATTGTTGCCGCGGCGCAGGCTGATGACGAAGACGCCGAACCTGCGCCGGCTTCACTTGCCGGCAAGAGCCTCGCCTTGCGCCAGCCGGGCAGCGGCTCGCAGATGCTGTTTGAATCGTGGTTGAAGGCCGGCAATATCGACGTGGCCGATCTCGACCCATCGAGCCTGACGGCGCACAGCGAGACAGAAGCCGCCATGATGGTGCTGGAGGGCAGGGCGGACGTTGCTTTTGGCCTGGAGGCGGCGGCACGGCAGATGAAACTTGGCTTTATGCCGGTGCTTTTTGAACG
>CALZIL010000029.1 GCA_945787495.1 uncultured Afifella sp. | reverse complement strand
GCGCAAGACATTGATGAGTTGCGGTAACTCGTCAAGACTTGAGCGTCTCAGGAAAGACCCGAATTTGGTGGTGCGGGGATCGTTTTTCAGCTTCTGCGTTGTCGCCCATTCCTGACGGCTGGCCTCGCAGTTTCGCAGAAGATCGGCAAGACGCTGTTCCGCATCCTGCTTCATTGTCCGGAATTTCAGGCACGAAAATTCCCGGCCGCGGAATCCTATCCGACAATGGTTGAAGAAGATCGGCCGACCATCCTGCAAGAGGAGGATCAGGGCGATCAGAGCCATTGCAGGGAGCAATAATACTAGCGCCAAAGCAGCAAGCACAATGTCAATTGTGCGCTTCATCGTATCGTCGGTACACCATTTGGCGACTTTTCGGTCTACGATTTGTTCCACGTCCAAACTCATCTTATGTCACGCAAACCAATTCACAGATGCGAACAAAATCGGAAATTCGATAGTACCTTTTCTGAATCTTCCTGAATTCAAAGGCAAGCAAAGCTCGTCTAGCCCAGATACGGCAAAGCCATCAGCATGGTCGTGCCGGCTATCAGGAGAACAAACAGCGCTGAGCGACATATAACAGTGATCATCATGGTCCAATCCCCGGCGATGCAGGCATCGGTGGTGCCCTATTCCAGACAGGCAGGAGGATCATGGCACCCCGGCTCCGCGCGGGATGTAGTAATTGCCACAATTGAAAAATTGTTTCGCCCGTTCCCGCGGTGGCATATTCCTCAACACCCGCCTCGACTACCCCGCTCAGCCAGATCGTATGTGAGTTTCCGCCGGTTACGACACTGGTCGCGTCGTACTCACCCGTATAGGGGGTCTTCAGCACTGCGGCATTCACCGACAGCGACCACACGGTAACTGCAGCCGCAACGCCAGTCATAACAGTAGATTTAAACACGGTCAGTCCCCACTCATTTTGAGCCCATGCAAATTGCTTGGCTTGAGCCCAACTCCCCCTCTGACCGCAACGCCAGTATCCAATCGAAAGCGCGTGAAAGTCAAGCCAGGCCAAGGCGGTAGCTAGAGATACTCGTCAGGATTGAGCCCGCTTCACGGAATAACGAAAAGGTGCGGTTCGCCGAACTCCTCGACGCCATACTAATTTGACGATGCTGTCATTTGGGAACCCACTAGTCTGTGGCTTTGAACCGTTTGACCCAACGATGATCCACCATTGGAAGCGTGCGCTGGTGGAAGACCCACGGATGTCTCTTCCTGGCACAAAACGGAAGTGCCACCGGCGTCTCGCGACCGCCGCTTTCGGGAGCTTAACGGACATCAGAATGGTGGTTCGCGACTTCCGCTTGTGGCCCGAAGCGGTCGTGCACCCGAACGAAGAAGCTCCCAGATGGGCTCAAGTTGTGCCATGAACTAGAATAAAGGCGGGGCCGGCGCCCGTGACCGTTTGAGCGATCCGAATTGTACTGATGCAAGCAGCAAGAATTGCCGCGATCGGAGAATGCATGATCGAACTCGCCGCCCAACCCAATGGGCTTTGGCGAGTGGGGTTCGCTGGAGATACTTTCAATACACTCTGGACCCTGAAAGCGTTGTTGCCACGCGAGATTGCGGTCGACTATGTCAGCGCATTTGGTGAAGATCCGTTTTCGATCCGGCAAATCGAATTTTTTGGTGCTCACGGTATCGGAATTGCCAACAGTCCAAGATTGAGCGCAACCAGGCCGGGTCTTTATGCGATAACACTTGAGGGTTACGAGCGATCTTTTACCTACTGGCGCAGCGACTCAGCGGCACGCAGGTTGGCCGATGACGCAACCGCATTGAAAGAAAGCCTGGTCAGCCGAGATCTCATTCTTTTCTCCGGAATAACACTTGCGATTCTGGATCCCCAACCGCGCGAAACGCTTCTGAGGCTTCTCGAAGACGCCCGATCGGCCGGCAGCACAATAGCTTTTGACCCGAACTACCGACCAAGGCTTTGGCCATCCGCAGCAACAGCTCGGACGGCGCTCGGCGATGTTTTGTCCATCGCAGACATCGCGTTGCCAACCTACGGCGACGAGCAGATATTATTCGGAGACAAGACCCCTCAAGAAACCCTGGATCGACTCAGGTCGGCAGGCGTTGTCGAGTCCGTGGTCAAGAATGGAGCCGAATCGGCCTTGGTCGATGCTCGTCGCAGTTCGACTATTGTCCCGGCAATTCATGTGGATAAACCTCTGGATACAACCGGGGCAGGTGACGCCTTCAATGGCGCATATCTTGCCGCTCGATTAACCGGACATGCACCGCCAGAAGCCGCCCGTAAGGCACACATGGTGGCCTCGCGTTCAATCCAGACTGCGGGCGCGCTGATGCCGATGAATAAGATAGCCGCTGCTTTCAATTTTTAGAGCCGTATTTGGCGCACTTCGGCCGGCACCAATGGTGGTTCCAGGTTGAACGATTTGGAATAAGTTCATAAAAAACATAGAGAAAAATGGTGGGCGCGACTGGGATTGAACCAGTGACCCCCACGGTGTGAACGTGGTGCTCTCCCGCTGAGCTACGCGCCCGGTTGCCTCAGTTACTCTGGCATGGCCGGTTTGGGGGTGGCGGAACCTATAGGTTTGCCGGCCGCGGCAAGTCAAGCTGCATAACGGCGGCGGGTGGCGCGGCCGGACACGAGGCGGTTCAAACGACGGGCGTACCGATCAGCCGGTCGGCATCGGCGAGCGTCAGCGCATCGAAGTCATCGAGCAGAAGATCGGGCTCAAGCAGGTGTATGGGCGTCGGCGTATAGCCGAAGGTAACGCCGATGACCGGCACTTCGGCAGCGCGTGCCGCACCAATATCGGAGGCGGAATCGCCGATCATGATTGTCTTTTCAAGACCGCTGCCGGAGCGGTGGGCGGTCTCGATGATGTGGCCGGGATGCGGCTTGCAGGCGGCAACACTATCGGCGCCGCAAACCGCCGCAAATCGGTTCTCGATTTTCAGTTCCGCCAGCAGCGAGACCGACAGCGCCTCCAGCTTGTTGGTGCACACGGCAAACCGCCACCCGGCCGCCGCGAACCGGTCAAGACAGCTTTCGACGCCTGGAAAGATGCGGCTTTCATCGCACAGGTGGTCGCCATAGTCGTCCAGAAACGCAGCGTGCATGTCGCTGACCAGTTCAGCCGGTGCGCTGTGACCTTGCGCGGTGAGCGCCTGTTCGATCATCGACCGTGATCCCCGGCCGATCATGGTGGTCGAAACGCCGGCCTCGCCGATTTCAAAACCGAACGCCTTCAGGGTTCTCTCTAGCGTTGCCAGAAGATCCGGCGCCGTGTCGACGAGCGTACCGTCAAGATCGAAGATGAGAAGCGGGGATGACATGACGCGCGCCTAACCTCTGTCTCGTTTCTTGGCAAGTCATGAACCGCTGGCGGGCGCTCTTTCCCGTCGGCCTTTGATCCCGCCGGAGCGCGTGTTAAGGCGGCGTTGCGTGCCGATATCGGAATTTTCGACGGCCGGGGCAGGACCAAAACCGGGGCAGGGCACTGATGTCCGATGACTTGAAGAAAAAGGCCGCGCAGGCGGCGCTGGCGCATGTACGCGGCGGCATGAAGCTGGGTCTGGGAACCGGATCGACGGCGGCCCATTTCATCGAGGGACTGGCGGAAAAGGTGCGCGCCGGTCTCGACGTCATTGGCGTGCCGACATCGGAGCAGACGGCGCGGCAGGCGACCCACGCCGGGATTGAACTGTCGAGCCTGGACGAGACCCCGCGGCTTGATCTGACCGTCGATGGCGCCGACGAAATCGGCCCCGGTCTGGTGCTGATAAAAGGCGGCGGCGGTGCCTTGCTGCGCGAAAAAATCGTTGCTTATGCCTCAGAGCAGATGCTTGTCATCGCCGATGAAGCGAAAGTCGTCCACAGTCTGGGCGCCTTTCCGTTGCCCATCGAAGTCGTGTCCTTTGGCCTTGCGGCGACGCGAATCGCCATTGAGACGGCCGCCGACCGCCTTGGCCTGGCTGGCGAACTGACGCTTCGCCAGCACGCCGGCCAGACTTACCAGACCGATAGCGGAAATTTTATTCTCGATGCATCATTTGGCCCGATTTCCGATCCACAAGCGCTGGCTTCCACCCTTGCAGCCATTCCCGGTGTCGTCGAACATGGTCTGTTTATCGGCCTTGCCAGTTCGGCATTGATCGCCGGAGCCGGCGGCGTTCGTAAAATCAAAGCGTGAAGCGCCGGCGCAATGCCTGTAAAGAACGGCAAATTGCCGACACGTTGCACCAATCAGGATGCGCCAATCAGGAGAAGTTGAACATGGTTCGTTTGCTAGCTGCGACCGCCATTGTGTTTACGGCCTGGACAGCCGGTTATCCGGCAGCCGCCCAGGAAATTGACGCTGAAGAACTTGCCTTGGCACGCCAAGTAATGACCGCGAGCCGGACCGGGCGTCCTTTTGATGAGTTGCTACCCAATATTGCCGACCAGGCAAAAACCACCTTCATCCGGTCAAATCCGCAGATGCAGCTTGGCATCATCGAGATCGTCGACAAGGTGGCGCTGGATCTGGTGGTCTATCGTGAAGACCTCGAAGTAAGACTCACCGAGGTCTGGGCTCTGGCTTTTGACAAGGACGAATTGCGTGTCCTGCTGGAATTCTACAACACACCAACGGGCAAAAAATTCGGCGCGATCATGCCGCGTATTTTAACAAGTCAGCTCGGCCTTGCCGAAATCTGGTCGCGCGAATTGAGCGAAGAAATGCACAAACGGGTCGGCGATGAACTGACCAAGATGGCCAAGGCGGAAGCGAAAAAGCTTGAAGCCGGACCCGGTGGCGCCGATCCGGCCGGTGGCGATCTGAAATTGCAGGCGCAGTAACCGCGCAAAATGGCCGGCTTCGACTTCGACCTCTTCGTCATCGGCGCCGGATCGGGCGGCGTAAGGGCCGCCCGCAAGGCGGCCGGGGCCGGGGCGCGCGTTGCGATCGCTGAGGATGACCGCTTCGGTGGCACCTGTGTCATTCGCGGCTGTGTGCCCAAGAAGCTGTTTGTCTATGCCGCGCAATTCGCCGAGGCGTTCCAGGACAGCGCAGGATATGGCTGGTCGGTTGATGGTGCGGCATTCGACTGGCCGACGCTGGTCGCCAACAAGGACGTCGAAATTGCCCGCCTGGAAGCCGCCTACCGGGCCGGCCTTGCCAAGGCCGGTGTCGAGCTCTTCGAAGAGCGGGCCGTGCTTGACGGCGCTCATACCATCCGGCTGCTGAATCAGGACCGGATGGTGAGTGCTGAGCGCATCCTGATCGCAACCGGCGGCCGGGCCAACCCGCACCGCGCCCTGAAGGGCCACGAGCATTGCATCACTTCTAAAGAAGCCTTCGACCTGGAACGCCTGCCGCAAAGCATCGTTATTGAGGGCGGCGGCTATATCGCGATCGAGTTCGCCGGAATTTTCAACGGCCTGGGCGTTGATACGACCATCCTCTATCGCGGCAAGGAGATCCTGCAGCGTTTCGACATGGATCTGCGGCGCCTATTGCACGCCGAATATGAGAACAAGGGCATCAAGATCCGCTGCCATGAAATTTTCACCGAGATCGAAAAGCAGGCCGACGGACGGCTGAAGGGAACATTGTCCAGCGGTGATACGTTGGAAGCCGATGCCGTCATGCTCGCCGTCGGGCGTCTGCCGAATACGGAGAATCTCGGACTTGAGACGGTCGGGATCGATGCCAGGCCCAACGGCGCGATCATCGTCGATGATTATTCGCAGACCAATGTCGACCATATCTGGGCGATCGGCGATGTCACCGACCGCATGCAGCTGACCCCGGTCGCCATCCATGAGGCCATGTGCCTTGTCGATACGCTTTATCACGGCCGCCCGACAAAGCCCGATTACGATAAGGTCGCGACGGCCGTATTCTCCCAACCGGAAATCGGCACCGTCGGGCTCAGCGAAGATGAGGCAATGCACCGTTTCGGCAATTTGGACGTCTACTCTTCCGCATTCCGGCCGATGAAAAACACTCTGGCGCACCGTTCTGAACGCATGCTGGTCAAGCTCGTCGTCGACGCCGATAGCGACCGCGTCCTCGGCGCCCATGTGCTCGGTCCGGCCGCCGGCGAAATGTCCCAGCTTTTGGGGATTGCGGTGAAAATGGGCGCCACCAAGGCGGATTTCGACGCCACCATGGCCGTCCATCCGACCGCCGCGGAAGAACTTGTCACGTTCGCCGAGCCGCTGCGCCGCATTCGCGGTGGCAAGGCGCTTTAGGCCCGCAGAGAGCACCGATGTTCACCTGTTTCGGCTACGGCTCACTGGTCAACACCGACACTCTGGCCTCCGGAACCCGAGCCGTCCGTGTCCGCGTTCAAGGATGGCGGCGCGCCTGGCGGCATTCCGGACTGACCGCCTTCGGGCGGCGCTGCACGCTGACGGTCTATCGCGATCCCGATAGCGTGATCGACGGCGTCGTCATTGCCCAGCCGATGGACGCCCTGCCGGCGCTCGATCAGCGCGAGGGCCAGTATACCCGGCACGGCGTCGATGACGGCGCGCTCCAATGGCTCGACCCGCGGCCCGATGGCTGGCCGGTGCCCTTCCTCTATGTCGGCAATGACGAACACCGCCGGCCCGGCGACGCCGACCACCCCATCATGCTGTCCTATCTGGATGTCGTGATTGCCGGGTTCCTTCGCACATTCGGTGCCTCGGGCGCCGATCATTTTCTTGCAACCACAGACGACTGGCACGTTCCGGTGCTCAATGACCGTGAGGCGCCGCGCTATCCGCGCGCCCTTTCACTGAGTACCAGCGAGCGCGACAGGGTCGACTGCTGCCTGGACGAGTTGGCGATAGTACCGGTTCAGGCCTCTTCGCAGCCTTCCAGCGTTTCCGCCACAAGGTGATCGACCACCGCCGCCAGGGCGGCCGTCTCGTCGCCGCCGCCGGCGACTGCTTCATCAAACACCGCGATCTGCCGGTCGGCGCTGGTGCCTTCAATGGCGATGGCGCGGGCCCGTTCCACCTCGCTGCTACAGCCCAGCGCGATCGCGTCCTGGCTGACCAGATCGATCATTTCATCGACCAGATCGCGAAACGGGACGGTTTCGCCGATGCCGAAATCGATCAGTTCACCGGATGCCCCGTGGCGCTGCGCCTGCCAGCGGTTCTCCGCGATCATCGAGCGTGGATAGTCGCGCCAGCGCTGGTTGCGGCGCTTTAGCCGCCAGACCATGCGTGTCAGGCAGCGGAACAGGGCAGCGATCGTGATGGCATCGTCGAGCCGCGTACAGACATCGGTGATCCGCATTTCCAGCGTCGGAAAACGCGCCGAGGGCCGCAGGTCCCACCAGATCTTGGTGGCGTCCTCGATCACCCCGGCGCCGACCAGGACATCCACCATCCGGTGATACTCGCCGGCACTGGAAAACGTTTCCGGCAGGCCGGTGCGCGGCAATTCGTTGAACACGGCAAGCCGATACGATTTCAGGCCGGAGCGCCAGCCCTGCCAGAATGGCGAGGAGGTCGACAGCGCCAGCAGATGCGGCAGGAAATAGGCGAGCTGGTTGTGCAGGTCGATCCTGAGGTCTTCATCATCGATGCCGACATGAACATGCATGCCGCAGATCAAAAGCCGCCGGGCGACAACCTGATAGTCGCGCGCCAGTTCGTTATAACGCTGCTTGTCGGTGCTGAGCTGCTTCGTCCAGGCGGCGAAGGGATGGGTCGAGGCGGCAATCGGGGCCAAGCCATGCTTGCGGGCCTCATTGGCAATGGCAGTGCGCATGGAGACCAGCTCGTTGCGGGCGGCCTCCATCGTCGTGCAGACCGGCGTGCCGACTTCGATCTGGCAGCGCAGGAATTCCGGCGCGACTTTGCTGCCCAAAATGTCTTCGCAGGCGCTCATCAGGGCGCCGGGCGGATCCGGACAGACGTCTCGCGTTTCAAGATCGACGAGGAGATATTCTTCCTCGACCCCGACGGTGAAGGCAGGTTCGATTTCGCTCATTTCGCCATAGTGACGGATTCCGGCCGGTTGGCAAAGTCCGCCGCGCCATGAGGCGGGGTCAGGCCAGACCTTGCAGCGACCATCCGATCAGCCAGGCAAGGCCGGCGGCGATCATGCCGATCACCAGGGTTTCGACGGCTGAGTAAAGCCACGACCGGGTCGACCAGCGGCTTTTCAGCGCGCCGATGACGAAGAACACGCCTGCCGTCAGAAATGTCGCAATCCAGGCCGAAGCCTCCATGCCGAAGACGAATGGCAAAAGCGGCACGCCGCCGAAGATGAAGAACGCGACAAATGTCGCAATCGCCGCGTGAGCCGGCGAGCGATGGATGCCGCCAAGTCCGTGCTCTTCGCTCATCATCATGTCGATCCACAGATCGGGATCGGACGTGACCGCATCGACAACCGCGTCAAGCTTGCCGCCTTCAAGTCCCTTGGCGGCGAAGATCTGGCGGATTTCCTCCCGTTCGCCCTCCGGATCGACATCGACGTGGTTTTTCTCAACCTGCTTGATCCGGTGATAGTCCTCCTGTTCCGCCTTGGTGCCGGTATAATTCGCCGCGGCCATGGAAAAGCCGTCGGCGAGAAGATTGGCGGCGCCCAGGATCAGCACGATGCTGGCCGACAGTTCGGCGCCGACGACACCGGCGACGACGGCGAAGGTGGTGATGGCGCCGTCAATGCCGCCATAGACCCAGTCGCGCAGATAGTTGACGCGCGGTCCGGCCGCGAGGCGTTCGGCGATTGCATCGGGGGCGTGAGAGTGTTCCAGCTTCATGGGAAATCTGTATGCAATATATCCGGTCGGGCGGATGCCGGGCCATGTGTCGCAGAGCCATGTGTCCCAATTCCATGTGTCACTGGCAGTCAATTGTCAAAGCCGCTATAAGCCGCGCCACAAATGGCACGCGCCGTCAGGTGACATCGGTGAGGAAACCGCGCGCGGGCGAGGAGAGTGTGATGAGTGAAAAATGGACGCCGTCCAGCTGGCGCGGCAAACCGATCGTTCAGGTTCCCGATTATCCCGATCCCGACGCGCTGGCCGCCGTCGAGGCGCGCCTTGCGACCTATCCGCCGCTGGTTTTCGCCGGCGAGGCGCGCAAGCTCAAAGGTCAGCTTGGCGATGTCGCCGGGGGTCGGGCGTTCCTGCTTCAGGGCGGCGATTGCGCCGAAAGCTTTGCCGAACACGGCGCCGACAATATCCGCGATTTCTTCCGCGCCTTCCTGCAAATGGCCGTGGTCATGACCTATGGTGCCAAATCGCCGGTGGTCAAGGTTGGCCGCATCGCCGGCCAGTTCGCCAAGCCGCGCTCGGGGCCGGTCGAAAGCCAGGGCGGCAAGGAATTGCCAAGCTACCGCGGCGACATCATCAATGCCATCGAGTTCGATGAGGCGAGCCGTCTGCCCGATCCGATGCGCCAGGAAATGGCCTATCGCCAGTCGGCCGCGACGCTGAACCTTCTGCGCGCCTTCGCCCAGGGCGGCTTCGCCAATCTCGACCATGTCCATGAATGGATGCTCGGTTTCGTCGCCGACAGCCCGCAGGCCGAGCGCTACAGGGAAATGGCCGACCGCATCAGCGAGACCGTGGCCTTCATGCGCGCCGTCGGCATCAATCCCGACACCGCGCCGACCTTGCGCCAGACCGATTTCTTCACCAGTCACGAGGCGCTGCTTCTGGGCTACGAACAGGCGCTGACCCGCATCGATTCCACCACCGGCGACTGGTACGCCACATCCGGCCACATGATCTGGATCGGTGACCGCACCCGCCAGCCCGACCACGCCCATGTCGAGTTCGCCCGCGGCGTCAAAAACCCGCTTGGCGTGAAATGCGGACCCTCGTCGAACCCCGATGAACTGATCCGCCTGATCGACATCCTCAATCCCGACAACGAACCGGGCCGGCTGACGCTGATTGCCCGCTTCGGCGCCGGCAAGGTCGGCGATCACCTGCCGGCTCTCATCCGCGCGGTTGAGGCTGAAGGCCGCTCCGTCGTGTGGTCGTGCGACCCGATGCACGGCAACACCATCAAGGCGGCGAGCGGCTTCAAGACCCGGCCATTCGACCTGGTCTTGCGCGAGGTGGCCGAATTCTTCGCCATCCACGAGGCGGAGGGCACTTATGCCGGCGGCGTCCACATCGAAATGACCGGCAAGAACGTCACCGAATGCACCGGCGGCGCGCGGGCGATTTCAGATGACGATCTGTCCGACCGATACCACACCCATTGCGATCCGCGCCTGAATGCCGACCAGGCTCTGGAACTGGCCTTTCTCGTCGCCGAACGGCTGAAAAAAGAGCGCAGCGGCGAAGCCGTGAAGATCGCGGCGGGATTGTAACGGCAGGCGTCCGCCTGGCCGGTCAGATCCAGCCGAAGACGAGCGCTGCTATTGTGATGTGAATGCCGGCGGTGATGACGTAACCGGTCAGGATGATCGAACCGCTGGTGAACGACATTGGTCGGGCGCGCGGCGGGCCGGTGAGTTCGAATGCGTGGAACAGCCCGAATGCGGCGAACATGCCAAAGCCGACATAGCCGTGGCGATAAACGAGAAATGCCGAGGCGGCGCCGAGCACCAATAGGGCGTTGCGCGTCATATCCGGCGCCAGGCTTTGGGAAACCGCCCGCATGATATTTCCACCGTCCAGCGGCAGCGCCGGCAGCAGGTTGAGGGCGTTCATAAATCCGCAAATGCCGGCGGCCCAGATGATCCATAGCGCATAAGGATCGGGCGCAAGATAGGCGCCAATGAGATAAAGGCCGATCGCCGGCAGGAGGCTCAAGCCCGGTCCCATCAGCGAGCAGAACGCATCGTCGAACAGGCTCTTGTGCGGGTGGTTGCCGACCGCCAGACCGCCGAAAAACGGCACCAGAAACATCCGCGGCGCCGGCTGGCCGGTCATCTTCATGGCCAGGACGTGCCCATATTCATGGATGACCAGCAGCGGGACGAGAATAAAGGTGTATTCCACGCCCCACACGAATACGAAGCTGACTGTCGCGAATATCGAGACAATCAAATCGTTCTGGGAGTCTTCCAGGTCGACCTTGGGCTTTGCCGGTTCCGACGCTCTTTTCAGATTGCGCAGCGCGCGGCGGCCGCAATACCATGAGAACAGGGCGCTGGAAAACGTGCCGAAATCGCCTCTTTGCGCCAGAACGACCTCGGTCGATGATTTTCCGGGCACAAGCATGAACGAGTCCCAGTGAAATGCGCCGAGGGGTTCGCGTTCGCCGTTTAATTCTTCGACATGCGTAACCAGCTGTCGTTGCGGTTCGTTCTTGATCACCCGTTCCAGAACGCGGTTTGACACGCCCTGAAAGTCGATCATCGTTTCAATGATATCGGGATCCTCAGGCAGATGCCGCCGCTGCATCTTTGCGCCAAAAAAAGTTCTTAGGGTGCTGCCGTTATTGATTTTTAGCCAAATATTTTCCGGCTGCGCCTTGATGCGCCTGCGTGAAACGATCATGCGCTCGCCGCGCCTGGCCTGGTCGAAGAACCAGGCAGACCACATGGCCCCGATTCCCAACACCGCGAGAACCAGGCCGGCGAGGGTGGAAAGCGTGCTCATTTTCTGTTTGAACGCCCCTGGTCGCGCAGCATTTATTGGTGCCGGACAAGACCAGACCAGTGCTAAGAAACGATTGGCGGAGCGGAAAATCCGGCGCGTCGCGGGGCTGCGGGGCCGGAAAACTGCCGAAAAGGTCAAGAAAGGGTTTCCGGATGGGGACAAACCGGACATCTATGCCGGAAAACAGCGGCACAGGTTGAAAATGGGACGCGCCTTGATCCGCAGACCCAGCTTGCGAGGATGCCATGCCTTCAAATGAAAAACTGACCGGCCGCTGCAATTGCGGTGCTGTAACCTTTTCGGCGGCTGGTCCGTTCCGGCCGCCGTCTGCCTGCCATTGCAAATCCTGCCGCCGCCAGACGGGCCATTATACGGTGGCGACAAAGGTCCGGCGAGCCGATCTTGACGTCTCCGGCGAAACGGCGATGACCTGGTATGCGGCAACGGCAAACGCGCAGCGCGGTTTCTGCGCCACCTGCGGCGCGCATCTGTTCTGGCGCGAAAACGGCGCCGACACGGTCTGGATCAAGGCCGGATGTCTGGATGAGCCGACCGGTCTCGCCCTTGCCGAACACATATTCGTTTCCGAAAAGGGCGATTACTACGACATCACCGACGGGCTGCCGCAACGGTCGGAATACTGAGCGGCGAGGGAAGTTTCAGTTCCTGCCCCGTGAACACTCCGTCAATCACCTGCTGGCTTTTCTGAAAGCCGACCGCCATCATCTATGCGGCAAAGGATGGTTGTCATGGCAAACCGTATCGAACCGCTTTTCGTCTCGCATGGCTCGCCGGAAACGGCGCTGAGGGAGACGGCGGCGCATCATTTTCTCAAAAGCTTTGCTGCTGACGGCCCCCAGCCGCGCGCCATCCTCACCGTCTCGGCGCATTTTGAGACGGCCGGGCCGACGCTGGTCAGCGATCCGGCGCCGGGCATGATCTATGATTTCGGCGGTTTCGACCCGCGCCTGCGCGATATCGTCTACGCCGCCCCCGGTGCGCCTGATGTCGCGGCAGCGGCCCACACGCTGCTTGCCGATGCCGGCCTCGGCCCGGAGCTGGTTAAGCGTCGCGGCTACGATCACGGTGTCTGGGTGCCATTGGTGCTGATCTATCCCGAAGCCGACATCCCCGTCGCCCAGCTTTCCGTCCAGCCCGGCCGCGACGCCGCCTGGCATTACAAGGTCGGCCGGGCTCTGGCGCCGCTCGCCGATGACGGCGTGCTGGTGCTGGGATCGGGCTCGCTGACCCACAACCTGCACGAGCTTTTCACCAGCGGCCGCATGACCAGCGGCGATACGACATCGGTTCCGTGGGTGGATGCGTTTGCGCGCTGGATCGCCGAAAGGCTGGGGGAGGGCGACACCGACGCCTTGCTCGACTATCGCCGCCAGGCGCCATTCGCGGTGGAAAACCATCCGACCGACGAGCACCTCATGCCGCTCCACGTGGCGCTCGGTGCGGCCGGCGAGACCGCCAGTGGCGTCCGCATCCACGATTCCGTCGAATTCGGCCTGCTGGCCATGGACGCCTACCGCATGGAAGCGAAAGCTGCGGCTTAGGCAGGTAGGGTCTCAGTTTGGAATATGGCCGTTAGGCGCTGTGAACGGACGTATGGAAACGGGGTGCCGCATGTCCGGTGCTGGATCATGGAACGGACATTCCGGCCGGTCGGCGCGCATGTCGCGGTTTGACCCACTTCGGAAGTCAGCGGTTACCCGGTATCACGCACGTCATCGCGGTAGCGAACGTCACCGACAAAAGCGCGACAATGATCCAACTCTGATGAGCGGCCTCATCAAAAGCAAAGCCCACCCAAAGTGACGATAAGGTGTTTTTGTGCTATATTAATGAGCAACAAGAAAGCGTTGAATTTTTTGGATAATCAATATTTCAACGCTTGTATTAGGGGCTTGTTGCGATGGGGGTATCAACCATCTCTTCGCTACTGAAAGCTGCCCGTCTTTCCGCTCTCGCACTTGTGGGTGCCTCAATTGTAGCAACTGCTCGTGCGGAGCCGGAGGTGAACGCAAAGCGCACTTTCTATAAGGTCACCGGCAAGACTGCGGAGGAGATCGACGCTTCAATGGACCGACGCGGACCACCGGGGCGGTTCCATGCGGTCACCCACAATGACATCTCGTGGAAGTTCTGGTGGCATGATAGCTCTCGCGGTTGCAAGATATTCATGGTGGGCACGACAGTAGAGATCGAGTTTGTCCTCCCGCGCCTGCAAAACAAGGCCGCACTTCCACCAAAATTGAAACGTGACTGGGATCGCTTCTACGCGGCACTCAACCGACACGAGGACAAGCACGCCGAATATGCAGTCGCCGGTGCGCGTGAGATCGAACGCAAAATCGTGGCGATGGGGTCTCGGAACACATGCGCTCAGCTCGAAATGGATGCGAACCGGATTGGTAAACAGGTTAGGGAAAAGTCTCGCAGGCTCAATAAAACCTACGACCGTAAGACCAATCACGGTATGCGCGAAGGCGCGGTGTGGCCCCCAAAGTGAACAGGCAGGCCGGATACCCAGCCTGATCTTCACCCGCCAATTTTTAACTCGACTACATCACCACTCCCACGATTGCGTATTAGGCGCATCTTCTTTCCCGACACTGAGATTTCTTGGCAGTCTTCCGCCAAAAGATTGCTCCCCACTGTGCCAACGCGGCACCAGTAGCCACGTCTCCATTTCCACGTGCCGGAGACTTTTCCTCTTTTAGCGGTTCCACCCCACGTTCCATCAACTGCAATGACAACTCGGACTTTGCCAGCGGAAAGTGTCTTTCCAATAATCGCGGTTTTGAACTGGCTCAGTTTAGTTATGCGCACAAACTCCGCGGCTAACGCTGTCTGAGAAACAGCTAGGGCGTGCAAGGTCCCTATGAGAGCGGCGACTGCAATAATCATCACTTTGGTTTTGCGGGACGAGGTTATCTTGCCCTCCGTCAACTCAGCAGTGATGTTGGATGCTCACCACAGTCTCGGGCAATTGCAACGTGACATATCGACCATGGTGAGGATGGCTCAATTCGCTGACGACTTAGTTCCACATTGCAGTTGATGTTCCGGAGCAGCGTATGTCCGGTTGTGGAACTTAACGGAAGTAGGAGTTGCTTTGCCCCGATGTCCGGAATCTGAACCAATAGAGGATTCGCCCCTGCAGCCGAATTTCCTCCATCTCGCGCCAACCCGAGCCACCCCACCTAGCCTCCATTGCCGCCGCCCATGCGCCGCGCTAAACCCGCGCCCATGACGACGCCAGTTCCTACCAGCCTTACGATCGCCGTCGGCCAGCTTAATCCGATCGTCGGCGATCTTGAAGGCAATGCCGAAAAAGCCCGCAAGGCGCATGCCGAGGCGGCGGCCGGCGGCGCCGATCTGCTGATTTTGACGGAGCTGTTCATCTCCGGCTATCCGCCCGAGGATCTGGTGCTCAAGCCGGCCTTCCAGGACGCCTGCCGGCAGACGGCGCAGGAGTTGGCCGCCGTGACCAAGGACGGGCCGGGGATCATCGTTGGCTGCCCCTGGCGCGACGGTGAGGACGTCTGCAACTCTGTGCTGCTGCTCGACGGCGGCGAGATCAAGGCGGTGCGTCACAAGGTCGAACTGCCCAATTACGGCGTCTTCGACGAGCGCCGCGTCTTCAAGGCCGGGCCGCTGCCGGGGCCGGTCGATTTTCGCGGTGTGAGGCTGGGCGTGCCGATCTGCGAGGACGTCTGGGCCGACGAGGTCGCCGAATGCCTGATGGAGACCGGCGCGGAACTGCTGATCGTCCCGAACGGCTCGCCCTACTGGGTGGGCAAGGCCGATCTGCGCATCCAGGTCGCCGTGGCGCGCATCGTGGAGACCGGCCTGCCGGTCATTTACGCCAATCAGACGGGCGGCCAGGACGAGCTGGTGTTCGACGGCGGCTCGTTCGGCCTGCATGGCGACCGCACGCTGGCCTTCCAGATGCCGCAGTTTCAGACCGGCCTTGCCATGACCGGCTGGCAAAACGGCGATGCGGGCTGGCGCTGCACCGACGGGCCGAAGGCGGGCCTGCCCGATCCGGCCGCCGCCAATTGGCAGGCCTGCGTGCTCGGCCTGCGCGATTATGTGACAAAGAACGGCTTTCCCAGCGTCGTGCTCGGCCTGTCCGGCGGCATCGATTCCGCCCTCTGCGCGGCCATCGCCGTCGACGCGCTGGGGCCCGGGCGCGTCCACTGCATCATGCTGCCATACCGCTACACCTCCAATCTCAGCCTTTCCGACGCTGCCGAATGCGCCGAGACGCTCGGCGTGCGCTATGACACGCTGCCGATCGCCGATGCGGTGGAAGGCTTCGACACGCTGCTCAAGCCGCTGTTCGACGACATGCCGCCCGGCGTTGCGGAGGAGAACATCCAGGCCCGCGTGCGCGGCATGACGCTGATGGCCGTCTCCAACAAATTCGGCGCCATGGTCGTCACCACCGGCAACAAGTCGGAAATGTCCGTCGGTTATGCGACGCTTTATGGCGACATGAACGGTGGCTTCAACCCGATCAAGGACATTTACAAGTCCGAGGTCTTCCGCCTGGCGCGCTGGCGCAACGCCAATCATCTGCCCGGATTTCTCGGTCCCGAAGGCATCGTCATCCCGCAAAGCATCATCGACAAGCCGCCCAGCGCCGAACTGCGCGAAGGCCAGCTGGACCAGGATTCGCTGCCGCCCTATGACGATCTCGACGCCATTCTGGAAGCCCTGGTGGAGGACGAAAAAAGCGTCACCGAGATCGCCGCCGCCGGCTTTGACATCGACATCGTCCGCAAGGTGGAAAGGCTGCTTTATATCGCCGAATACAAGCGCCGGCAGGCGGCGCCCGGCGTCAAGATCACCCGCCGCAATTTCGGCCGCGACCGGCGCTATCCGATTACCAATCATTATCGCGACAAGGTTTAGAAAGCGCCCATGAACGCCGAGCCCGGCTTCTTAGGGGCCCCCGGTTTCCTGCGGGCAAACGCCCGCTGGCTGCTGGCCGGTCTCTTGCTGACGCTTGCGTCGAGTTTCGGCCAGACCTTTTTCATCTCCGTCTTCTCCGGTGAGATCCGTGCCGCCTACAATCTGAGCCACGGCGATTTCGGCGCCATTTACATGGCCGGTACATTGGCCAGCGCCGCCGCCATGTTGCTCGCCGGCAGGATCGCTGATGTCTGGACGCCGCGCCTTGCCGGCATGGTGGTCCTCGCCGGTCTTGCCGCCACCTGTGCCCTGACCGTGGTCTCCACTTCGGCGTTTTTCCTGTTCGTGATCATCTTCGGCCTGCGCTTTTTCGGCCAGGGCATGTCTGTCCATGTCGCCATGACGGCAATGGGCCGCTGGTATTCACGCCAGCGTGGCCGCGCCGTGGCCATCGCCGGACTTGGCCACCAGATCGGCCAGGCCACCTTGCCGCCACTCGCCGTGGCGCTGGCACTGGCTATCGGTTGGCGCGAAACCTGGCTGATATCGGCTGGCGCGCTGTTGGTCCTGGCCATGCCGGCGCTTTACATGCTGCTTGCCGTCGATCGCGTGCCGACATCGGGCCACCAGACCGACGTTGATTTGCCAGAGATCCACCAATGGAGCCGGTCCGAGGTGCTTCGCGATCCGGTGTTCTGGGCGATCAATCTCGGCTTTCTGGCGCCGCCTTTCATGGGAACGGCGGTCTATTTCCACCAGGTGCATATCGTTGAGACCAAGGGCTGGCAGCTCGTCTGGTTCGTCAGCGCCTATCCGCTGCACGCCGGCATGACCGTCATTGCCTCGCTGATTGCCGGCTGGGTCACCGACCGCTGGGACAGCGCTCGCCTGCTGCCGACCTTCCCGCTGCCGCTGGCGGCGGCATTGATCGTGCTCGCCACCGTCGATTCATGGGTCGCCATCCCGGTCTTCATGGTTTTGATGGGCATCAATTCCGGCGTCATGGTGACGCTGCTCGGCGCGCTCTGGCCAGAGGTCTACGGCATCCGCCATCTCGGCGCGGTCCGCTCGCTGGTCTTTGCCGCCATGGTTTTCGCCAGTGCGCTGGGGCCCGGCATTATCGGCTGGCTGATCGACTGGTCGGTTTCCATCACCACGCAGACTTATGTCATGGCCGCCTATTGTCTCGCCGTTACACCAATTATGGCACTGGCCGCCCGCCAGTTGCGCACGCGCGCGCCGCAGGGCGCATTGCCGCTCGCTACAAAAGGCACTAGAGGGGCCGCATGAGCCCCCCCGTCGTCCGTTTCGCCCCATCGCCGACCGGCATGATCCATGTCGGCAATGCCCGCACCGCCCTTTACAACTGGTTGTTCGCCAAGCCGGCCGGCGGAAGCTTCATTCTGCGCTTCGACGATACCGACCGCGAACGCTCCCGCGCCGAATTTGCCGACGCCATTGCCGCCGACCTCAACTGGCTGGGCATTGAACCGGACCGCATCGAGCGCCAGTCGGAGCGGTTTGAAAGTTACGATGCGGCGGCGCAAAAGCTGAAAGCGGCGGGCCTGCTTTATCCCTGCTACGAGACGCCCGACGAGCTTGACCGGCAGCGTGCCCGCCAGCGCGCCCGTGGCCGGCCGCCGGTCTATGATCGGCGCGCGCTCAAGCTGAGCGAAACTGAGAAGGCCGAGCTGGAAGCGGAAGGGCGCAAGCCGCATTGGCGCTTT
>CALZIL010000028.1:5604-28390 GCA_945787495.1 uncultured Afifella sp. | reverse complement strand
CCGAGAGTGAAGGACTGGAAGCCCAAAACCGCCGCAACGGGGCGCCGCAAGGCGCACGTATTTAGTTTCGGACGCGTCTTTCGGCGCCCCGACCTCTCGCAAAGCTCCGGGCCGGAAGGCGGCGGAGGGTTTTGGCGTGCCGCTCCCACTGTCATGGTCCGACTTGATCGGACCATCGGGTTGCCGCCGCACAAAGTTGACAACGATCCTCCGGTCAAGCCGGAGGATGACAGTGAGAGAGCTGGAGGATGACAGTAAGAGAGCCGGAGAATAACGGTGCGCAGAGACGGAGGATGACAATATGGGAGTGGTTTGACTTAAAGACCGGACACGGCGGGCAGTGCCCCTAGCTCCAGCCGCCGCCTTTCGTGCGGTAGAAAATGTGCCGGCCGATCCGGTCGGTCTTCTTCATCGTCCGGGCCCAGCGCGGCCGCACATAATTGGCGTGGTAGTGGGTCGCATCGCCGACATCGTCGAGCCAGATATTGCCGTTGGAAACGGCCTTGGCCACCTTCTGCGCCTTTTTCCAGGCGCGCTGCGATCTGATGCGGTCACGGATGCCGTCGCAGGCAAACGAGAACTGGCAGCGGTTGCGCCATTTCTTGTTCTGGTAGACGACGCCGCAGATCGTTCCGGGATAGGCCGGGTTCCTGACCCGGTTGAGGATCACCTGCGCCACGGCGGCCTGGCCGAGTTCCGACTCGCCGCGCGCCTCAAAATAGATGCCGCGCGCCAGGCAGTCCTGCTGGGTTTTTTTGAAGGCGTGGCTGGGCAGCGGATTGGCGAGCCAGGCATGGGCCTTGCCATTGGCCGCCTTCATGCGCTTGCGCCCGGTCAGCCAGCCGAGCAGTGTCGCCGGCCGTTCTTTCGGCGTGATGCTGGGCGCCGCACCCATCAGGGCGTCAAACGGTGCGTCAATCGTGGCGCCCGCCGGCGCATAGGCGGCAAGGCCGAAAGTGGCGGTCTTCGACGCGGCGCCGTTCACATCCCGGTTGGCTGCCGGTCTGGCGTCGGCGACCATGATCGCCGGTGCTCCGTTCGAGGGGCTGTCTGCGCCGGGCCTGGTGAATCTGGTATAGGCGACCATGACCGCCGCAAATGGCCGTTCGTCCGGCGCGGCAAAGGCGACCTTCGGCAGGTCGGCCTCGTCATGGGCGGAAAAAATGTCCTTCAGTTCCCAGATCTGACCGGATTGAGGCATGGTCCGGTTTGGCTCGGCGACCGGCGTGCGGGTCATTTGCAGATCGCCTTTTGTCCCGCGGTTGACGAAAAGCGGCTGATCGTCGGCAGTTGCGTCTTGTTCATGCGCGATCGCGACGAGACCGCCCTGTGACAAGGCCGGGACGCGAACCCCGAGGGAGGCTGTGGCCGCGAAACCGGAAGAGGGATCGGTCGACTGATATGTGGCTGCGTGGAGCGAGCCCTGCGGCGCGGCGACCATGTGGCTTTGCCAGCGCTCCGCCGGCTGGATGTCCGACAGCAGCGCCGCCATGTCCTGAAAGTCGATGGGCGTGGCTGACGCCAGCAGCGCACCGGCGGAAAGGGCGCAAAGAGTGGATGCCGGCCGCAAAGCGCCAACGCGCACAAAGTTCATTATGAAGGCACCCCACTCGGCCGCGATAAAGACTCTAAGAAAAGCAGCCCGCAGGCGCTTTCCTTCCTAGTGCGGTCAAGAAAACCAAATCTCGGTTGACAACCGGTTAATCGGACGGCCGCAACCGGTAGAAATCGCGCCGGTTCAGCCGCTCACCTGATGCAAACCGTTTGCGGCGCGATCTGGGCAGGAAAGGGGTTATACAAAGGGCAGGGCTATTACTCGCCTTCGCGCATGGCCAGTGCCGCCTGCGCCGCCGCCAGCCTTGCGATCGGCACGCGGAAGGGCGAACACGAGACATAGTCCAGGCCAATCGCCTCACAAAAGCGGATTGACGCCGGATCGCCGCCGTGCTCGCCGCAAATTCCGAGCTTCAGATCGGGGCGTATCTTGCGGCCTTCATTGGTGGCGACCCGCATCAGGATGCCGACGCCCTCCGTGTCGAGCGAGACGAACGGATCGGTCTCCAGCACGCCCATTTGCGCATAGGCACCCAGAAAACCGGCCGAATCGTCGCGCGATATGCCGAAGGTCGTTTGCGTCAGATCGTTGGTGCCGAAGGAGAAGAAGCTTGCCGTTTCGGCGATGTCCTGGGCGCGCAGCGCCGCCCGCGGCAGCTCGATCATCGTGCCGACGGTGTAACGGATCTGCGGCTCGTCCGCACCAGCGGCCTTGGCGATTTCGGCCGCCGTCGCGTCGATTATCGCCTTCACATTGTCGAGTTCGGATCGCATGCCGACCAGCGGCACCATGATCTCCGGCTCCACCGCCTCGCCGGTCTGCTGCGCCGCCTCGGCTGCCGCTTCCAGGATTGCCCGCGTCTGCATCTCGGTGATCTCGGGGTAGGCAATGAGCAGCCGGCAACCGCGATGGCCGAGCATTGGATTGGATTCCGTCAGCGCGATAACCCGCTCGCGCAGGAGTTCTTCGTCAACGCCCATCCCGTTTGCCACTTCGGCGATTTCCTCGTCGCTCTTGGGCAGGAATTCATTCAGCGGCGGGTCGAGCAGCCGGACCGTCAGCGGCCGGCCGCCCATGATCGTGAACAGCTCGACGAAATCGGCGCGCTGCATGGGCAGCAGCTTGTCCAGTGCGGTGCGCCGGCCGTCGGCGTCACCGGCCAGGATCATCTCGCGGACGGTCTGGATCCGTTCGCCTTCAAAGAACATGTGCTCAGTACGGCTGAGACCAATGCCGTCGGCACCGAATTCCAGCGCCGCGCGGGCCTCGTTCGGCGTTTCCGCATTGGCGCGCACGCCCAACCGCCGCGCCGCATCGGCCCATCCCATCAGCGTCGCGAAATCGCCGCTTAGCTCGGCCTGGATCATCGCCACTTCGCCGTCCAGAACCTCGCCGGTGCTGCCGTCGATGGTAATGACGTCGCCGGCTTTCCAGGTCCGGTCGAGCACGGTCATGGTGCCGGCCTTGGCATCGATCTTCAAAAGCCCGGCGCCGCTGACGCAGGGCGTCCCCATGCCGCGCGCGACGACCGCTGCATGGCTGGTCATGCCGCCGCGCGCCGTCAGGATACCGCGCGCCGCGACCATGCCGTGGATGTCTTCCGGGCTGGTTTCCTGGCGTACCAGAAGCACCGCGCGATCGTCCTTGCCGAGCCGTTCGGCATCCTCGGCGGTAAAGACGATCTCGCCGGTGGCCGCGCCGGGCGAGGCCGGCAGACCCTTTGCAATCACCGATTTTTCCGCCTCCGGGTCGAGTGTCGGATGCAGCAATTGATCGAGCGATACCGGATCGATACGGCGCACCGCCTCGTCTTTTGTAATCAGGCCTTCGCGCGCCATCTCCACGGCGATCCTGATCGCCGCCGTCGTCGTGCGCTTTCCGGACCGGGTCTGCAGCATCCACAATTTGCCGCGCTCGATGGTGAATTCCAGATCCTGCATTTCGCTGTAATGGCTTTCAAGCCGTTCCGCGATGTCCTGGAATTCCGAAAACGCTTCCGGCATCAGGGCTTCCAGCGAGGGCGCGTCCGATTCCGACATCTTCCGGGCCGCTTCCGTCAGTTCCTGTGGCGTGCGAATGCCGGCAACGACGTCCTCGCCCTGGGCGTTGACCAGGAACTCGCCGTAGAGTGCCTTCTCGCCGGTCGAGGGATTGCGGGTAAAGGCGACCCCGGTGGCTGAGCTATCGCCCATATTGCCGAACACCATCGCCTGGACATTGACCGCGGTTCCCCAGTCGGCGGGAATGTCGTGCAACTCGCGATAGGTGATCGCCCGGGCAGTCATCCATGAATCGAAGACCGCCGAAATTGCGCCCCAGAGTTGCTCACGCGGATTCTGCGGAAACGGCGTCTCCAGCGTCTCTTCCACCAGTGTCTTGTATTTGCCGACGATGTCCTTCCAGTCATCGGCGGTCAGGTCGGTATCCTGCATCGCGCCACGCTTTTCGCGCTCGATCTCCAGGATCGATTCAAAATCGTGATGATCGACGCCGAGAACCACATCGCCATACATCTGGACGAAGCGGCGGTAGGAATCATAGGCAAAGCGCTCGCCGGACGCCTTTGCCACGGCTTCGACCGTATCGTCGTTGAGGCCGAGATTGAGCACGGTGTCCATCATGCCGGGCATGGAGGCGCGGGCGCCCGAACGCACTGAGACCAGCAGCGGGTCGCCGGCATCGCCGAACTGCTTGCCGGTCACCCGCGCCATGACATCGAGCGCCTCGTCGAACTGCGCGTCCAATCCGTCGGGATAGGTTCGGCCGTTGCCGTAATAGGCCGTGCAGACATCGGTGGTGATGGTGAATCCGGGCGGCACCGGCAGGCTGAGACCGGCCATTTCAGCCAGATTGGCGCCCTTGCCACCAAGCAGATCGCGCATTTCCGCCGAGCCTTCAGCGCTGCCATCGCCGAAGCTGTAGACCCATTTGGCCATGCCGCACCCAATCCTTGTCAGGCGGTCTCCCGTTTCGCGTCCGGCCGCCGGTTATTGCTTACGGAACTTTGCTACCGTCAAAGGATGCATTGCACAACGGGGCTTTGCCCAAACGCGCCAAAACTTATGGAAAACCGGGGATTAGGCGTGAGAATCCGCCAGATTGCCGCAGCGATCAGCGCTTGATGTCGATATCCAGGCCCAGATCGAGTATCGGCGCGGAATGGGTGATCCAGCCCGAGGAAATATAGTCGACGCCGGTTGCGGCAATCGCCGCGACGGTTTCCAGCGTCACATTGCCGGATGCCTCCAGAATGGCGCGGCCTTCATTGACCGCCACGGCCTGGCCAAGCAGATCAGGCGGCATGTTGTCGAGCAGCACGACGTCGGCGCCGGCATCGAGCGCCTCGCGCAACTGGTCAAGCGTGTCGACCTCGATCTCGATCTTCACCAGGATCCCGGCAAAGGCCTTGGCCCTTTCAACGGCGGCGCTTACCCCGCCGGCGACGGCAATATGATTGTCCTTGATCAGAATCGCGTCGTCGAGGCCGAAGCGGTGGTTGGAGCCGCCGCCACAGCGCACGGCATATTTTTCAAATGCCCTGAGGCCGGGTGTGGTCTTGCGCGTGCAGATGATGCGCGCGCCCTTGCCTGCATCGCTTTCAGCGATGGCATCGGCGAAGTGCCGTGTCGCCGTCGCCACGCCTGACAAATGGCCGAGGAAATTGAGCGCCACCCGTTCCGCTGAAAGGATCGCCCGCGCCGGACCTGAAATCGCCGCCACGGTGCTGCCGGAAGTCACCGCATCGCCGTCGGAAATCTTTGTCTGGAAGCGGATTTCGGCGTTCATCTGGGTAAAAGCCGCGCGCGCCAGGTCCAGTCCGGCGACGACGCCGGGTTTACGCGCGGTTATGGTGGCCCTCGCCACGGCGTCCGGCGGGATGGTCGCGGCGCTGGTAATGTCGCCGGCGCGTCCGAGATCCTCCGCCAGCGCGGCGCGGACGGCATCCTCAACAAGCGGTTTCGGCAGTTCGGCGGGCAGTGGATTTGCGATATCTGGAGACATGTCAGGCGGCTGTCTGTGCGGCCGGGGTACGAGCCGCCGGTGCCGGCCGGGCAGCCTCTGTGGCGATACGTTTACATTTCGCCAGCGTAGTGAATGTCCGCCGCGCCAACGCCGGGTCGGTGTCCGGGAAATCGGAGCGCTGGTGGCCGCCGCGGCTCTCCTTGCGCACCAGCGCGGCGGCGGCGATCATCCTGGCCGCAATCAGCGCATTGCGTAACTGCGGGTCGCGGGCCTCGGCTTCCAACTCGGCGAAGATCTGCAGCGCTTTGACCAGGCCGTCCGCATTGCGCACGACGCCGACATGGCGGCTCATGGTTTGCCTGAGTCGCGTCATCAGAGCCGATTGCCCTTCGCCGTTTTCAAGCCCGTCATCGGCATCCTCGCCGGACCACGCGACGACCTTGTGGTTTGGCAACAGCCCCTGGATGTCATCGGCGATCCGGGCGGCGAAGACGACGGCTTCCAGCAGCGAATTGGAGGCCAGCCGGTTGGCGCCATGGGCGCCGGTCGCCGCCACCTCGCCACACGCCCACAAACCGTCGAGCGAGGAGCGGCCGGAGCCGTCCACATGGATGCCGCCCATATGGTAATGCGCCGCCGGTGCGATCGGGATCGGCTGGCGGACCGGGTCGATGCCGGCCTGCATGCAGGCAGCATAGACGGTCGGGAATTTTTCGGGAAATTCGACGCCGACGGCCTTTGTGCAATCGAGAAAGGCGCCGCGGCCGGAATTGCGTGCCTCGTGCACGCCGCGCGCGTTTGCCGACCTTGTCGACGATGATCGCGCCGTCGCCGCGCAAGGCTTCGGTGGCCAGTGGCGCCGGGTCCAGACCGGCAGCGACGGCGGTCGGATGAAACTGCACGAATTCGGCATCGGCGATCAGCGCGCCGGCGCGTGCCGCCATGGCCATGCCCTCGCCACGCGCTTCCGGCGGATTCGTGGTGACCTCGTAAAGGCTGCCGACGCCGCCGGCGGCCAGCACCACGGCGCGTGTCGTCAGCAGCCTACGCGCCGAAAGCCCGCCGCGGCGGTCACGCACTACGAGGCCGGTAATATAGCGGCCATCGGACCGCAATTGCTCGGCGACATAGCCTTCCAGGACGCGGATCGAGGGCGTCTTGCGTACTGTTGCAACAAGCGCCTGCATGATCGCCGTGCCGGCCATGTCGCCGCCGACCCGCACGATCCGCCGCTCAGAATGGGCTGCTTCGCGCGACAATTTGAGCGCCCCGTCAAGGTCGCGGTCGAACGGCACGCCATAGGCAAGGAGATCGTGAATGCGTTCGGCGGCCTCTCCGACCATCCGTTCGGCAACCTTGACGTCGACCAGCCCGTCGCCGGCCGCAACCGTGTCGGCGACATGCGATTCAACTGTGTCGCCGGGGCCGATGGCCGCCGCGATGCCGCCCTGCGCCCAGGCCGAGGACGCGCCTTCGCCGATCGGTGCGCCGGTCACAACCGTCACCGGCCGGGGCGCCAGTTTCAGCGCGCAGAAAAGACCGGCCAGGCCGCCGCCGACGATGACGACGTCGTCGATACCGTGCCAGGTGGCGGGCGGGAAGGGGGATGCTGTGGCTCCAGACATGGTCACTCCTGGGACATTCCGGGGACACTCCGCTGGCGCGGGTCGCGCGGATCAGGGCAGGAAGCCGGGCAGCGGCCTGCCGCCCGGCGTTGGGGCTCAGCTTTTCAGATTGACCATGCGTTCCACCGAGGCACGCGCCTTTTCCGCCATCAGCGGGTCGATGGTCACTTCATCGGTCAGGTAGACCAGGCTGTCGAGGATTTTCGGCAGCTGGATGCGCTTCATGTGCGGACACAGATTGCACGGCTTGACGAAGTCCACATCCGGCGTCTCGCTGGCGACATTGTCGGCCATGGAGCATTCCGTCACCATCAGCACCTTGGGCGGCCGGTTGTCCTTGACCCAGCCGATCATCTTGGCGGTCGAGCCGGTGAAATCGGCCTCCGCGATGACGTCCTGCGGACATTCGGGATGGGCGATGATGCGGATCGAGGGATCGGCGTCCCTGTAGGCGCGCAGCTCTTCGCCGGTGAAGCGCTCATGAACCTCGCAGGCGCCGTGCCAGGCGATGATTTCCACATCGGTCTGCGAGGCGACCCATTGCGCCAGATAGCGGTCGGGCAGGAAGATCACCTTCTTGGCATTGAGGCTTTCCACGATCTCCACGGCATTGGAGGACGTGCAGCAGATATCGACCTCGGCCTTGACGTCCGCCGAAGTGTTGACATAGGCGACCACCGGCACGCCGGGATAGCTCTCGCGCAGCCGGCGCACATCCTCGCCGGTGATCGAGGCAGCCAGCGAGCAGCCGGCCTTCAGGTCGGGGATCAGAACCGTTTTTTCCGGGCACAGAAGCTTCGACGTCTCGGCCATGAAATGCACGCCGCACTGGACGATGATGTCCGCATCCGATTTCGCCGCCTCCTGGGCGAGCTGCAGGGAATCGCCGACGATATCGGCAACACCGAAATAGATTTCCGGCGTCTGGTAGTTGTGCGCCAGGATGACGGCGTTGCGGGCTTTTTTCAGCCGGTTGATATGAAACACATACGGCGCATGGACCGGCCATTCGATCGCCGGGATGACATGGCCGACCTTGTCGTAAAGGTGCTGCGTCGCGGCGGCGATTTCGGGCGTATAGTCCAGATCCGGATAGGGCAGGATGCCCAGCCGCTGGGCCGCATCCGACAAGACTGTCGCCTTGCCGTTCATGCCCGCTGCGGGATGCCAGGCTTTGCCGCCCATCATATTCGCTGCCGGGCGAGGATTTACAGCCCTTTCGGGGGTAGAAGTCATGCTCATGCCGCCCTCCCATCATTTATGCTCATATTGAGCATAAGAAGGTCAAAATAAAGCCCGGCGAAGGCCGGTAGCAGTGAAATAAGGCTTCAAAGGATGATTTTCAAGCCCGAATGATAATCATTCCAGGCTGTCAAATCGCCAGCCGGCAAAAAAAGACCCGCCTTGGCGGCGGGTCTCGTTTCATTGCCGATGCGCGATGGCTCAGTTGTGTTTCTTGCGGAAAATCCGCCGATCCTGCCGCGTCTGCATCCGGAACAGCTTTACGCGTTCGCCGGGCGTCACCAAGCCGTCGCTCTTGTACTGCCATTCCTTGCGGTGGATCCGCGCATGCCCGCGTAACAGCTGCCCGGTCTCGCGAAACGTCAGCTGGCCGTTCTGAACGCCGTTGTAGATCCGGTGCGCCTGGCCGTTTTGGCGTTTGTCAACCAAAGGCGTGCCTGCCATCGCCGAGCCAGCAACAAACACCGAAGCCATGGCTGCCAATATGATCGTCTTCATGTCGGTTCTCCTAAAAACCACCGCGGCATCTGCGCCTGCGGGGTTACGTCGCCCACGAACCGACCATATGAGTGGGCCTGTGTATCGCTCTTGAATGCTCCGTTCAGCAACGGTTCACAGATATGAACGCTGGGAGTGATCTCGTCCGGATTTAGAAATTCGGTTCGGCCTCTCCGAATGTCATCGAGACCGTCCCAAGGTCGCCGAAATCGCCGGTGACCGTCGCGCCCGGTTGCGGTATGACGATGCCGAGCGTCGTGCCGGTGCTGACGATGTCACCGGCACGCAGCCGGCCGCCATCGGCGACCAGCGCATCGGCCAGCCAGGCCAGCGCATTGAGCGGATGGCCGAGCACCGCCGCGCCCGAGCCTTCATTGGTCGCGGTTCCATTGACAAGCCCTTTGACCGTCACCGCCGCAAGGTCGATCTCTGCCCAGCCCGCCACGCCCGGTCCGGCAACGAAGGCGCAATGCGCGGCGAAGTCGGCAATGACGCCGGGAAATTGCGGCATGCCCTCGCCCCCGGTCCGCCGGCCGACCACTTCAAGGGCGATAAGACAATCCGCCACCGCCGTCTTTATGCTCTGTGGATCGATTGTTTCGCCCGACGCTGGATAATCGCGTGCCATTGTGAAGGCGAATTCGCATTCCACGCCCCGGTAATGATCCATCCATGGCACCTGATCGCCGGCGTAATGGGCATCATTTGCCGCCATCGGCCCGTAGAACGGTCCATCGCAGCCGACGATCGCCTGTGCGGCTTGGCTGGTAGCGCCGATCTTGTAGCCGATCTGCCGGCCGCCATAGGCCGAAACGGCGGCCGCCTGCACGGCCATCGCGGAGCTGTTGTCCGTTACCTCGGTCCAATCGACATCGGCATAAGTGCCGTCCCGCCTTGCCGCGGCCAGCGCATCGCCTAGCTTTTCGTTTGTCATGATCGCCCCTTGCATCGAAATTCGTGATCGCTCGGATCAGATATTTTTGATTTTGTTTGCCGGTCGTGCCGACTATGTTGCGCGGCCTTGAAAGGAAGTCCATGACCGCCGAAGCCGCACCCGTCGCCGCGACCCGCAAGTCCCGGGCTGCCATCCCGCTGCCGCTGATCATCGCCGCCGGCTGCCTGATCGCCATGCTGACCTTCGGGCCGCGCTCGGCCATGGGGTTTTTTCAGATCCCGCTGCTGGAGGAAAAAGGCTGGGACCGCACCACTTTCGGCCTGGCCATGGCGATCCAGAACCTGCTCTGGGGGCTGGGCCAGCCTGTCTTCGGCGCCATAGCCGACAAGTTCGGCACCGCCCGCGTTCTTGTCGCCGGCGCCGTTTTCTACTCTGCCGGCCTTGTCATCATGGCGATCGCGCCGAGCCCGTTCTGGCTGCATTTCGGCGGTGGCGTGCTGGTCGGCCTCGGCATCGCCGCCGGTTCCTTCGGCATCATTCTTGCCGCATTCGCCCGCAATGTCCCGGCGGACAAGCGTTCCATCGTCTTCGGGCTCGGCACCGCCGCAGGCTCGTCCGGCATGTTCTTCTTCGCGCCGATTTCGCGCACCATGATCGATACGCTCGGCTGGTCCGATACGCTGATCGGCATGGCCATCATGATGGCCATCATTCCCGTCGCCGCAATTGCGCTGCGCGGTAAGCCGGAGACCAGGGGCGAACACGACGCCGTCGACCAGTCGATACGCCAGGCGCTTGCCCAGGCCTTTGGCCATAAGAGCTATCTGCTCCTGACTTCCGGCTTTTTCGTCTGCGGTTTTCAGGTCGCTTTCATCACCGCGCATTTCCCGGCCTATATCAGCGATCTCGGCCTTGCTGAACGCTGGGCCGTCGTCGCCATCGGCAGCATTGGTTTCTTTAACATCATCGGCTCCCTGGCCTCCGGCTTCATCGGCCAGCACTATTCCAAGCCGATCTTCCTGTCGCTGATTTATATCGGCCGCTCCATTGCCGTGACGGTCTTCCTGCTCGTGCCGGCAACGCCGATGACGGTCACGGTCTTTTCGATCGTCATGGGGCTGTTATGGCTGTCGACGGTGGCGCCGACCAATGGCCTCGTCGCCGTCATGTTCGGCACCCGCTATCTCGGCATGCTCGGAGGCATCGTCTTCTTCTCCCACCAGGTCGGCTCGTTTCTCGGCGTCTGGCTGGGTGGCTACCTCTACGATGTCTACGGCACCTATGATCCGGTGTGGTGGCTCGGCGTGGCGCTCGGCCTGTTCGCTGCTATCGTCCACTGGCCGATCCGCGAAGAGGCCGCCCCGGTGACAGCTGAGCTGTCTGCTATTCGTCCTTGACCACCGAAATGTCCGGCGCATCGACCGCCTTCATGCCGACAACATGATAGCCGGCATCGACATGGTGCACTTCGCCGGTGACGGCGCGCCCCATATCGGACAGCAGATAAAGCGCCGACTGCCCGACCTCGTCGATTGAGACGGTGCGCCTGAGCGGGGCGTTGTATTCGTTCCATTTCAGGATGTAGCGGAAATCGCCGATGCCCGACGCCGCCAGCGTCTTGATCGGCCCGGCCGAAATGGCATTGACGCGAATGCCGGACGGGCCAAGGTCGGCGGAAAGATAGCGCACCGAGGCTTCCAGCGCGGCTTTGGCGACACCCATGACATTGTAGTGCGGCATCACCCGTTCGGCGCCGTAATAGGTCAGCGTCAGGATCGATCCGCCGCCATCCATCAAAGGCTCCGCTCTTTGCGTCAGCGCTGTCAGCGAATAGCAGGAGATCTGCATCGTGCGGGCAAAATTCTCTTCGCTGGTATCGAGATAGCGCCCGGTCAGTTCGTCCTTGTCGGAAAAGGCGATGGCGTGGACGAGGAAGTCGATCCCGCCCCAATTCTCCTTGATGGCCGCAAAGACCGCATCCATGCTGGCCGGATCGGTGACATCGCAATGGCCGGCGACCAGCCCGCCCAGCTGCGCCGCCAGTGGTTCGACGCGCTTCTTCAGCGCATCACCCTGATAGGTCAGCGCGACCTCAGCCCCCGCATCGGCGGCCGCCTTGGCGATGCCCCAGGCGATCGAACGGTTGTTGGCGACGCCCATCACCAGACCGCGTTTGCCCTGCATGATCGGAATTGCAGCACTCATATCGTTGCCTTGTTTTGTCGGCCATGAAAGGCGGCGTGAACCAAGCTCAGGTAATGGCACGTGGTCCCGGGGCCTTCAAGCATTGGTGGCGGCTTTCCGCCCGGCGGTCTGCGCTGGCCGTCTCGACGCGCAGCCATGCGCCGCTTAAAAAGGTGTCATGAAAACCGACAGCCTGCTCGCCCGGCTTGCCGCCATCATCGGCGAAGCCAATGTCCTGACGAGCGAACATGACAAGGCGCCTTACACGCGCGAACGGCGTGATCTCTATCACGGCCGCTGCCCGGCCGTATTGCGGCCCGGTTCGAGCGATGAGGTCGCGGCGATCGTCAAGCTTGCTGCCGCCGAGCGCCAGCCGATCGTTCCCCAGGGTGGCAATACCGGTCTTGTCGGTGGCCAGGTGCCGGACGAAAGCGGCCGTGAGATCGTTCTCTCCCTTGAGCGGCTGAACCGCATCCGGGCGATCGACCGCGATGGTGAGACGATGATTGTCGAGGCCGGCGCGGTGCTGGAGACCATTCACGAGGCGGCGGCCGGTGAGGGCCTGATGTTTCCGCTGACGCTCGGCGCCATGGGCTCGTGCCGGATCGGCGGCAACATCTCCACCAATGCCGGCGGCACCAATGTGCTGGCCTATGGCAATACCCGCGATCTGGTGCTCGGGCTGGAAGTGGTCCTCGCCGACGGCCGCATCTGGAATGGCCTGAGACGGCTGAAGAAGGACAATACCGGCTACGACCTCAAGCAACTTTTCATCGGCGGCGAGGGTACGCTCGGCATCATCACCGCAGCGGTCCTTAAGCTCTTCCCTGAGCCCAAAGGCCAGGCGGTCGCCTTCGCCGGGTTAGAATCGCCGCAGGGCGCGCTGCAACTCCTGCATTCCATGCGCGGCGCGGTCGGGACGGCGTTAACCGGATTTGAGATCATACCAAGACTCGGCATGGACTTCGTTTTCAGGCATCTGCCCGGCGCTCGTGATCCGCTGACTGAATCGCATCCCTGGTATGTCCTGGCCGAGGTCTCTTCCTCGCGGTCTGAGACCGATGCCGCTGCGTTGCTGGAAGCGGGATTCGCCGCGTCACTGGATGACGGAACGGTTACCGACGCGGTCGTCGCGGCATCCCTGCAGCAGGCCAGCGCATTTTGGGCCATGCGCCACGGCCTGAGCGAGGTGCAAAGACACGAAGGCGGATCGATCAAGCACGATGTTTCCGTACCCGTCGCCAGCGTGCCGGAACTGATCGACCGCGCCAGCGCCGCCATCACCCAGGCAATGCCGGGAGCCCGTCCGCTGCCCTTCGGCCATCTTGGCGATGGCAACATTCATCTCAATGTCACCCAACCGCCGGATATGGACAAACAGGCGTTTCTGGCGCGTTGGAATGAGATCAACGCCATCGTCCACGCCATCGTAGTGGAACTCGGCGGCTCAATTTCGGCCGAACACGGAATTGGCGTGTTGAAGCGCGACCTCCTCAAAACCGTCAAGGAACCTGTTGAGCTGGAAATGATGCGCCGCATAAAGCAGGCCTTCGACCCGGACAATATCCTCTCTCCGGGCCGTATTTTAGATCTCTAGAAAAGATCCGCCTGGCCGTCGCCGGCCTTGCTCTTGCGCGACCGTCTGGTCGCCGGCTTTGCTGGTTCGGACATATCCTGCGACGCCGGTTCCACGGGATCCCACAAGGACGCATCGTCATTGGCGACCCGGTTGACGCGGGTCGAGACCGGCACGGCGACAAGCATGTCGTCTGCCGCCGCCGTCAGCAGCATCTCCGCCGCCTTCGGGTCGGCGCTCTCCGACAGCCACAGAGCGAAGTCGGCCGGCTCGATCAGAACCGGCATGCGGTGATGGATCGGCTGCAAGGCGGTATTGGCATTTCTCGTGACGATCGCCGCGGTATCGATTTCGCTGCCGTCGGCGCCGATCCACGTTTCCCACAGTCCGGCAAAGGCGATCAACCCGCCTTTTTCCGGCGCGATCCAGTAGGGCTGCTTGGTCTTGCCGCCGCGCGCCTGCCATTCATAAAACCCGGATGCCGGAACCAGGCAGCGCCGCCGCTTGAAGGCGGCCCGGAAAGACGGTTTTTGCGCAATGCCTTCCGCCCGCGCATTGATCAGCAGCGGAAAATCGTCAGGGTCCTTGACCCATGACGGCAACAGGCTCCAGCGCATCGGCACCAGTTCGCGGCCATTATCGCTCTCGCGCACCACGACGATCGGCTGGGTTGGCGCAATATTGTAACGCGGCGGGACCAGCCTTTCGTCAAGGTCGAGAAGGTCGAACAGCTCCAGTTCGTTCGCCTTGGCAATCAGGGAGTATCGTCCGCACATGATCTGTGGGTAGCATTGCGCCGCCGCTAAGGGGAGGGCCTTGCAAAAGATGAGAAAACCGCAGCCGGACAGGACGCTCGCCGCCAGCGTCATCGTGCTCAGGCGCGATGCTGTTTGTCTCGTCCGCCGCGACAGGCCGCCGATGGCCGGCCTGTGGAGTTTTCCTGGCGGCAGGCTGAATCCGGGCGAAACGCCGGTGGATGCGGCACGCCGTGAACTTGCGGAGGAAACCGGTCTGAGCGTTGGACAACTCGTCCCGCTTGGCGATTTTGATCCGACCGGCAAGGGTGCAATTGATCTCAACGTCTTTGCCGCCCGCTGGCAGGGCGGTGAGCCCATTGCCGCAAGCGATGCCGCCGAGGCCAGATTCTGTCCTTTGCAGGTCCTGGCAGACGTGCCCTTGACGCCGGGTGCGCGCGGCTGGCTTGCTCGCGCCATTGTCGCGCTGTGTCCGGATCTGCCGTAATGACGCCCTGCCGCGATCACGGCAGTTTGAGACGCCTTGACTGGCGCTGCGGCGGGCGGGACGGCATGGTCGGCGCAATCAGTGATGAAGGAGCCTGCCATGCCGCGCCTTGCCCTGCTCGCCGCCCTTTGGGGCGCTCTTTGCATGGTCAGTAATGCCGCCGCCAATCCGGATGCCTGGAAGCAGCGCGGCTGGGCCGAGACCGATTTTTCCAAAACCTCGATCGAATTCTCCGATATTCTCTCCGGCGGTCCGCCCAAGGACGGCATTCCCTCCATCGACGAGCCGGCTTTCCGTCCGGCCGGCGAGATCAAGGGCATCGCCGCCACCGAGCCAGTCATCCGGCTTGAGGTCAATGGCGATCTGCGCGCCTATCCGCTGCAGGTCCTGACCTGGCATGAAATCGTCAACGACACGATTGGCGGCGTGCCGGTCGCCGTCACTTACTGCCCGCTGTGCAATGCCGCCCTGGTCTTCAACCGCACCGTCGGCGGCGAGGCGACCACGTTCGGCACCACCGGCATGCTGCGCAATTCCGACCTGGTCATGTATGACCGCAAGACCCAGAGCTGGTGGCAGCAATTCACCGGCGAGGCGATTGTCGGGTCTGAGACCGGCAATGAGCTGGAGATGTTGCCGTCGCGCGTTATCGCGTTCGGCGATTTCGCCGCCGAGGCGCCGAACGGCAAGGTTCTGGTGCCCAACAACCCGTCCATGCGCTCTTATGGAAACAATCCCTATCGCGGCTATGACAGCTCCGCGCGGCCGTTTCTCTATAACGGTGAAATGCCGGACGGCATCGCCCCGATGGTCCGCGTCGTAGCCATCAAGGACCGCGGCAATCCCAAGGCTATCAGCTTGGTGATCCTGCGTGAAAAGGGCGAGATGAGCGTCGGCGACATCACCTTGCGCTGGACACCGGGTGTCAATTCGGCGCTTGATAAAGGCCAGATCGCCAAGGGCCGCGATGTCGGCGCGGTTCGCGCCGTACGCAAGGGCGCCGACGGCAAGGAAGTCGACGTCGTCCACGACATCACCTTTGCCTTCGCCTTTCACGCCTTCCATCCCGACGCGGAGATCATCACCCAATAGCGCTGCTTTTGCCGAACCGGGCCGAGTTCTTGAAATTGCGCATATCGGGTCATGCGTTGCTGATTGCATTGGCCGCGCTCGCCTGCGCGGCTCCCGCCTTGGCCGACGAAGAAGCCAGCAACGTGGCCCATGTCGTCGCCGGGCCCTATGGCCGGTGTTATGCCAAATCGGTTCCCGTCCATATTTACGATCCTGACGGCGAACCGCGACAGCAAGGCCACACCACACTCTACCGCGTCGGCGATAGCGAAGATGTTGCGGAACACCGGTTTGACTGGTTCAGCCAAAAGCTGTTTCTCAGATGTGGCCTGGCAAATGACACCCTCGTCGTACGCCTCGGCCCATGGCATCGCGGTCACGATCCGAGCGCCGATCATCTCGCCATCGCCTTTTACAGGGGCGGCACATTGCTCAGGCGCTATTCGACCCTGGAGATTGCCGGCGGCGAGAATGCCAACGATGGCGGCATCTCGCAGTACGCCAATGTATCGGCATTGGTGTCGCATTACACGGTCTTCGAGCGACAGCCGGAAATGGTCAGGGTGACCACCAATGTCGGCCCGGTGTTCAAGGAAAACTGGATCATCAAGGCGGCGACCGTCGACGGGCGCGCGCTGGTTTTCGACATGGAAAACGGTGAATTGCAATGATTAGGGGTTTGCGCTGGCTCGTTCCACCGGCCTGCATGGCCCTTAGCCTTTACCCGCTTCGCCTGTCTTATCGTTCCTATGTCAAATGGCAGGAATATATCGCGCTCGGCGACACTTCCGGCGCGGAAATCCCTGAAACGGAGTTTTGGCTGGAGGTCTCGATCGGTTTGCTGTTGATCGTGCTGGCCGCATTTCTGGCAGGCCGATGGTCAGTCATCGGTCGCCACGATGGCAGCGAATAAGGCCGCCCCTCTTGCGCTGCCAAAAGTCGGCGCGCACAGTACCAATATGAAAATGGCGGCGCTCAGTCTTGTTGTGGTGATGATCTTTGGCTTTGCGTCCGGCGCAAACGCGCAGACCAGAACGCAGCCTGATATCCCGGCCGAAGAGACCGAGAGTGAACCTGTCCCCGAACCGCTGCCACCGGTCTATGAGGACCGGCTCTTGCGATTATCGGAAATTCTCGGCGGTCTGCATTTTCTGCGCCAGCTTTGCGGGTTCGAGGATGGCGCTGCCTGGCGCGCCGAAATGGACGGACTGTTAAAGTCGGAAAAGCCCGGCCCGGTCCGCCGTGCCCGGCTGGTCTCGCGCTTCAACCACGGATTTGAAACCTATTACGCCGTCTACCGGTCCTGCACGCCCTCGGCCCGCCGGGCAATTGCGCTCTACCTCGTCGAGGGCGGCCGCATTACCAACGACATTCGCGCCCGCTACGGCCAGTGACGGGCCGCGCCGGGCGACCCCGCAATGGACAACCGGCCCGCCAGACAGGACAACTGTCCGTGCAGTGTTAACTTTTTGTTCAGTTTTCGCAGCCGGTTACCAAATCTGCATGCTAGATCGGATGAACGACAACGATAAAAATGGGCTATGGGTGTGAAATACCAGCTTGCGCAAACGATGGACGACGATCTGGTCGGCCAGAAACAGGAGGCGTTCGAGCGGCTTTCGGAAGCCTGGCACGAGGCTATCGGGGACGGCATCGAACCGGATATCATGGCTCATGTGGCGCTGTTTACAGCGCTGAGCGATCTCGTTGAGACCTATGGCGAGCCGGCCGTGGCCGAATTCGCCGAGCGGCTCGCCAGCCGGATCCACGGCGGTGAGTTCACCATTCCTGCCGTCGTTAACTGAATTCGGCATTTGTCAGCGGCGGTGATCGAACAAGGGCGTTTATACGGCCCTGATCCGTGATAGTGTTGCCTCGATTTTGACGGAATCGCGGGTGTCGATGACCAACGGTCTTTCAACAGGACTTGCCGATTCCCCGGTGCGGATCTTGGTCCGCTGGCCGGGCATTTTGTCTGCCGCGATGATCGCGGGCCTTGTCGTCTTGCCCGCTTTTGCGGCCGCCGATCCAGTTCTCCGCCTCGCCCAGGCCACTTCCGAAACCGCACAGCCGGTCGTTGAAGAGGCGACGGCAGACGAGAAAGCCCCGCCGGAATCATCGCCAGCCGATAGCCCGGCCGAGGCCGCCGAGCCGGCAGCAGAACCGGCAACTGAACCGCCAGAGCAACCAACGCAAGCGCCTGCCGCGGCACCGGCGGCAGAACCGCCCGCTGAAGAACCAGCAGTGGAAATCACCGGAGAAACCGCCGGCGAGCAGCCGCCGGTCGAACGCCTTCCCGGTTATCCGCCCATTCTGCGCAAAGATGGCGATATGCCTGAACCGGTTCGCAAGACCTGGGCGGCGCTGCGCGATGCGGCCCGCAAGGGCAACATTGAGGCGCTGCAGCCGCTGATAGAAGCGCAGCCGTCGCCGCCGACCTTCGCTTTTGACGAGATCGACCAGCCGATTCGTTATCTGAAATCGCTGTCCGGCGATCCGGAGGGCCGCGAAATCCTGGCAATCTTGCTGGAGGTGCTGGAATCCGGCTTTGTCCTGGCCGATCCCGATACGCCGGAGGCGATGTATCTGTGGCCCTATTTCGCCCGCTATCCGCTGGAGGAGCTGACGCCCGAGCAGATGGTGGAGATGTTCACGCTTCTGACCGCCGGCGACTATCAGGACATGCTGTCCTACGGCGCCTATATCTTCTTCCGCGTCGGAATCAGCCCGGACGGCACCTGGCACTTTTTCGTCGCCGGCGACTGACCGGCCGTTTCAAAGCGAGGCGTGGAAACGCACCGGTTCGCCGGTCCCGGCGGCAATGATCTCACCCTCGCGCATCACCGCCACGCCGCGGATGATGGTGGAAACCGGCCAGCCTGTGACGCTGACGCCGTCATAGGGCGTCCAGCCGCAGCGCGCGCCGATCGATGAATTGCTGATAGTCTCCTTGCGCTTTAAGTCAACCAGCGTGAAATCGGCGTCGTAACCGGCGGCGATCCGGCCCTTGCCGGCGATGCCGAAGAGTCGCGCCGGGCCGGCGCTTGTCATGTCGACGAAGCGGGCGAGCGACAGCCGACCGCCCGCGACATGGTCGAGCATGATCGGCACCAGCGTCTGCACGCCGGTCATGCCGGAGGGCGAATCGGGATAGGGCGCATCTTTTTCCGCCCGTGTATGCGGCGCATGGTCGGAGCCAAAAATATCGGCAACGCCATTGGCGACGCCCTCCCACAGCGCCTGGCGATGGGCAGCATCGCGCACCGGCGGGTTCATCTGCAGATAGGTGCCGAGCCGGGCGTAATCGTCGGCGCAGAGCGTCAGGTGATGCGGCGTCACCTCGACCGAGGCGATGTCCTTGTGCGCCACCAGAAAAGCCATTTCCTCAGCCGTCGAGATGTGCAGGACATGGATCAGCGCTCCCGTCTGACGGGCGATATCGACAAGTCTCTTTGTCGATATCAGCGCCGCTTCGGAGTCGCGCCAGACCGGATGGCTGGACGGATCGCCAGCGATCCGTTCGCCCATGCGCTGACGCAGCCGGAATTCGTCCTCGCTGTGAAACGCCGCCCGCCGCCGCGTTTTGCGCAGGATCTTGCGCACGCCTTCATCGTCCTCGACCAGAAGGTCGCCGGTGGAGGAGCCCATGAACACCTTGATCCCGGCGGCGCCCGGCAGGCGCTCAAGTTCCGGTATGAGATCGGCATTGTCGTGGGTGCCGCCGACCCAGAAAGCATGGTCGCAATGCATCCGGCCCCTGGCGCGGGCCAGCTTGTCGGCCAGCGCTTCGGCGTTTGTAGTCAACGGATTGGTGTTCGGCATTTCAAACACCGCCGTGACGCCGCCAAGCACGGCGCCGCGCGAGCCGGTCTCCAGGTCTTCCTTGTGCTCCGCCCCTGGTTCGCGGAAATGCACCTGGCTATCGATGACTCCGGGCAGGACATGCAATCCGGCAGCGTCGATGACCTCACCGGCATCGGCGTGCGCCAAATCGCCGAGGGCGACAATCTTTCCGCCGGCAACGCCGATGTCACGCGCCCCGACCCCGTCCTGGTTGACAACGGTGCCGCCGCGGATGATCAGATCATAAGTGGACGTCATGTGGAGATCCGCATCTGCGTTTTCGCGGCAAAGGCTCGAAGCTAAAGCAAGCCGGTAGCAGAAAATCCGAAGGCCGAACAGAGATGCCACTCACTTGTCTTGATGATCGCGCAATTGTTCGTGTCGCCGGGCTCGAGGCCGAGACGTTTTTGCAAAATATCATCACCGCCGATATGGCGAGCCTGCCGGCGGCCGGCATTGCCTATGGCGGGCTTTTGACGCCGCAGGGCAAGATCCTTTTCGATTTCCTGATCCATGACCGGCCGCAAGGCGATAACGAAGGCCGCGTTTTTCTGTTCGACCTGCCGGCCAGCCAGGCCGAGGGTTTTATCAAACGTCTCGGCTTCTACCGGCTGCGCGCCAAAGTCGACATCACGCCTGTTGAAGACCTTGCGGTTTTTGCCGCCTGGCCGGATGGAGACGACACGCCTGCCGAGGTCCGGCCTGATCCGCGGCTGGCCGCTCTCGGCCGGCGCTGGATCGCTGAACCCGGCAGCGTGGCGACGAATGCCACATGTGATGATTGGCACGCCCATCGCATCGCCTTGGCGATACCAGAAGGCGGTGTCGATTTTGGTCTCGGCGAAGCCTTTCCGTATGATGCCGCCATGGACGCGCTCAACGGGATCGCCTTCGCCAAGGGCTGTTATATCGGCCAGGAAGTGGTCTCGCGCATGCAGCACCGCAGCACCGCCCGCCGCCGCATTGTCGCGCTTGGCGCCGATGGGCAATTGCCTGAGGCCGGAGCGGACATCACGATAGACGGCCGCCTGATCGGCCATCTCGGCTCGTCCATTGGCGAGCGCGGCATCGGCCTTGTCCGCCTCGATAGACTGCGCAAGGCCATTGACGCCGGCACGACAATTCTGGCCGGCGACATGCCGGTCCGCGCCAGCCTGCCGGACTGGGCGACCTATGGCTGGCCGGATGCATCCGGCCAAAACGAGGGCTGACCGCATGCCGCCCGACCACAGGGCTTCGCCACGTGCCTGGCAGCGCATGCTGTCCGGCCGCCGGCTCGATCTCATCGATCCCTCGCCGCTGGACGTCGAAATCGACGACATTGCGCACGGGCTGGCGCGTGTTGCCCGCTGGAACGGCCAGACCGTCGGCGATCATGCCTTTTCCGTTGCCCAGCACTGCCTGTTCGTCGAGCAGATCGCCTTGGCGCGCCGATCCGGAGCCCCGCCGCGCGACCGGCTGGCGACATTGCTTCATGATGCGCCCGAATATGTCATCGGCGACATGATTTCGCCGTTCAAGGCGATTGTCGGCGGCGATTACAGGCCGGTCGAGGAGCGGCTTCTGGCGGCGATCCATCTGCGCTTCGGCCTGCCGGCAAACGTGCCCAAAACCCTGATGGTGTCGATCAAGAAAGCCGACCGCATCGCCGCTTATTGGGAGGCAGTGCATCTTGCCGGTTTTGACGAACCGGAAGCGGCAAAATATTTCCGCCGGCCGCACCGGCCGCTGCCCGGTAAGCTCAAGGCGCTGCTGAACCCGTGGCCGGCAAAAAAGGCCGAAACCGCCTATATGAAACGCTTCATGGCTCTGGCGAAGGCGTTTTCCGGCTGATCTTTCACGCCCACTCGGCTAGGTTCGGCGGGCGGATTTCAGAAGAATTTAGAGGTTGGCACCGATGCCGGCGATTTATGTCTGTTCCTTGGCGAAGCTGGAGGCGACGGTCGCCCGGTCTCAGGCAAGCCACATCGCCACGCTGATCACCGACGGATCGGTGGTGCCGCGGCCAAAGGGTGTGCGCGCCGAAGATCATCTGATCCTCAGCTTTCACGACATTTCCACGCCGATGGACGGCATGACGCCGCCGGGTGAGGCCCATATCGACCAATTTCTCGGTTTTGTTAAAGACTGGAACCGCGCCGCGCCGCTCGTCGTCCATTGCTGGGCCGGGGTCAGCCGCTCCACCGCCGGCGCCATGATCGCCCTTTGCACCTTGCGGCGCGACCTTGATGAGGACGATATCGCCGGCCGCATCCGCGCCAGTTCCCCCGAAGCAACGCCCAACAGCCGCATGATCGCCATCGCCGACAAGCAGCTTGAGCGCGATGGCCGCCTGGTTCGCGCCGCCGAGCGGATCGGACGCGGCCGCGACGCCTTTGAGGGCAGCGTGTTCTCCCTCACCGTTGACAGCTAGATCGGATGCCCCCTTCGACCAACCAAACCAACACCGCCACAGCCATCGAGATCGGCCTCAATGCCGCCATCGTCGCTGTCGGCGAGGAGGAGCCGCAGATCCTGGTCGTGCGCCCCGGCGCACCGGCGTCCGGCAGCAGCGCGGAACCGGAAAGCCTGCCCTTCGGCCTGTTCGATCCGCTGCGCCACCGCACCATGGAGATTGGCCTGCGCTCGCTGGTGGAAGCTCAGACCGCTTTGCGGCTCGGCTATGTGGAGCAGCTTTACACCTTCGGCGATCGCGGCCGCCATGCCCGACCCGGCGACAGCGGTCCGCATGTCATCTCCGTCGGTTATCTGGCGCTCGCCCGGCCATCGGCGGAAGCCGCCGAAGGACTGGCCGAGGGCGCGCGCTGGCGACAATGGTATGCCCATTTCCCCTGGGAGGACTGGCGTGACGGCCGCCCGCCCATCCTGGAGGATGTCGTGCTGCCGCGCCTTGCCCAATGGTGCGCCCGTGGCCGAGACCCCGATGCGCCGCCGCGCCCGTTCAGCAAACAGGACCGCGTCCATCTCGCCTTCGGTCTTGATGACGTGCGGTGGGACGAGGAGCGGGTGCTTGACCGCTATGAGCTGCTCTATGAGGCGGGTCTGGTTGAGGAGGCGCGCCGCGACGGCCGCCGCAACGCCGAAATCTGGCA
>CALZIL010000028.1:0-5568 GCA_945787495.1 uncultured Afifella sp. | reverse complement strand
CTTGGCCGCCCCATGCGCTTCGACCACCGGCGCATTCTGGCAACCGCCATTTCGCGCCTCAGGGCCAAGCTCAAATACCGCCCTGTCATCTTTGAACTGATGCCCCGGGCGTTTACCCTGACGCAATTGCAGCACACCGTGGAGGCAATATCCGGCCGCCATCTGCACAAGCAGAATTTCCGCCGTCTCGTCGAACAGGGCAAACTCGTGGAACCGACCGGAGAATCGGAAAAATCCACCGGCGGCCGGCCTGCCGCCCTGTTCCGCTTTCGCCGGGAGGTCCAGGCCGAGCGTCCGGCCCCCGGCCTGCGTCTGGGTGGCGGCGGATGACCGGCGCACCGATGATTTTCATCCGCCACGGCGAAACCGACTGGAACCGGCAGGCCCGCTTGCAGGGCCAGCAGGACATCGCCCTCAACGCGCTCGGGCGGCGTCAGGCGGCCCGCAATGGCCGCATCCTGCCCTTGCTGCTGGGCGACACGCAGTGGCGCTTCATTGCCTCACCGCTTGGCCGCGCCACCGACACCATGACGATCGCGCTGGGTGCCGCCGGCATGACGGGCCGGGCCTTTGAGACCGATGACCGGTTGAAGGAAATCTCCTTCGGCCTTTGGGAAGGCCTGACCCTGGCCGAGGTCAACGAAAAGGACGCTGACGGCGGGCAGAAACGGCAAGCCGACAAATGGCGGTTCGTGCCGCCGGATGGCGAAAGCTATGCCGACCTTTCCACGCGCATCGGCGGCTGGCTGGCCGACCAGGATCGCCCGGTGGTCGTTGTCGGCCATGGCGGCGTGCTGCGCGTGCTGCGTCATCGGCTTGGCGGCGTTGCTGCTGCCGATGCGCCGCTGCTGGCCGTGCCGCAGGACCGCATCACGGTTTTTGCCCGCGGACGAGTGATCGCCATTTAGTGGTCCACGTTTGACCGCACAGGCCGCGCCGCATAGAACAGCGCGCCGGGATTCTTCCGGCAAAAGGCTCCAGTTGAATGTCACACAACACGATCGGCCATCTGTTCAGGGTCACCACCTGGGGCGAAAGCCACGGGCCGGCGATCGGCTGCGTCATTGACGGCTGCCCGCCGCTGATCCCGATCACCGAGGCGGAGATCCAGGTCGAGCTCGACCGCCGCCGTCCCGGCCAGTCGCGATTCACCACGCAGCGCCGCGAACCCGACACGGTGCGCATCCTTTCCGGCGTGTTTGAGGACGAGACGACCGGCGGCCAGGTCACCACCGGCACGCCAATCGCCCTGCAGATCGAGAATGTCGACCAGCGCTCAAAGGATTATACCGAAATCCGCAAGCGCTACCGGCCGGGCCACGCCGACTACAGCTATGATGTCAAATACGGCATCCGCGACTATCGCGGCGGCGGCCGTTCATCGGCTCGGGAAACCGCCATGCGCGTCGCCGCCGGCGCCATTGCCCGCAAGATCGTTCCCGGCCTCAAGGTCCGCGGCGCGCTGGTGCGTATCGGCGAGCATGAGATCGACCGCTCGCGCTGGGACTGGGATGCAATCGGCAGCAATCCGTTTTTCTGTCCGGATCCGGTCATGGCCGAAAACTGGGAGACCTATCTCGACGCCATCCGCAAGGACGGCTCCTCGGTCGGCGCCGTCATCGAGGTCGTCGCCGAGGGCGTGCCGCCGGGTCTTGGCGCGCCGGTTTATGGCAAGCTCGATCAGGACATCTGTGCGGCGCTGATGTCGATCAACGCCGTCAAGGGTGTGGAGATCGGCAATGGCTTTGAGGCTGGCCGCATCCGCGGCGAGGACAATGCCGACGAGATCCGCCTCGATGACGCCGGCAATCCGGTGTTCTTGTCCAACAAGGCCGGTGGGGTGCTCGGTGGTATCTCATCGGGCCAGCCGGTTGTCGCCCGCTTTGCCGTCAAGCCGACATCGTCGATCTTGAAGCCGGTCAAGACCATCACCAGTACGCCGGAAGAGACCGAAATCTCGACCAAGGGCCGGCATGACCCCTGCGTCGGCATTCGCGTCGTTCCAATCGGCGAGGCGATGCTGGCGATCATTCTCGCCGATCACTATCTGCGCCATAGAGGCCAGACAGGACGATCCGCTGGGCAATCCGCCGGCCAATCGTGAGCTAAGGAAAAATGGGCGAGGAAATCGAACGCGTCGCGGAAGCCATCCGCGCCTTTGAGCGCGGCGAGATTGTCGTCGTCACTGATGACGACGACCGCGAAAACGAAGGCGATCTTTTTGTCGCGGCAAGCCATTGCACGGCCGAAAAGATGGCCTTCATCATCCGCCACACCAGCGGCATCGTCTGCGCGCCGCTGACCCAGGATATTGCCCGCCGCCTGCGGCTCGATCCGATGGTGTCGTCCAATGACGCGCCATTGGGGACGGCGTTCACCGTCTCCGTCGATTTCCGCCACGATCTGACCACCGGCATTTCCGCCGAGGAGCGCACGGCCACCGTGCGCGGCCTGGCCAATGGCAATGCCGGTCCGGCCGATTTCGTCCGGCCGGGCCATGTCTTTCCGCTGATCGCCCGCGATGGCGGTGTGCTGATGCGCTCCGGCCACACGGAGGCCTGCATCGATCTGTGCAGGCTTGCCGGGCACGAACCGGTCGGCGTCCTGTCCGAACTCGTCAATGACGACGGGACGGTTATGCGCGGCCTGCAGGTGGCGGCATTTGCCCGCGAGCACAAGCTTGTCAGCGTATCGGTCGCCGACCTCATCGCCTATCGCCAGCGCTCCGAACGCCTGGTTGAACGGCTCGACAGCTTTTCCATTGAAACGTCCCATGGCCCGGCCGAGGTTTTCACCTACGGCACGTCGTTCGATCCGATGCACCATCTGGCCCTGGTCTTCGGCGACATCCGCGACGGCCACAATCTGCCGGTGCGCCTGCAATTGGAGGAAGTCGCCGAGGACGTCTTCGGCTCAACCGGCCGCATGGACCGTGTTCTGAAAAAGATCGCCGACCATGGCCGCGGCGTCATAGTCTATTTGCGAGAGGGGGCGGTCGGCGTGGCGCGTTCCGGCGCGCGCACCCGCGAGGCGCTAAGCGGCGATGAGGATCACGACACGGCCCAAGCGCGCGGCGAGGAATGGCGCGAGATTGGCCTGGGCGCCCAGATACTCAACGATCTCGGTGTCCAGTCGATTTGCCTGATCGCATCACGCGAGCGCCATTATGTCGGCCTCAGCGGTTTCGGCATCGTTATTGAGGAAACCGAGATCTTCGACGTCTGACGGCGGCCTTGAATCCCGGCGATAGGCTTGCTACGCCCGCCGCGGCATGCGTTGCGGCCGCGTCCGGCGCAAAATGCGGCCGATGCGCGTGCCGCTGTGGCTTTCCAGCCAGGAGATCATCCGATCAATTACCGTCACGCGCATGCGGGCGATAACCAACCAGCGCGCCGCGAAACGGCTGCTGCCGATCAGCATGACCAGCGCCAGCGCCGTCAGCGGCGCCCCCAGCGGGATCGGCGTCAGCGAAAACGCCAGCCCGATGATGAGGAAGGCAATTGCCAGCAGGATGAAAATCATGTTGCGCATTGATCAACTCCGCCGGAACCGCATGATCTTGGAGAAAACGGCATGTGTCGTTTCTTCAAGGACAAAACCCACATCTTCGAACAGTCTCGCCACATCCATCGTCAGATAGGACGCGTAATAGGGTTCATGAAAAAGCTGCGGAAACAGTTCCAGCAGCCCATCATAATCCAGCTTATCGCCAGTTTGAAGTGATTCCACGAATATGAACAACCCGCCGGGCCGGATGACCCGGCCGATCTCGGCCGCCACCAGCGGGCGGATCTTTGGCGGCAATTCATGGAACAGAAAGATGCAGGTCGCCAGATCGAGTGCGCCGTCACGTAGCGGCAGGGCTTCGGCCTTGGCGACGGCCGGCCTGACGATCGACGTCCGCCCGATACGGCGGCGCGTCTCGTCCAGATAGGCTTCGGAAAGGTCAATGGCGAGACAGGGCAGCCGTGGAAAGGCGCGGCGCACCTGAGCCAGGAAACTGCCGGCGCCACAGGCGATGTCGGCGTAGCACAGCGTCCGCTGGTCGCGGCCGGCGAGGTCTTCGGCCATCGGCACCAGCGCCTGCCGGCGCATGGCGTCGGCCGCGCCGTTGAACAGCACCTCCACCTGCATGTCGTAGAGCCGCGCCGATTCTTCCGTCATCCAGCCGCCGGACTGGAAGTGGAAATTCTGCTGGTAATAGCGCGGCCGCTTGCCCGCGCCGGTCTCGCGCCGCGCTTCCTGATGGGCGCTCTGGCGCCGCCGGCGGGCGACCTCCGGCAGGTCGGCGAAGAAGGTCCGGCTGGTCGCAAAGCGCGCCGGCAGGCCGCCGTCAGTATCCGCCGGCAGGGGGTAGAGGCCGGCTTCGACGTTATCCAGGTCGCGCTTCAACAGCACCGCAATATCGGCAAGCATCCGACGGGTCGAGGGCACCGCGCCCTGCGGCTTGCGGATCTGCGGCCGCGTGCCGGGATATTGCGCATCATATTTCGCATCGATCCGCTTGACCGCCCGACGCATGGCGGCACCGTGGCCGGCATACCAGGCCACACGGCCGGCTTGGCTTGCCGCGAACGACAAACGGGTAACCAGGCGTTCCAGCGGCGTTGCGGCCATCAGCGGCTCCTTAAGCGTATCAGATAGGATTGTATTGGCTGTTTTGAAAGGCCGGTATCGGCTCTATCGGGAGAACAGGCCAACCACCTCCGTATCGGCCGCAAAGACGAACTGATCGACCGGCGTCACGCGCTCAAGGGCAAATCCGCCATCGATCAGAATGCGAGCATCGCGCGCAAATGTGGCGGGATTGCAGGATATGCTGACGATCCGCGCAACGCTGGATGCCGCCAGCATTGCCGCCTGTGCCCGTGCACCGGCAAAGGGCGGGTCGAGAACAACCGCGTCAAAGCGCTTAAGTTCCTGTTCCGACAAGGGGAATTGCATCAGATCGCGAACGTCCGTCGTGACCGGCCTGAGCCCCGACCCTTGCCGCGCCGCTGTCCTCAGCGCCGCCAGGGCATCGGCGTCATTGTCGAGCGCCAAAACCGGCGCGTGCCGTGCCAGAGCCAGGGAAAACGCGCCGAACCCGGCAAACAGGTCGGCAATCGCGCTGCTGCCCGCCAGATGCGCCACCGCAAGGTCAGTCATGAAGGCTTCCGCCTCCGCTGATGCCTGTACGAAGGCGCCCGGCGGCGGCACGACCGGCACGCCGGCAAGCCGCAAGACCGGCTCTGCAAACAGGGCGGCAATATCGCCATCGAGGCTCAGCCGCGCCACGCCGGCCTCGCCGAGCCGCGCCATCATCGCGCTCGACAGCGCCGATCCGCTCTCGCCGGAATCGGCGCCACTCTCAACGGTGATATCAAGGCCAGTTTCGCTGGCAAGGACGGTGATCCGGCCTTTTTTGCGCGGCGGTAGCACTGCTGCGGCGATGTCGCGCAAAAGCAGCAGGCAGCCGGCGATTTGCGGTCGCAGCACCGGGCAGACGGCGATGTCGATGATGCGCTCAGATGCCCTTTCATGGAAGCCAAGAACGATTCGCTTGTTTGTCGTCACGGCGGAAAAGAC
>CALZIL010000027.1 GCA_945787495.1 uncultured Afifella sp. | reverse complement strand
ACGGGCGAAGCTGTCGAAAGCCTCCTGTCCCGCGCTACCGGCACGACCCAGGACGCCGGCCCCGTCCCCGATGGCTCGGTGTGCACACCGGACCTCTCATCGACAGGGCACGGCGAAAATATCATGGGGTGAAAGGGCGGGGATAAGTTTTGTGAGATTTTTTTCACGAGCGACCAAAATACACTGTCATGGTCCGACTTGATCGGACCATCGGGTTGCCCGGTGTGCCATGTTGATAACGATCCTCCGATCAGGTCGGAAGATGACAGTGGAGAGGGTCATCCCGGATGCTGCGCGGCATGCAATGCTACGCTGCTGATCCGGGATCCATCGGCGGCATCGCAAGCGGGTGGATCCCGTATCTGCACAGCACCGCTTCGCGCTGCAGCGCGCACGGGATGGCAGTTGGAGGGCGGAGGATTCTCCCCATTTCCACCTCCCCACAAGGGGGAGGTGGGTTCTCCCCTCATCCGGCCACTGCGCGTCACTGTCTGCCGCGCCGCTTCAAAGATGCCTGAAAAACAATTACCCTCTTCCTCGGGCCTGACCCGAGGGCCCAGCTTCAGGATTCGCCATGACCGTCACCGTCTATCACAACCCCAAATGCGGGACGTCCCGCAACGTCCTGCAAATGCTCGACGAACGCGGCGTCACACCGGTGGTTATTGAGTATCTCAGCGCTCCTCCGGACCGCCAAACGCTGGTCAAGATGATCGCCGATGCCGGTTTGACCGTCCGCGAGGCGCTGCGCCGCAAGGGTTCGCCCTATGACGAACTCGGCCTTGATGATCCCAAATGGACGGACGATCAATTGATCGATCTGATGCTGGAACACCCGATCCTCATCAACCGGCCCTTTGTCGTGACGGAAAAGGGCACCCGGCTGGCAAGGCCGAAGGAAACGGTGCTGGAGATCCTTTAGGTTAATATTGCGTACTTCACTCCAGCCCCCTGCACCTGGCGTATTATGTCACAGTCGCCGGATAGCCGGAGAAAATACGACTCAGGGGCAGGAGTTTGAGAACCGAGCGTTTGAAATCCTTTAGCGCTTTCAGATGGGCTCTTGTTGCTGGCGCTGTCTTCGCTGCTTCGTTGTGTTGGCGACCAGCGTTTGCCCAGGAATGGCCGCGGCTGGACGATGGCCGCGTGGTGATTACCGTTAAGGGTGTACGCTTGGCTCTGCCCACCGACGAGGCGAGCCTGTTTGAGTTTAAGTTTCTACCTCTTCCCTACGACTATCGGGCGCGGATTCCATTGGGGGAGATTATCAACAAACCTGATCGCGCTCGGCGCTTATTTAACGAATGGGATGATGTGTTTGTTATCCATGTCTTTGATCCAACGTATGGAACCGAGTTTTCGCCAGGAAGGACGCCAAAGTACGCTAGAACCAAGCCCAGTTATCTCAGTGCCGGCAGCTATAGGTTTCTAATTGGACCCAAAGTGCATCGGCGGTGTTCCACCAGCCATAAGAATGCCCAATTTGTCTACGGCAATATCACGGCACCTCAGCGTGATCCTCCGTTCGACAGAACTAACTATAAAGCTTGTGCTGGCGACAATGTCGAAGTGTCGTACAGCTGGCTACGCGCCCGAGATTGGACGCACGACACGCTTCCAATATTCCAGAAGAACATCACCGAACTCTTCAATGCCATCCTCCTGGACCGGAGCGTGGCGGTTTACGAATTCGATCGCCGGGCTTGTGAAGAGGTGTTGAATTCGCCCGAGATGCAAAACATCGAAGCCTATATCGATGAGCACCATGCAGCGGTCCATGATTTTATAAATGAGAAACTCGCCGGCCTGGATTGCCAATATGGCCAACTTAGACGTTATCTGGATCAGCAGAATTTTGTAATCGACCAGATGGGAGAAAGTTCTGATGGATATTATATCAGAATTTATTATTATTCATCAAAAAAAGATTTTATTTCTAAATTATTTGGACGAAAATTAGGTGGATTGTTTGTTTTTGATGAAGACAGGAAGTTTACTTATGCCAATTGGGGTGTCCCAAAATAGCTAATCTAATCCAAGTGAAACATCTCAGGGAAGGTGACTGTGGGGAGATATTCGAATTAGAGTGGAAAGAGGTTGCCTGCCTTCACAGCCGGCCTCTCTCCAGCCCCTTGCGATTGGCGTAACAGGAATCCGTCGCCGGCCAGTCGGAGAAGCCGTCGAACTGCCACTCACCCCACAATCTCATTGCCTGAGAAGAACTGGGCAATTTCCACCACCGCCGTCTCCGGCGCGTCGGAGCCGTGCACGGTGTTCTCGCCGAGCGAGAGGGCATGGGTCTTGCGGATGGTGCCCTCGTCGGCGTCGGCCGGGTTGGTCGCGCCCATCACTTCGCGGTTTCTGGCAATGGCATTCTCGCCCTCCAGCACCTGCACCACCACCGGGGCAGAGGTCATGAACTCGACTAGCTCGCCGAAGAACGGCCGCTCCTTGTGGACGGCATAAAAGGTCTCGGCCTGGTCGCGCGTCATCAGGATGCGCTTTTGCGCGACGATCCGCAGGCCCGCGGCCTCAATCATGGCATTGACCGCGCCGGTCAGATTGCGTGCCGTCGCGTCCGGCTTGAGAATGGAAAAGGTGCGTTCAAGCGCCATGGGTTCTGGTCCTTGCTGGATGAAATACGGGGCGGGATTGGCCGCTCTCATAACCGCCGCGCCTGATTGTCGCAAGGCCGCTGATCCGTACTGGAAAACGACGGCTGCCGCCCCATTTGGTCTATAATATTATTCGTGTGGTGCGACCGCTCGTCCCATTGCTCCTTGTTTGGAACTATTCCAAGGTAGTCGTGATCAATTCGGGCGGCGGGGCGCGGTTCAATGCACTGTACGCCGAGTGAGGAGGACGATCATGACAGACCACAAGACTTTAACGACATCGGCCGGTGCGCCGGTGCCGGACAACCAGAATTCACTGACCGCCGGCGAGCGCGGCCCGCTGCTGTTGCAGGATTACCAGCTGATTGAAAAACTCGCCCACCAGAACCGCGAGCGCATTCCCGAGCGGCCGGTTCATGCCAAGGGCTGGGGCGCCTTTGGCACGCTGACGATCACCGGCGACATTTCCAAATACACCAGGGCCAAGGTTTTGCAGCCCGGCGCCAAGACGGAAATGATCGCCCGCTTTTCCACCGTCGCCGGCGAGGCAGGCGCAGCCGATGCCGAACGCGACGTGCGCGGCTTCGCTTTGAAATTCTACACCGAGGACGGCAACTGGGACCTGGTCGGCAACAACACGCCGGTGTTCTTCGTGCGCGACCCGTACAAGTTCCCCGACTTCATCCACACCCAGAAACGCCATCCCAAGTCCAATCTGCGCTCGCCGACGGCGATGTGGGATTTTTGGTCACTCTCGCCGGAATCGCTGCATCAGGTGACGATCCTGATGTCGGACCGCGGTCTGCCGACCGATGTCCGCCACATCAACGGCTATGGCAGCCACACCTTCTCGCTGATCAATGCCGACAATGAACGCTTCTGGGTCAAGTTCCACTTCAAGACCATGCAGGGGCATCGCCACTGGACCAATGCGGAGGGCGCCGATGTTGTCGGCAGAACCCGCGAATCGACGCAGGAAGATCTCTTCGGCGCGATCGAGAACGGCGATTTTCCCAAATGGAAGATGCAGGTTCAGATCATGCCGGAGGCGGACGCGGAAAAAACCGATTACAATCCGTTCGACCTGACCAAGGTCTGGCCACATGGCGACTATCCGTGCATCGACATCGGCGTCATGGAATTGAACCGCAATCCCGACAATTACTTCGCCGAGATCGAACAATGCGCGTTCTCGCCGTCCAACATCGTGCCGGGCATCGGCTATTCGCCCGACAAGATGCTGCAGGCCCGCGTCTTTTCCTATGCCGACGCCCACCGGCACCGGCTCGGAACCCATTATGAGGCGCTGCCGGTCAATGCGCCGCACTGCCCGGTGCATCACTATCACAAGGACGGGCAGATGCGGTTCTTCGCCAACAACCCGATCCCCGATGCCTATTACGAGCCGAACTCGTTCGACGGGCCGGTCGAGCAGCCCTCAGCGGCAGAGCCGCCGCTGAAAGTCTCCGGCGATGCCGACCGCTACAATCACCGTATCGGCAACGACGATTATTCGCAGCCGCGGGCTTTGTTCGAGCTGTTCGACGATGACCAGAAATCGCGACTTTATTCAAACATCGCCGACGCGATGTTCGGCATTCCCGATTTCATCACCGAGCGGCAGCTTGGGCATTTTGAAAAGGTCCATGCCGACTATGCCGCCGGCGTTCGCGCCGCGCTTATTGCCAAGACGGCTGCCCAGAAGGTGCACACCGAAGCGGCCGAATAACGCGCAAACCGGTCACCTGCAAACAGGGCCGCGGTTTCAACGCCGCGGCCCTTTCATATGCGCGATGACAGCAGGTCAGGCGGCGCGTTTCGTCTTGCGCGCCAGGCCGTCGTGAAGGTCGAGGCAGCGCTCGAACCAGACTGCGACCGCATCGTCCTCCGGCAATGGTAGCCGGCCGGCGACGGTGACCAGCCAGATCAGCGATCCAAACAGGATGTAGTCGGTGAAAAGCGGTCCGCCGCCACCGAGCCAGTCATGATGGCCGAGCGTCACGCGCGCCGGCATCAACGCATCGGAAAGCGCCTCGGCATTGGCGTCCAGGCCCGTTTGCGCCTCCTCCAGGGTCTTGCCGAAGCGCTTTTCGCGGCTTTGCCGGAAATAGGCCTGATCGGCCGGTGCGAGCACGTCGTGGATGTCCTTGATCATCATCCGCCCCAGGATCGGATGGATCGTGGCGTTGGCCCAGTTCAGGATCAGCCGCGCCGCCGCGACGACGCCGTCATGGCCGAACAGCGCCGGCAAATCGGGGTAGGTGTCGTCGAGATAAACGGCGATATCGAAAGATTCTGAGACAATCACGCCATTATCGTTGAGCACCGGGACGGTCTTGGAGCGGCCGTCCTCGATCGCCGCGATCTCTGTGAACGCCGTCGGCACGGTTTCGTAATCGAGGCCCTTATGGGCGAGGGCCATCTGCACCCGCCAGCAATGCGGGCTGAAGCGCAGCGACCGGTCGGTGCCGCACAGATCGTAAAGCGTAATAGTCACTGGCACCACGTTCCCTGTTTCAACAAGATAGACACCGTTCCAGTTCCGCGAACGCCCGCCATGCGGCAAGACAAGTCGGGAAAGAGGAGTGGCGAGGGGGTAAAGGCAGGCCGGTTATAAAAACGACCGCTTCTGCCACCAGCCGCCCCGTTTCGGCTTGTCGTCCTCCACCGCCGGCTCCAGTTCTGGCGTAGTCTCCGGTTCGGCCGCTTGTTCGACCTCCGGCTCAGGCTCCGGCTCTGCCTCCGTTTCAGCCTGGGGTTCGGGCGCGGCTTCGCCGCTCTCCTCGGTCGCCTGAACGGCGATTTCGTCGCCGCTTTCAGAGCCTTCAAGATCGGCAGGAGCGGTTTCGGCGCCATTGGCGGCCTCGGTCAGGTCTTCCGCGGTTTCTTCTTGTGGCGTCTCGACCACTTCGGCGTCGGCATCTGCCACCGCAGCGACCGCCTCATCCTCGCCGTTGCCCTGGCTTTCAGTCTCCGCCGTTTCGGTCTCGCGCGAACGGCCGCGCCGGCGTCCGCCGCGCCTGCCACGCCGCCTTTTGCGCTTGCCGTCACCATCTTCGGCTTCGCCGTTTTCGTCCCCGGCCTCACTCGCAGTCACTGCAGTATCGGTCGCGGCAACGTCCTCGCCTTCGGCAGTCGAGGGCGCTTCGTCGGCCACCGGGGCGGCTTTCTCCTCGCCGCCGCGCCGCCGCCGGCGTCGCCGGCGTTTGCGGCCATCGCCGTTTTCGCCTCCGGCCTCGCCAGCAGCTTCTCGCCGGGCTTCCGGCTCTTCCGCTTTGTCATCGGCGAAATCATGCAATGCTATCGCGGCGGTCGGCCGTTCATAGTCATCGCCGACGGCCTCGCCCTTCTCGATAACGAAGACGCTGCCGTTTTCCGGCGGCTCGCCGGTCACCTCGATCGACAATCTAAATCGCGCCTCAAGCTGCGCCAGATGGGCGCGCTTGTGATTAAGGACGTAGAGCGCCGCGTCGGGCCGGGTCCGGACTTTCAGGTGATGCGTGGCATTGCGCAGGAGCTGGTCGTCGAGGGACCGCAGGATTTGCAGGGCCAGCGAGGAGACGGACCGCAACTGGCCGGTGCCGTGACAGAGAGAACACGGTTCGGTGGAACTTTCCAGGACGCCGGTTCGAATGCGCTGGCGCGACATTTCCAGAAGGCCGAAATGCGAAATTCGGCCGACCTGGATCCGCGCCCGGTCCGCCTTGAGGCAGTCCTTGACCTTCTTCTCCACCGCCCGGTTGTTGCGCTTTTCCTCCATGTCGATGAAGTCGATGACAATCAGCCCGGCAAGATCGCGCAAGCGCAATTGCCGGGCGACCTCTTCCGCCGCCTGCAGGTTTGTCTGCAGCGCCGTGTCCTCGATCGAGTGTTCGCGGGTCGAGCGACCGGAATTGACGTCGATGGCGACAAGCGCCTCGGTCTGGTTGATGACGATATAGCCGCCGGATTTCAGCGTGACCTGCGGCGAGAACATCGCATCGAGCTGCGATTCCACGCCGTGGCGCGAGAAGACGGGCGTCTCTTCCTTGTAGGGCTGGACGTTCTTGGCATGGCTGGGCATCAGCATGCGCATGAAGTCCTTGGCCTCGCGGTAGCCCTCGTCACCGGCCACCAGAACGCTTTCGATCTCCTTGGAATAAAGGTCGCGGATCGACCGTTTGACAAGGCTGCCTTCCTCATAGACGAGGGTCGGCGCGGTTGATTGCAGTGTCAGTTCGCGGACGTTCTCCCAAAGCCGCAGGAGATATTCGAAATCGCGTTTGATTTCCGCCTTCGTGCGGCTGGCGCCGGCGGTCCGCAATATGACGCCGATGCCCTGCGGGACGTCCAGTTCGGTGGCAATCTCTTTAAGCCGCTTGCGGTCGGCGGGATTGGTGATCTTGCGCGATATTCCACCGCCGCGCGCCGTATTGGGCATCAGCACCGAGTAGCGACCGGCCAGCGACAGATAAGTCGTCAACGCCGCGCCCTTGTTGCCGCGCTCTTCCTTGACGACCTGGACAAGCAGCACCTGGCGGCGCTTGATCACTTCCTGGATCTTGTATTGGCGCGGCCGCGGCTTGCGCCGGCGCGGCAGTTCTTCCAACGCGTCTTCCGCGCCAACCTGTTCGACCGCGTCCTCGCCATTGGCGTCGCCGTTACCATCGCCATTATCGGCCTCAGCACCATCGCCATTATCGGCCTCAGCCGATTTTTTCGACATATCCTCGGACACGGCGGCATCAGCGTCGTCGTCACCAGAGTCGTCGCCAGCATCATCCGGGGTCTCGTCTGCGGTGTCGGTCTCTTCCGGTCCGGCATTCGCCTCGGCCGGTTGATCTTCGCCCGCTTCCGCAGCATCGTCGGCTTCGGCTGCGCCCTCGTCTTCGGAGACGACCTTTTCGGACGTATTGGATTTTGCCGAAAGTGCGGTTTCGTCGGCCTTGTCGTCCTCGGCCGCTTCCTCGGCGTCGCTCAGCGCGTCTTCTTCCAGCAGCGCCTGCCGGTCGGCAACGGGAATCTGGTAGTAGTCGGGATGGATTTCCGAAAAAGCGAGAAAACCGTGACGGTTACCGCCATATTCGACGAACGCCGCCTGCAAGGACGGCTCGACGCGTGTGACCTTGGCTAGATAGATATTGCCGCGAAGCGGCCGGCGGTCGGACGCCTCGAAATCAAATTCCTCAACCCTGTCGCCACGCAGAACCACAACCCGGGTCTCTTCCGGGTGGGCGGCATCGATAAGCATTTTGTTCGACATGGAAATTGTACTCCGGACCCGGGCGGCGCAGCCGCGCTCACGCGCCGAAGGCGGCGTCGGTGATCGGACCCAATATAGTTGATTGGAGAAAAGCATGCCGTGGCCCCGGCAGCCGCATCAGGCAGGTCCAACCGCGTCCCGAAACGGCATCTTTTGCCGGGGATCGCGAAGGCCGGTCTGTGAAGCCGGGTTGTCATCGGCTGACCTTTCGGACAATTACGGGACCGGTGTCCCGTAGGCTCATGACCGGGTAACCTTTCGGCCCCGGGTCGTCTTCGTCCCTGACGCTGTCCGACAAAAGGCGAATTGCAATGAAAACGGGGCAATCCGCACAGGTGGACGGGTCGGGAGGAATCCGTCAGGATTCTTTTATGAACGCTACGGCACGATTGCAAGCAAATAGGCACATCATTCTTCGCCACACGATCATTTTCACAACCCGACATTCATGCCATTACATCGCCTCAACCCCGCGCCAACAATCCGCACCATGCCGTTAGCCGCCACGCTTACAAACGTCTTTTCGCTTGCCGCGCTTTTCGCCCTTGCCATCGCGCCAGCCGGCGCGCAAGGCGTGAGCGAAAGCGGCAAGGCCGGTGTGGCGGAAACCGTCAAGGTTCACGGTATGCGCCTCGTTGGCGACGAAACGCGCACGCGGTTCGTCATCGATCTGGATAGCCCGCCTGACCACGGCATCCTGCGCCTGACCGATCCGTATCGGCTGGTGATCGATCTTCCACGCGCGACATTCACCAATCCGGCCGCGCAATCCGATGGCCGCGGGCTCGTCGCCGATTACCGATTTGGCCTGATCGCGGCCGAAAAGGCTCGCATTGTCCTCGATCTCACTGGGCCGGTCGAGATTGCCAAGACATTCTTGCTGCCGGCGGCCGGAGAACAGCCGGCGCGGCTTGTTTTCGATTTCGTTTCCACATCGGCCGCGTCATTTGCCACGGCCGCTGCCGCCGACAACACAAGGGCAAAGGCGGCGGTGACCGGCAGCGCCCCGAAGGGTGACCGGCTTCGCGGCGGCGGTCCCGGCGGCCGGCCCGTCGTCGTCATTGACCCGGGCCATGGTGGCATCGATTCCGGCGCCGCCGGTGCCCAAGGCGTTCTGGAAAAAGCCGTCACGCTTGAATTTGCCCGCGAACTTGCCGCTCGTCTGCTGACCGGCGGCCGGGTCGATCCGGTTCTGACCCGCAACGGCGACAGATTTTTATCGCTCCGCCAGCGCATTGCGATCGCCCGGGAAAACCGCGCCGCTTTGTTTATTTCCGTCCACGCCGACACTGTACCTGAGGACTACGTTCGCGGTGCCACTGTCTACACCCTGTCGGAAAAGGCCTCCGATTCCCTGTCGGCGGCGCTGGCCGCGCGCGAGAACCGTTCCGACATTCTTGCCGGCCTCGCGATCGACGACCAGCCCGACGAAGTCGCCGACATCCTGTTTGATCTCGCCCGGCGCGAAAGCCGAAATCTATCGCTGCGCTTCGCCAAGGGGCTGGTCAAGGATATGAGCGCGGCCGTCAAGCTCAATAACAGTCCCTGGCGCAAGGCTGCGTTCCAGGTGCTGAAAGCGCCGGACATCCCCTCGGTGCTGCTTGAGTTGGGCTTTTTGTCGAACCCCTACGATGAGCAGCTTTTACGCTCCAGCGTATGGCGGAAGCGTTCCGCCGAGGCCGTCGCCCGCGCCATCGAGCTATTCGTCGGCGATGCTGCCCCGGTGGGCGCAAAAAACGATCTGTGAAATGCCGACCTGTGATAAATCAGCTACTTGCGCTATAGTCAGCGATATTATGGGGCCTATTGCCTCAGTTTGATCACAAAACTACATGATGCCAGTGGGCTTGCCGGGGCGAATCCGGTGTTGCAGGTTTTTGTTAAGCGGGGTCCGGTGTTGAACCGGGCCGGTTTGCATTCCACGGGCCGCAATCGAAACGAGACGAAAAATCAATGCTTTGGCGGATATTCGGTTACCTGTTTGGAGTTAGCGCGGCCGTGTTTGTGGTCGGCGCGCTGGCGGTTGCCGCCGTTTTGCACAAATACAATAAAGACCTGCCTGATTATGAAGTGCTGGCGAAATACGAACCGCCGGTCATGACCCGTATCCATGCCAGCGATGGTGCGTTGCTTGCCGAATATGCCCGCGAGCGGCGGCTTTATCTGCCGATCCAGGCGATTCCCGATCTGATCAAGGCAGCGTTTTTGTCGGCGGAAGACAAGAACTTTTACACCCATCCCGGCGTCGATCCTGAAGGCGTCATCCGTGCCATCGTCACCAATCTGAAGAACCGCGGTTCCGGCCGGCGCCTTGTCGGCGCCTCGACCATCACCCAGCAGGTGGCGAAGAATTTCCTGCTGACCAACGAGGTTTCCTACGAGCGCAAGATCAAGGAGGCGCTGCTCTCGCTGCGCATCGAGCAGGCCTATTCCAAGGATCAGATTTACGAACTTTATCTGAACGAGATCTATCTCGGTCTCGGCTCTTATGGTGTTGCCGCGGCGGCGCTCAATTATTTCGACAAATCGGTCAATGAGCTGACTTTGGCTGAAGCGGCCTATTTGGCGGCGCTGCCCAAGGCGCCGGAGAACTATCATCCCTTTCGCGATACCGAACGCGCCGTGGAGCGCCGCAACTGGGTGATCGATCGTTTGGTGGAGAACGGCTACATCCGCTCCGCCGATGCTGACACGGCCAAAGTCGCGCCGCTTGATGTCAAGCCGCGCCGGCGCGGGACAAGTCTGGTCGCCGCAGAATATTTCGCCGAGGAAGTGCGGCGCACGCTTATTGAAATGTACGGTGCGGAAAAACTCTATGATGGCGGCCTGTCGGTGCGCACGACGCTCAATCCCGGGCTCCAGCGCGAGGCGCGCAGGGCGCTTCAGGCCGGTCTTGTCGCATTTGATGAAAAACGCGGTTTCCGCGAGGCCGTCGCCAAGGTCGATATTTCGACCGATTGGGGTGCGGCCGTCGGCGCGATCGAGGCGCTTTCCGACGTTCCCGAATGGCGGCTTGCCGTTGTCCTCAGCGCTGGCGAGAACGAAGCCGTCATCGGCCTGCAGCCGCCGCGCCAAGTAAACGGTACGCTGTCGGCCGAACGCAAGACCGCGACCATCGCACGCGCCGACATGGCATGGGCGAAGGCCAAGCTGCGCAGCACCGCTAAGGTGCTTGCCGCAGGCGACGTGGTCTATGTGGAGCCGGTGGCGGGCACGCCCGACGCCTACCGGCTACGCCAGCCGCCGAAGATCCAGGGCGCACTCGTCGCCATGGACCCTTATACCGGCCGCGTTCAGGCGATGGTCGGCGGCTTTTCCTTTGCCGAAAGCGAATTCAACCGCGCCACCCAGGCATTCCGTCAGCCCGGTTCGTCCTTCAAGCCGTTCGTTTATGCCGCCGCCCTCGACAATGGCTACACGCCGTCCTCCGTGGTGATGGACGCGCCGATCGAGATCCGCGCCGGCGGCAAGATCTGGCGACCGCAGAATTACGGCAAGAAGTTTTACGGCCCCTCGACGCTGCGCCTGGGCATCGAGCGTTCGCGCAATGTCATGACGGTCCGGCTGGCCAAGGATATGGGCATGCCGCTGATTGCCGAATATTCACGTCGGTTCGGCATCTACGATGACCTGTTGCCGGTTCTCGCCATGGCGCTTGGCGCCGGCGAGACGACGGTGCAACGTCTTGTCACCGCCTATGCCACGATCGCCAATGGTGGCCGCAAGATCCAGCCGACCGTGATCGACCGGATCCAGGACCGGTTCGGCCGGACAATCTACCGGCACGACCAACGGATTTGCGAGGCCTGCCAGGCCCGCCAGTGGCTCGGCCAGGACGAACCGGAACTGGTCGACAAGCGCGAGCAGATTCTCGATCCGATGACAGCCTACCAGATCACCTCCATGATGGAGGGTGTCGTTCAGCGCGGTACTGCCCCCAAGGTCAAGGCGGTCGGCAAGCCGATCGCCGGCAAGACCGGTACCACCAATGACGAAAAGGATGCCTGGTTCGTCGGATTTTCGCCCGACCTCGTCGTCGGCGTTTTTGTCGGCTACGACCAGCCCACGCCCATGGGCCGGGGATCGACCGGCGGCCACGTCGCCGCGCCGATCTTCACCAATTTCATGAAGGTAGCGCTCGCCGACCAGCCGGCCAAGGAATTCCAGGTGCCGTCGGGCATCAGCCTGATCCCGATCGATCGGCGGACTGGACTGATAGCGGGCGGCAATGGCGGCGGCGAAAGCGTCATTCTGGAAGCCTTCAAGCCCGGCACGGCGCCGCCCTCCACCTATGCCATTATCGGTTTTGAGGATGCGATGGGCAGGCCATTGACGGTTTCGCCGGAAGCCGACCGTGCCGTTGCATCGGGCACCGGCGGACTGTACTGAACGCCAGTAGCGGTCATTTCCGGCGCCGGCGACCAGCCTGGCTCCGAATTCCACTGGAGATAAAAAGAATGCGCGCCGAAACCGAGGCGATGATCACCAATATCAGGGATGCCTTGACCCTGATAAGGAGGCATCTTTGACTGGGATACCGCCGAACAACGGCTGGCCAGCCTGAACGCCAGGGTCGAGGATCCCGATCTGTGGAACGACGCCGCGCAGGCCCAGAAGATCATGCGCGAGCGCCAGCGTCTCGATGCGGCAATCGAAACGGTTCACTCTCTGGAGCGCGATCTCAGCGATAATATCGAGCTGATCGAGCTTGGCGAGATGGAGGACGACGCCGATGTTGTCGGCGAGGCCGAGGCGGCGATCTCCCGGCTCAATGCCGATATTGCACGCCGCCAGGTAGAGACCTTGTTGTCCGGCGAGGCGGACGGCAACGATGCGTTTTTGGAGGTTCATGCCGGCGCCGGTGGCACGGAAAGCCAGGACTGGGCCGCAATGCTGTTTCGCATGTATGCCCGCTGGGCTGAAAGGCGCGGCTACAAGACCGATACCCTGGAATATCACGACGGCGAGGAAGCCGGCATCAAGTCGGCGACGATGCAGATCAAGGGCGAGAACGCCTACGGCTGGCTGAAGACTGAATCCGGCGTCCATCGCCTGGTCCGTATTTCACCGTTCGACAGCCAGGCCCGCCGTCACACCAGCTTTGCCAGCGCCTGGGTCTATCCGGTCGTCGACGACACGATCGAAATCGACGTCTCCGAATCCGATGTCCGCATCGACACCTATCGCGCTTCGGGCGCCGGCGGCCAGCATGTCAACACTACCGATTCAGCTGTCCGCATCACCCACATACCAACCAACATCGTCGTCCAGTGCCAGAATGAGCGTTCACAGCACAAGAATCGTGCCACCGCGTGGACAATGCTGCGCGCCCGGCTTTACGAAGAGGAGCTGAAGAAGCGCGAGGAGGTGGCGATGGCGCAGGCGGCCTCCAAGACCGACATCGGCTGGGGACATCAGATCCGCTCATACGTTCTGCAGCCTTATCAGCTGGTCAAGGATCTGCGCACCGGCGTCGACCACACGACGCCGTCAGACGTCCTTGACGGTGATCTCGACCGCTTCATGGAGGCCGCCCTGGCCCAGCGGGTCACCGGTGAAAAGGCCGATATCGAGGATATCGAATAAAAGCGGGCCAAACGCTCGCCAAGCCAAGCTCTAGAAATATTGCGAGGCGCCGAGAAAGATCTTCGGATCGAGCGCCTTGTCGCCGCGCCGCGTCTCATAATGCAAGTGTGGTCCGGTCGATCGGCCTGACGAGCCAACAAGGCCGACAATCGTGCCGGCGGCGACCTGATCGCCCTTTTTGACACTGATCGCCGACAGATGCGCATAGCGCGTTGTAAACCCATGGTCGTGCCGGATCTCCACCATGCGGCCATAGCCGCCCTTAAATCCGGCATGCACGACAATGCCATCGGCGGTCGTCTCGACCGGCGTGCCATATGAGGCGCCGAAATCGACACCGGAATGCATCGCCGGCTTGCGCAGGAACGGGTCTACACGATAGCCGAAATTGCTCGTCCAGCGGCCGCCTTGAAGGGGTTTTGCCAGCGGCAGTCCGGCTGCGGACTCCCGGATGATCCGGATTTTTTCCAACGCCTTGCCGGTGCTGTCGGCCTTTTCGACGAAGACGACATTGCCGATCGGCAGGAATGGCCCGCCGGTTCCGGTTTCATCCTCGCCGGCGCCGTCAGGAATATTAAGCCCGAACCGGCCAAGAATTCCTGCAAGCCGTTTGGCATCGGCTTTCGAGGCCCGGTAAAGCACATCCAGCGCCGAGGTCTGGGCGTCTTCCGCGTCGTCGATCGAGGAACGGATTTCGTCGAGCACCGGCCGCAGCTTCTGTTCGTCCATCGGCACCTTGAGCGCGCCGTCCTTGATGATGGAATTTGTGATGATTTCCGCCGCCGACGGCGATTCCGCAGCATAGGCGAAAGCCTCGTCTGAAGCCGTGTTTGAAGGTGCAACCCGAACGATAGCATCACCGGCCTGTGCCGGCCTGGGCAGGGGCACTGGGATGGCGGTATCGGCGATCGTCATACCCTCGCTGCGCGCCTTGGCGACAAGCTGCGCCAGCACCGCCTGGCGCCGATCGATCAGCTCCTGGCGTTGCACAAGGTTGCCAACCTGGCTTTCGATCGTTTGCGTTTCAACAATATGGCGACTGGTCACGCGGTCCAGCTCGGAGCGCAACAGGGCTATCCGCTCCTCATAGGCCCGTTGCATGGTCGCCTGACGCTCGAAGGTCGCACCGACAATATCGTCACGGTAGACAAGGTAACCGGTGGCGGCGACATAGCCGGCCGTGAACATCAGGAATATACCGACGACGGTACCGAATACCCACGGCCGCACGGCGAAAGTCCGGACCTTCGCACCGCGGGCGATGATGACGCGCGACGGCATCTTGCGCTGACCGAACGCACGCTGCTGGGAAGGGTGGACCATGAGAGCCGGACACGACCTGGATTGGTAATGATCCACACCTTGCAAAAATAAGGTTAACGCCAGGTTGTCCCGGCCCGGTTTCGCCGCAATTGCCGCACATTTCCTCCACCGGAGCGATCCCGGCGGCATGCTCGGTCGTTGCTGGCCAGCCGGGCAGTTCAATCCGGCCGTTCAGCCGGCAATGCCCCGTGCCGCCGCCAGAACCTCGCTTACATGTCCAGGCACCTTGACCTTGCGCCAGGCTTGCGCGACGCGGCCCTCGCTGTCGATCAGGAACGTGGATCGCTCGACACCCATATATTTGCGGCCATACATCGATTTTTCCGTCCACACCCCATAGGCCTCCAGAACGCCCTTGTCCTCATCGCAAGCCAGCGTGACGGCAAGTTTGTGCTTGGCCTTGAATTTGTCGTGACTGGCAGGATTGTCCGGTGACATGCCGACGATTTGCGCGCCGATGGCGTCGAAATCCGGTTTCATCGCGGTAAAGTCGATCGCTTCAATGGTGCATCCGCTGGTATCGTCCTTGGGATAGAAAAAGACAATCACCGGGTGTCCGCGGTGGGACGATAATTTGAAATGGCCACCACTATCGGTCGGCAATTCAAAGTCGGGAGCCATGTCGCCTTTGTCGATCGCTTTCGTCATTTTGCCTTCCTTTTGTCGTTTTCTTGCGGTTTGGCCCGCATAGGCGCGGCGCATTGACTATATTCAGGTTGCCTTATGCGCCACCTCTGAATCGGATAAAGTGCCGAATACACAAGGCCCCACCCGCTTTGACCGGTCATCACGATCGGCCGTCTCGGGCGGTTCCTGACAACGACATGCGACTGATGAATTCCAAGTCAACCGGCAAGACGAAAAATGACGGCGCTCGGACCGGGCGAGCGTCCGCTTTGCGTTGGTTCAGGTTGGTCGTCTTCGGATCGGTGTTGTCGCTGATCCTGTTTGCCGGCGTGATGGCTTACCAGTTAAGCCAGTCGACCTTACACCTGTCGCTTGTGCGTGATCGCATTGAAACCGCACTGCAGGCCCGGCTGCCACCCGGTCACACGATCAAGGTGGACACCGCTTCGCTGGCCTACAGGCGCGATCGCGGCCTGGTGATCGAGGCGGAGAACGTTGCAGTCGGTCTGCCGGCCGAGGGTTCGATTTCGGCAAGCCGGATTTCGACGGCCGCCGCTGTCGGTGCCCTGTTCGGCGGATCGCTTGACTTGCGAAAGATCACTATCTCGGGTCTTCAGATCGTACCGCCCGCCGCGCCGGTGCCCTTGAAGTCCTTTTCACGTGCCGAAATCATCCGCCGCAATGCCCGCCGCGTCGCTAGCGCCGTGGCGGCAGCCGATGATGCGCTGCGCGGCGCCGGATTTGAGGAGGTGCTGCTTTTTCAGACCGCAATCAAGGCGCGCGGGGCGCTTGAAAATCTCGCCGTTCCTGAGGCTCTGTTGTCCTTCAGCGAGGCCCGCTGGAGCCCGTTAAGCGACAATCGCAGCAAGATGGCGGTGCGCGGATTCGCGGCCGGCGAGGTTTGGACCGCATCGGTGGAACGCGCCCGGCTGGATGACGGCGCCGATACGGTCCGGCTCGCCCTGTCCGATCTGCCGCCAAATGTATTCTGGCCGCCCTTGAATCAGCCGGGCCGGTTGCCACGTTACGTTGCGCCTGGCTATGCGTCCGTCCGCCTGGTGGTCAATCCGCAAGGCGATCTGGCGCAATTGCGCGCCCGCCTGGTTTGCTGTCGCTGGCGCCGAACCGGATTGCGCTCATAGACGAGGCCGATATCGCTTTTGATCTCGACCTGAAAGACGATGTCATCCGCATCCCGCGGGCAGCGGTTTTTTCCGGCCCGGCGCGCCTCATTTTCGGCGCTACAGCTTCCTTGCCGGAGCCGTCCGAACCGATTCTCATCGCCGGGCGGATCGCCGACGCGGTTCTTCCAGCCGCCGCCTGGAGCAAAAAGCTGCATCGCCTGAGTGACGGCACGCTCAATGCGTCCATCGACACCCGTACCGGGAAGTTCAGGCTCGAGGAGATGACGGTCAAAGGCCCGGCTGGCAACGCTTCGCTCGCCGGTACGGCCGAACTTACCGGTCCCTCGGCCGGCATCGCTCTTGCCTTGTCCTTTGACGAGGCGCCGATCGAACTCGGCCGCGGGCTTTGGCCGGCCTTCATAACACCGAAGGTCTTGAACTGGATCGACGCCAATCTGTCCGGCGGGGTCATTGGTCCCGGCACGCTTCGGGTTGCCCTGCCGCTCGACCATATCGGCGAGCGCGGGCGCAATCGGGTACTGCCGCCTTATGCGCTTGAAGGTTCCATCGCATTTCGTGGTGCCAGGTTCACGCCAATCGAGAGCCTGCCGGTGATCGAAGAGGCCGCCGGCCGCATTGACCTGGCCGAAGCGACGGCGACGATCACGCTGGATGCCGGCACGGCCGATATGGGCGAGGTCGGCACGCTGGATGCTGCCGGCACGGTCTTTACGATCCCCGAACTCGGCAAACCCGACACCGGCGGCAATCTGGCGCTTCGCCTTGCCGGCCCGGCGGCCGCGCTCGCATCGGCTTCCGATGCCGGTCCGCTGAATGTCGCGACCGGGCGCGGCATTGAAGCGGCGGATCTAGAAGGCAAGGCCGATCTGCAACTGACGGCGGAAGTTCCGTTGAACCGGCCATTGTCGGCGGACGATGTCTCGCCGCAGTTCCGGCTGGCACTAAGCAATTTTTCCAGCAATAGCCCGATCAATGGCCGCTCCATTGAGGCGGCGAATATCGTCCTTGAGGGCGAACCGGACGCCTATACGGTCAAGGGCCAGGCGACGCTTGACGGCATACCGGCCGAACTGGATGTCGATGCCGGCAGTGGCGCGGCCGCCGGCGTTACATTGACCCTCGATGACAAGGCGCGGCGTGAACTCGGCTTCGATCTTGGCGCCATTCTCACCGGCCCGGTGACCGTGGTGATGAGCGACTTGCCGGAAGCAAAGAGCCAGCGTCTGAAAGTCGACCTGGCAAAGGCACGCATAAGCCTGCCGTTTCTGGGTTGGGAAAAGGGGCCGGGCGTTCCGGCGACGGCAAAGTTCGTGCTCACCAAAGCCGACGGCGTCACCAGGATCGGCGATTTCGCTCTCGACGGTAAAGGGTTTCACGCCCATGGCGCTGCAACAATCGACAAGTCCGGTTCGATCAGCGAACTCAGTTTCAAACATGTCGTCCTGCGTCCCCGTGATGATTTTTCCATCCATGTCGCTCGCGCCGGCAAAGGTTATCGCGTCAACGTCAAGGGCGCGGCGTTCGATGCCCGCGGTCTGATCAGCGGTGCCAAACGCGGCGGCACGAGCGAAAAGTCCGACACTATCACCGACGCCATGACGGTGAAGATCGCGGTTGAGCAGGTCAGGGGCTATAACGACACCATCCTGATCGGTGTCGCCGGCAATATCGGCATGAGCGGGGGAAAACTGCGCTCTGTCGCGCTTGCCGGCGAGACTGTTCAGCGTCGGCCTGTGAATTGGATCATCGCGCAGGAGGGGGCGGCAAGCCGCTTTACACTTGATTCGGCAGACGGCGGAGAGCTTCTTCGTTTCCTCGATGTCTACAGCAGGGTTTATGGCGGCCGCCTCAACCTCAACCTTGCCGGTCAGACCGGATCGAATGACGATTCCGGCGTCCTGACGATGAGTAATTTCAAGATCCGCAATGAAAAGGCGCTTGCCGATGCAGTCCGTCCGGCAGCAATCCGCGGCAGAGGCCGGGACCGCGAGCATGTGCTGCTTACGACCGATACGGAAAATATCAACTTCTCGACGCTGAAAATACCGTTCCGCCGCCAGAATGACATTCTCGCGATCGGCGAAGCGTTTCTGCGCGGTCCGGTCATCGGCGCCACCGGCCGGGGAACAGTCGATCTTGACCAGCGCAAGATCGCCATCAGCGGCACGTTCGTGCCGGCCTTCGGCATCAACAACATTGCCGGCGCTATTCCGCTGTTCGGCCAGATCCTCGGCGGTGGCCGCAATGAAGGCCTCGTCGGCATCACCTATAAGATCGTCGGTCCGCTGGCGGAGCCGACGATGACGTTAAATCCGATGTCGGCAATCGCACCGGGTATCTTCCGGAAAATATTCGAATATCGGTGAGGCTTATCGGGCCTTGAGAAGCGCGTGACGCTTGCGGCCAAGCGACAATTTGATGACGCCGTCATCGTTGAGGTCCTGTTCGCCCAGCGCCATCCGGTCGTCTGTGACAACCTGATCGTTGACCTTGACCCCACCGCCTTTGACCTGACGGCGAACCTCGCTGTTGGAGGCCGCCAGTCCGGCCTGGACGAAGGCCGATAAGAGCCCGAGCCCGTCGGCGAGATTTGCCCGGTCGATGACGATTGTTGGCAATGCATCGCCCGTGGCATGGTCCTCGAACGTCCGGCGCGCTGTCTCGGCGGCTTCTTCCGCCGCCGCGCGGCCGTGCAGCAGCGCCGTCGCCTCGCTCGCCAGAAGCTTTTTCGCTTCGTTGATTTCCGCCCCGTCGAGGCGCTCCAGCCGGGCGATCTCGTCCATTGGCAGAATGGTGAACAGCTTCAGGAAACGGCCGACATCGGCGTCTTCGGCGTTGCGCCAGTACTGCCAGTATTCATAGGGCGACAGCATCTGCGCATTGAGCCATACCGCGCCATCGGCGGTCTTGCCCATCTTGACGCCGGAAGCCGTCGTCAACAGCGGCGTCGTCAAGGCAAACAGCGAGGCGCCATCCGATCGCCGCGCCAGATCGATGCCGGAGACGATATTGCCCCACTGGTCCGACCCGCCCATCTGCAGCGTGCAGTCATAACGGCGATAGAGCTCCACGAAGTCATAGGCCTGCAGCACCATATAGTTGAATTCCAGGAACGACAGGTGATGCTCGCGCTCCAGGCGCAGCCGCACTGAATCACGCTGGATCATCTGATTGACGGAAAAATGCCGGCCGAAGTCACGCAGGAAATCGATATAGCGCAGCGACAAAAGCCATTCGGCATTGTCCGGCATGACCGCGTCGGTATCGCCCTCGCCAAAGCGCAGGAAGCGGGAAAAGACGGTCTTGATGCCGGCCTTGTTTTCTTCGATCGCCTCCGCGCTCAGAATTTGCCGACTCTCATCCTTGCCTGAAGGATCGCCGACCCGGGTTGTGCCGCCGCCCATCAGGGCAATCGGCTTGTGGCCGGTCTGCTGCAGCCAGTGCAGCATCATGATCTGAACCAGGCTGCCGGCATGAAGACTCGGCGCCGTGCAATCGAAACCGATATAGGCGGTAATCCGCCCCTTGGCGCACATCGCGTCCAGACCTTCCGGGTCCGAAATCTGGTGGATGAATTCGCGTTCGGAAAGAACGCGCAGGAAGTCTGAACGGAAGGCGGTCATGAGATTGATATCGGGTCGTTGGCGGATCGATGGCTTGCAGATGGTTCATGCCGCGTGGCAGGTTCGCGCGCTCTTAGCACGCCTTCAGCCATGGTCCAGAACGGATTTTATCGAGATGAAAGCGACATGGACACTGTTCTGACCGTCATCGGCCTGATGAGCGGCACCTCCATGGACGGCATCGATGTCGCTTTGCTGAAGACCGACGGCGAAACCGTCAGTGCCTTTGGTCCTGTCCGGACCTTTGCATATGTCGATACGGACCGCGCCCTTCTGGCGGCGGCGATGGTCGAAGCCAGGACGTCGACGGGCAGGGATGAGCGCCCCGGGCCACTGGCGGCGGCCGAGCATATTATCACGCAGCGCCATACCGAGGCCGTCTGGCAATTCCTTGACGAGACCGGCCTTGCCGCCAGTGACATTGATCTGGTCGGCTTTCACGGTCAGACGGTTTTTCACGATCCGGCCCGCCGGTTGACTATACAGCTTGGCAACGGCGGCCGCCTGGCCCAGGATGTCGGCATCGACGTGGCCTGGGATTTCCGCGCCGCCGATGTCGCCGCCGGAGGCCAAGGTGCCCCGCTGGCGCCGGCCTTTCACCAGGCCCTGGCCCGCCATGCCAAGCTCGACTTGCCGGTGGCCGTGCTCAATATCGGCGGCGTTGCGAATGTCACCTGGATCGGCCCCGAATACCCGGAAAACAGCGGCCCTGAAAACGGGAAGTCAGAAACCGGCGATCCGGCCGCGGGCGCGCTCATTGCGTTTGATACCGGCCCGGGCAATGCACTGATCGACGACTGGATCCGGGAAAAAGCCGGCCTCGACTTCGATCGCAACGGCGACATCGCGCGCAGCGGCGTTTTGCCGAACGATGACACGCTCTTGACGCTTATGACGGATTCATTTTTTGAGGTTCCGGCACCCAAGTCTCTGGATCGAAATCATTTTTCATTGAAGCGGGTCGACCATCTGAAGCTTGCCGACGGCGCCCAGGTTCTGGTTTATTTTACCGTTTCATCGATTGCCCGGGCGCCGGCATGGTTTCCCGCACCGCCAAAAGCCTGGATTGTCACCGGCGGCGGCCGTCATAACGGTTATATGATGGAGATCCTGCGCTGGCATCTTCGAACGCCCGTCCATATTGCCGAGGAGATCGGCCTTGATGGCGATGCGGTGGAAGCCCAGGCCTTTGCCTATCTGGCCGCCCGGACAGCGACCGGCAAGCCGATCACTTTTCCGGGAACGACGGGCGTAGGCACGCCGATGAGCGGCGGCCGCGTCAGTCGATTTTCCGAACATGCTTAACGCCGGCCTTGCAGCTTAACGTAAAGTCAAAGCTTTTCGCCAATGTTGCCGGTCAATACGTGTGGCGGAGTCCGGCTCCACGAGCCGGTTGTACAGATTATGCGTAATTCGTCGTCAAGTGACCGGGTTCTCGGCATCGCATCGATATTTGCCGGTATGGTTGTCGTCGCCGCGACCATCGGTATCGTCTTTCTCGGTGCGGAACGTCTGCTGCGCTCAGATACCGAGGCAGCCGCCGTGAAATGGGCCGAAAATGTCCTGGCAAACGCGCCCGACTTCGACGCCATCCTGGCCGGGGAAACGCCCTCGGAACGCAATCTCGATTTCCTCAGTATTGCGCTCCGCGGCGGCGACATCTTCCGCTTCAAGATTTATGATGCCGAGGGCCGGCTTTTGCGGGTCTCCGACGACATGGCCGCCGGCGGCAGCGATCCTGCCGCGCCCGACGGCCAGCGTATCGAATTCGCGCCGCCGGTTCTTGCCGGCAAGGTCTACTCCCAGGCACGCAAGGGCACGCCGCCAGGGCGGCCGGAATTCTACACCGAAGCCTTTGTGCCGATCGTCGACCAGCAGGGTGACATTCTCGCCGTAATCGACATCTTCGTCGACAACACCCAACGGCGCGCCCTCTATCTGCAATGGCTCGCTGGCATCCTCGGGGCGCTCTTGATCATTGCTGCCATGGGCGTTGCCGTGCCGGCGACGAGCCTGTGGATTCGCACCCGGCAAAAACGCGTCGCCGAGCAGCATTTGCGATTTCTTGCCCAGCACGACACGCTCACCGGCCTCGCCAACCGGACCCGGTTCCTGGAAAACCTGACCGAGGCGCTTGAGAGCCATGCCGAGGAGGGCCGGCAGCTGGCGCTTCATTTTGTCGATCTGGACCGCTTCAAGGAGATCAACGACGCCTTCGGTCATTCCGAGGGCGATGCCTATCTGCGCGACATTGCCGAACGGCTCAGCAAACTGGTCGACAGGCCCGAATATCTCGGCCGGCTCGGCGGCGATGAATTCGCCGTCATCCAGCCCGAACTGAGCGGCGTCAAGCACGGTGAAATGTATGCCGAACGGATTTGCAGCGCTCTGACCGGCACATATGACATCAATGGTTATGAGGTCGTCTCCACCGCCAGCGTCGGCGTTGCCGTGGCGCCGCAGCACGGCACCAGCGCCGCCCAGCTTCTCAGGAGCGCCGATGTCGCCCTTCATCAGGTCAAGTTCGCCGGCAGCAACGCCATTGGCGTCTACACCGCCGATCTGGACGATCTTCTCAAGCGGCGGCTGGCCTTGCAGACGGATCTGCGGAAGGCATTTGAGAACGACTGGTTCTCGCTGCACTATCAACCGCAGTACAATCTCAAGACGCGGCGTTTGACCGGATTTGAAGCGCTGCTTCGCATGGAACACCCCGATCGCGGCTTTATCTCGCCGGCCGATTTCATTCCCGTCGCCGAGGAAATCGGCCTGATCGTTCCGCTCGGTGAATGGGTCCTTTATGAGGCCTGCCGCACCGCGGTGTACTGGCCGGACCATATTGCCCTGTCGGTAAATCTTTCACCGGCCCAGTTCCGCCGTGGCGACATGCCGAAAATCGTTGAAAATGTGCTGCGGCAGACCCGACTTGCGCCCCACCGGCTCGGTATCGAGATCACCGAAGGGCTTTTGATGGAGTCATCGCAAGGCGTGCTCGACCAGCTCCAGGAGATTCGCGAGCTTGGTGTCGCCCTGGTGATGGACGATTTCGGCACCGGCTATTCCAGCCTCAGCTATCTCTGGCAGTTCTCGTTCGACACGATCAAGATCGACCGATCTTTTGTGCACGCTCTGGGTTCAGGCTCCAACGTGGAAAGTCTGTTGCAGTCGATCATCAATATCGGCGAATCGCTTGATCTGCGCGTCGTCGCCGAAGGCGTTGAGAATGTCGAGCAGGCACATTTCCTGATGGCCAATTCGTGCCGCCACGTGCAGGGCTTCCTGTTCGGCCGTCCGGTTCCGGAAGGCGATGTCACGGCGATCATCGAAAAGGATCTGCGCAACGCCGAAACTACGCCCAACGAATCGGGCCGCCCGTCCAGGCATACCGTCGCAGCCTGAGGTCGGTTCTGCCTGCCGTATCGGCAAGTAAGGTCGGCAAGCAAGGCCGGCAAGCCAAGCCGGCGGCGTGAACCGGTATCGCCTTCAGGCTTGTTCCAGTGCCGCCAGCCGCATGTCGAGATATTCCGAACAATGATCGACCAGCGTGTCGACGTGGCCTTCAAAAAAATGGTTGGCGCCCGGCACGACCGTGTCGTCGATGACGATACCCCTCTGCGCCCTGAGCTTGTCGACCAGCGTCTTGACCGCTTCGGGTGGTGAAACCTTGTCGAGTTCGCCGCTGATGATCAGGCCGGAAGACGGGCAGGGCGCCAGAAACGAAAAATCGTAGATGTTCGGCTGCGGGGCGATCGACATGAAGCCCTCTACCTCCGGCCGGCGCATCAAGAGCTGCATGCCGATCCACGAACCGAAGGAAAAGCCGGCGATCCAGGTGCCGCGTGAATCCGGATGCAGGCTCTGCACCCAGTCAAGCGCCGCCGCAGCATCCGACAATTCGCCGATGCCGTGGTCGAAATAGCCCTGAGAGCGGCCGACGCCGCGGAAATTGAAGCGCAAGGTTGTGAAGCCGCGCTGCTGAAACATGTAAAAAAGACGATAGACGATCTGGTTGTTCATGGTGCCGCCGAACCGCGGATGCGGATGCAACACCAGCGCGATCGGCGCAGTCTTTTCCCTGGCGGGCTGGTAGCGGCCTTCAAGCCGCCCGTCCGGCCCGGCAAAAATCACTTCCGGCATAGGAATTCCTGTCGCATTGTCATTCCGGATATAGTGTGTCCCGGATTTCTTGACACGCTTTGGCTGGCTACCTAAAACCTAGTTTGGAATTATTCAAAACTGGATCGGCGGCGCCAGCGGTTTCGCAAGGCGCGTATCTAAACACCATACGATCTAGGAATTTCAAGGCTTTTAAACAGAGTGGTCTGACGTCTTGGCAGAAAGGCAGCGCATATATTTCGACGCCAACGCCAGCGCCCCCCTTCTGGAGGTGGCGCGGCAGGCCATGCTGAGCACTTTGGCGCACACCGGAAATCCGTCTTCCGTCCATGCCGAAGGTCGCCAGGCGCGGGCCGCAATCGAGACGGCACGGGCCGAGGTCGCGGCGTTGACCGGTGCGGAGCCGGACCAGGTGATTTTCACCTCCGGCGCCACGGAAGCGGCTGCAACAGCGCTGTCGCCTCACTTCCTGTCCGGCAGCAAGACCATTGCCGCCTCGCATCTTTATGTCGGCGCCAGCGAACATCCTTGCGTTTTATCGGGTGGCCGGTTTGCAGCTGGCAATGTGTCCGTTCTGCCGGTTGATGCAAACGGCGTCATCGATCTCGCTGCATTTGAGCGGGCGCTGGGCGATCACGATTCCAAGGCCGGGCGGCCTTTTGTCGCGCTGATGCTGGCCAACAATGAAACCGGCGTGATTCATCCGGTTGGAGAAGCCGCGGCGATTGCCAGGCGTCACGACGCCGTCATTTTTTGCGACGCCGTGCAGGCGGCCGGCCGGATCCGGCTCGATATCAAGGCGCTCGGCATCGACATGCTGGCGCTCTCGGCCCACAAGATGGGCGGACCGCAGGGCGTCGGCGCGCTGATTCTGGCCGACGAGGCGTTGCAGCCGGCGCCGCTTCTGACCGGTGGCGGTCAGGAGAATTACCGCCGCGCCGGCACGGAAAATGTCGCGGCGATCGCCGGTTTCGGCGTTGCGGCGAAGGCTGCGGGGCACCATCTTGAAGAAACGGGCAGAATTGGCGATCTGCGCCGCCAGCTTGAGACCGGCATCAAGCGCGCTGCGCCGGAGGCGGTGATCTTCGGTGCGGCAGCGGAACGGCTTGCCAATACGGTGCTTTTTGCCGTACCGGGGGTCAACGCGGAGACAGCCGTCATTGCCTTTGATCTGGAAGGCATTGCGGTGTCCTCAGGATCAGCGTGTTCCTCCGGCAAGGTTGGCGACAGTCACGTCCTGGCCGCGATGGGCGTTTTGCCGGATTTGCGCCGCGGTGGCATCCGGATGAGCCTGGCGCCGTCGGCAACGGCGACTGAGGCGGAACATGTGGTGGACGCATGGAAAAGGATATATGCACGCCTGTCTGACCGGCACGCGGCATAGAGACAAGAGTACGGCCAACCGGCGGCCCTTGAAGCCGCTAAGGAGGATCACATGCCAGCTGTTCAGGAAACCATTGAACAGGTCAAGGCGATTGACGTCGACAAGTACAAGTACGGCTTTGAGACGGATATCGAATCGGAAAAGGCGCCCAAGGGCCTCAATGAGGACATCGTCCGCTTTATTTCCGCCAAGAACGACGAGCCGGAATGGCTGACCGAATGGCGGCTTGAGGCGTTCCGCCGCTGGAAGACCCTCGCCGAGCCGGACTGGGCACGCGTCCATTATCCGAAGATCGACTATCAGGACCTTTATTATTTTTCCGCGCCCAAATCGATGAGCGGACCGAACAGCCTTGACGAAATCGATCCGGAGATCCTGGCGACTTACGAAAAGCTCGGCATCCCGCTGAAAGAGCAGGAAATCCTCGCTGGCGTGCGCAAGCAGGACGAGCCTAGCCAACAGGAGTTGGACGGTGTCGAATACGCTTCCGGCAAGGTTGCCGTCGATGCCATCTTCGATTCCGTTTCGATCGTCACGACCTTCAAGGAAGAACTCGCCAAGGCCGGCGTCATTTTCATGCCGATTTCCGAAGCCGTGCGCGAACATCCCGATCTGGTGAAAAAATATCTCGGTTCGGTGGTGCCGGTCACCGACAATTTCTTCGCCACGCTCAATTCGGCGGTCTATTCGGACGGCTCCTTCGTCTACATTCCCAAGGGCGTGCGCTGCCCGATGGAATTATCGACCTATTTCCGTATCAACGAGCGCAATACCGGCCAGTTCGAGCGCACGCTGATCATCGCCGATGAAGGCTCCTATGTCTCCTATCTGGAAGGCTGCACGGCGCCGATGCGCGACGAGAACCAATTGCATGCCGCGGTGGTGGAGCTGATCGCGCTGGACGATGCGGAGATCAAATATTCCACCGTCCAGAACTGGTATCCGGGCGACAAGGACGGCAAGGGCGGCGTCTACAATTTCGTTACCAAGCGCGGCGACTGCCGCGGCAAGAACGCCAAGATTTCCTGGACCCAGGTCGAGACCGGTTCAGCGATTACCTGGAAATACCCCTCCTGCATCCTGCGCGGTGACAATTCGGAGGGCGAGTTCTATTCCATCGCCATTTCCAATGGCCGCCAGCAGGTCGATTCCGGCACCAAGATGATCCATCTGGGCAAGAACACCAAAAGCCGGATCATCTCCAAGGGCATTTCCGCCGGCGATTCCAGCAACACCTATCGCGGCCTGGTTTCCGCCAATCGCCGGGCGTCGGGCGCGCGCAACTACACCCAGTGCGACTCGCTGTTGATCGGTGACCAGTGCGGCGCCCATACGATCCCTTACATTGAATCGAAAAACGCTTCGGCGGTCTTTGAGCACGAGGCAACGACGTCGAAAATCTCCGACGACCAGATGTTCTACTGCGTCCAGCGCGGCATGAGCGAGGAGGAGGCCGTGGCGCTGATCGTCAACGGTTTCGCCCGCGAGGTCATCCAGAAGCTGCCGATGGAATTCATGGCCGAGACTCAGCGGCTGATCGGCATCTCGCTGGAAGGAAGTGTCGGCTGATGACGGACGTCATGACAAAACCCGTCGTCAACCTCGACGATGTGCCACTGCGCGACCACGGTCACGGCGATGCATTTGCGGCGAAAATCGGCAGCTTCGGCGACATGATCGGGTCGACTGGGATCGGCTGCATGCTGCATGTCGTCGAACCGGGCAAGAAGGCGTTTCCCTATCATGTCCACCACACCATCGAGGAATTGTTCGTCATTCTGGAAGGTGAGGGGACCTACCGCTTCGGCGGCGAGACCTATCCGGTCAAGGCGAACGATGTTCTGGCGGCACCGGCAGGCGGGCCTGAAGTCGCCCACCAGATCATCAATACCGGATCACAGCCGCTGAAATATCTAGGCATCTCCAGCAATGTCGACACCGAGGTCATCGAATATCCCGATTCCGGCAAGTTCGCGGTGATATCGCGCTCTGACTGGAGCAATCTGCAAGCCGGCGGCATTCGCTATATCGGCCGGCCGGACAGTTCACTCGACTACTGGGACGGAGAAGAATGATCTACCGGATCTGGCACGGCTACACGACGCCGGAAAACGGTGATGCCTATGAGGCACTGCTGAAGTCCGAGATCTTTGGCGGCATCGAATCGAAGGGCATCAAGGGATTCAAGGGGATCGATCTGCTGCGCCGACGTGTCGGTGATGAGGACGAGTTCATCACGGTCATGCGTTTCAACACACTGGATGCGGTCAAGGCATTTGTCGGCGAAGATTACGAGGCCAGCTATGTGCCGGACGCCGCGCGAAAGGTGCTCAAGCGTTTCGATCAGCGTTCGCAGCACTATGAATTGCGGGAAAGCCGCAGCTACTAGATCAATGGGGACCGCGATCACCGATCCCAGGGAAATTGGAATTATCAATGCTTGAAATCAAGAATCTCCGTGTCAAGGTCGCTGACGAAGATGCTGAAATCCTTCGCGGAATGGATCTGAAGATCAATCCCGGCGAGGTCCATGCCATCATGGGGCCGAACGGCTCCGGCAAGTCGACCCTGGCCTATGTGCTGGCCGGCAAGGACGACTATGAGATCACCGCGGGCGAGGTCCTCTATAACGGCGCGAACCTTCTGGAAATGGCGCCCGACGAGCGCGCCGCCGCCGGCTTGTTCCTGGCCTTTCAGTATCCGATCGAAATTCCCGGCGTCGGCACCATGACGTTTCTCAAGACCGCGATGAACGCCCAGCGCAAGGCGAGAGGCGACGAGGAATTGACGACGCCTGACTTCATGCGCCGGATGAAAGAGGTTGCGCAGAAGCTGAAGATTTCGCCGGACATGCTGAAAAGGCCGCTCAATGTCGGCTTTTCCGGCGGCGAGAAGAAGCGCAACGAGATCCTGCAAATGGCGCTGCTGGAGCCGACCCTTTGCGTCATGGACGAGACCGATTCCGGCCTCGACATCGACGCGCTCCGGATCGTCGCCGATGGCGTCAACACGCTGCGCGCGCCGGACCGCTCGTTCCTCGTCATCACCCATTACCAGCGACTGCTCAACCACATCGTGCCGGACGTCGTGCACGTCCTCTCCAAAGGCCGGATCGTCAAGACCGGCGGCAAGGAGCTGGCGCTGGAGCTGGAAGAGCGTGGTTATGCCGACTTCGTCGAGGAGGCAGCGTGATGGCCGATAAGGGCCTGATCAAAACCCGGGCCGAGGATGCCTTCGCCGGCCATTTCGCGTCTCTGCCGGCGGACGACCCGATGCGCGATATCCGGGCCGACGCCTTTGGCGCGTTTGCGCAAAAGGGTCTGCCGCACCGGCGTATCGAGGACTGGAAATATACCGATCTGCGCGCCTTGATGGCCGATGCGCCGGCGCCGGCCGCGCCAGCCGCTCCCGAGGTGGCGGCAAGCGCCATGACCCGCGCCGATCTTTTTGACGGCATCGAGCGCGACCGTATCGTCTTCGTCAACGGCCATTTTGTGCCGTCCTTGTCTGAAACCTCCGGCCTTGGCGATGCGGTGGAATTTGCCTCGCTCGGCCGTTTTCTGGCCGACGGCGGCGCCATTCTGGACCGCTACGACCTTGCTGATCCGGCCAATGCTCCGGTGTTGGCGCTCAACAGCGCCTTTGTCGGCGATGGCGCGGCGATCCGCATTAAGGAAGGCGCAAAGCTCGCCCGGCCGCTGGAAATCGTCACTTTGTTTGCCGGCGATGAACCCGGCCTGCAGACTTTGCGCCATCAGGTCGCCGTGGAAGCCGGCGCCGAGGCGACGATCCTGCAAACCTACGCCGGCCCCGATGGCGTTGCCTACCAGACCAATATCGTCGCCGAGATTCGCGTCGCCGAGGGCGCCAGGCTGAATTGGATCAAGGCGCAGGAGGAGGGCGATGAAGCCTTCCATCTCGGCCTGATCCTGCCGCGTCTTGAGGCCGGCGCGGTGTTCGATCCGTTCATCTTCGGCGCCGGCAGCGCCGTGGCGCGCTCTGAAATCCGCATGGCCTTCGACGGCGAGGACGCCATCTCCAATATACGCGGTACGACGATCGCCCGCGGCAGCCAGCATATCGACACCACCCTGGTCCTCGACCACGCCGTGCCCGGCGGCCTCAGCCGTGAGTTTTTCAAGGCTGCCATCGACGGCGAGGCCAAGGGTGTCTTTCAGGGAAAAATCACCGTCCGTCAGGCGGCCCAGAAGACTGATGGCCAGATGATGAGCCAGGCGCTGCTGCTTTCGGAGCGGGCTGAGTTTGCCAACAAGCCGGAGCTGGAGATTTTCGCCGACGACGTGCAGTGCGCGCATGGCGCCACTTGCGGCCAGATTGATGAGGACATGCTGTTCTTCCTGCGCTCGCGCGGCATCGACGCCAAAACCGCGCAGCAACTTCTCGTCCAGGCGTTTCTCGCCGAGGCGATCGAACAGATCGGCGACGAGGCGATCATCGATGTCCTGGAGGCGCGCACTCGCCGCTGGCTCGGCGTCGCGGAGGCGGCATGAGCCTGAAAACCGCCCTTGACCATTGCGTGATCCACGTGTCGGACTGGGAGACCATGAGCCTGAAAACCGCCCTTGACCATTGCGTGATCCACGTGTCGGACTGGGAGACGGCGCGCGATTTCTACACGCGGGTTTTGGGCGCCGAGGCGGTCCCTGGCGATGTCGGCTATGCCTTCCGCTTCGGCGAGCAACAGCTCAATTGCCACGGGCCCGACAAACAGCCGGAGCCGAAAGCCAGCCTGCCGGTCATGCCGGGCAACAGCGATCTGTGCTTTCGCTGGGCCGGGCCCATTGCCGAAGCCCTCGGCCATCTGGAGCGCCAGGGCATCGAAATCGAGCTCGGTCCGGTCAAACGGGTCGGTGCAAAGGGGCCGGGAACAAGCGTCTATTTCCGCGATCCGGACGGGTCGCTGTTGGAGTTCATGAGCTATGAGCGCGATGGACACGAAAATTCATAGCGGCCAGAGCACTTCCGGCGGAGAGCCCGCTTCCATCGGAGAGGTTGCCGGGGGCAAGTCTGCCGGCGGCGGCTATGATGTCGATGCGATCCGCGCCGACTTTCCGATCCTGTCGCGCACCGTCTACGGCAAGCCGCTGGTCTATCTCGACAATGGCGCTTCGGCGCAGAAACCGCAGGCGGTGATCGACAAGATCACGCAAACCGCAGGCGGTGATCGACAAGATCACGCAGACCTATTCCAACGGATATTCCAACGTCCATCGCGGCCTGCATTTTCTCTCCAATGCCGCAACGGATGCCTATGAGGAAGCCCGCCAGACCGTGCGCGCCTTCCTCAATGCACCTTCCGATGAGGAGATCATCTTCACCCGGTCATCGACCGAGGGCCTCAATCTGGTCGCCCAGTCGTTCGGCGGCATGGTGATCGGCGAGGGCGACGAGATCGTGCTCTCCATCATGGAGCACCATTCCAACATCGTGCCCTGGCATTTCCATCGCGAGCGGCGCGGCGCGGTCATCAAATGGGTCGGCATAGAGGAAGACGGCGCCTTCAATCTGGAGACGTTCGAGGCGACGCTGAGTGATCGCACCAAAATGGTGGCGATCACGCATATGTCGAATGTCACCGGCACCGTCGTTCCGATCAAGGAGGTCTGCCGCATCGCCCATGAGCGCGGCATTCCGGTGCTGGTCGACGGCAGCCAGGCCGCCGTCCACATGCCGGTAGACGTGCAGGATCTGGGTTGCGACTTCTATGTCTTTACCGGCCACAAGACCTACGGGCCGACGGGCATCGGCGTGCTCTGGGCCAAGCGCGAACATCTCGACGCCATGCCGCCGTTTCTGGGTGGCGGCGAGATGATCCTCGACGTCTTTGAGGACAATGTCACCTATGGCGACCCGCCGCACAAATTCGAGGCCGGCACGCCGCCGATCGTCCAGGCGATCGGCCTGGGCGCGGCGCTGAACTACATGGAATCGATCGGCCGCGAGGCGATCGCCGCGCATGAGGCGGATTTGCGCGACTATGCCCATGAGCGGCTTTCGGCGCTCAATTATCTCCGCATTTTCGGCGACGCGCCGGGCAAGGGCGCCATCGTTTCCTTTGAAATGCACGGCGCCCATGCCCATGACGTTTCGACCATCATCGACCGCGAAGGCGTCGCCGTGCGCGCCGGCACCCACTGCGCCCAGCCGCTGCTGGCGCGCTACGGCGTGACGTCGACATGCCGCGCCTCCTTCGGGCTGTATAATACCAAAGCTGAAATCGACGCCCTTGCCGAAGCGCTTATCAAGGCCCATTCTTTCTTTGCATGAGCAAGACCATGACCGATACGACGACACCAGAAGCTGCAAGCACCGGTCCGCAGGCTGATCCGGCGCCCAATGCCGCTGATTTCGAGGCGTCTTCCATTCCGCCCGACGAATTGGAGCGGCTGACGGGCGAAATCGTCGCCGCGCTGAAGAGCGTCTATGACCCGGAAATTCCGGCCGACATCTATGAGCTTGGCCTGATCTACAAGGTTGAAATTGATGACGACCGCCACGTCAATGTCGACATGACACTGACGGCGCCGGGCTGTCCGGTGGCCGGTGAAATGCCGATCTGGGTGGAGAACGCCATCACTTCCGTGCCGGGCCTGTCGGGCGCTACGGCGACGGTCGTATTCGATCCGATGTGGACGCCGGAGCGTATGTCGGAGGAAGCTAAGGTCGCCATCGGCTGGTGGTGAGGCCGGCGAGCCATTGGTTTGGCGGTCATGAGCGACCATATAGAATATGCTAACGGACAAACGGTAGGCTGACGCAATGGCTGTTTCCGGATTTCAGGTTCTGACACTGACCGACGCCGCCGCGGAGCGCGTGCGCGACATCGTGGCGGCCAGCGCCGAGCCGGCGCAAGGAATCCGCATCGGCATCAAGAACGGCGGCTGCGCCGGCATGGAATACACCGTCGATCTGGTCAAGGAGCCCAATCCGGCCGATGACGCGGTCGAGGTGGATGGCGGCAAGGTGTTTGTCGATCCCGCCGCGACCCTGTTCCTGCTTGGCACGGAAATGGATTACGAGGTGACCAAGCTGCGCTCCGGTTTCGTCTTCAACAATCCCAACCAGACCTCGGCCTGCGGCTGCGGTGAATCGGTCGAACTGACGCCGGCCGATCCGAGCGCGCTGGAACGCGCCGGGGCGTAAGCAACGCGCCGCGCTCCCGGTCATGGACACCGACTATTTTCACGATCTGTTTGAGCCGTTCGGTCCGGTAACGGTCAAGCGCATGTTCGGCGGCGCCGGCATCTACCATCAAGACGAAATTATCGCCGTTGTCGTCGATGGCGAGGTCTGCCTGAAGGCGGATGCGGAGAGCGCGCCCGAATTCGAAGCCGCCGGGTCAACCCAATGGACCTATGA
>CALZIL010000026.1 GCA_945787495.1 uncultured Afifella sp. | reverse complement strand
TTATAGGAATAATATCCTATTATCTCAAAGTCAGGAGGCTGCCATGTCATCGCCAGGTCAACTTGCCTTTCGCAACCGGTCCCGCATTTTCCGGTCGGACGCCAATCCGGTATCGGCCTGCCGAGAGATCGAATCGCTTGTCGGTTTGGCGTTCAGGGTGCCGATGCATGATCTGCGTGCGCCAGGCCGCGGTCCGGCCACGGCCGCTTTTGCCAGGCAGGTGGCGATGTATCTTGCCCATGTCGAACTGGGCCTGAGCCTGTCGCTTGTCGGCGCTCATTTTGGCCGCGATCGCACCACGGTTTCCCATGCCTGCGGGCGTGTCGAAGACCGCCGCGACGATCCGGTGCTCGACACGGCCCTGTTCTGTCTGACGGCGGCGATCGCGCAGCACCACAGGGCGCTTGGCGCGCTGGTCGCCCAATGAGCAGTCAGGTCCCCGCAAAACGGGCCGCTGCCCGGCTGATTCGCGTATTGATTGCCGATCCACAGCTTCGTCTGCGAAAAACCGCGGACGACGAATTCATGCTTGTCGGTCCGAAAACCGCGCGCCAACGCAGGGTCGGGTCTGCCGCGGTGGCGGATCTGCTGGCCCGCGGCTTGCTGGAGAGGGACGGCGAGGCTGTCTATCGCGCCGGCGCCGTTGCCAGGTCATGGCTGGTTCGCTGGAAAACCGACGAAATGGCATTCAAAGCCCAGCATGCCGAGCTTGAATATTCGGTTCCGCCCGGCGGCGAGGGCAAGCACACGGTTCTGATCAACCGCAGTGAAAGCCCCGTCGGCCAGCTGGCGCGGCGCCGCGACAGGTTCGGCAAGCCGCTGCTGCAGCCGTTTCAGGTCGCCGCCGCGGAACGGCTGCGCGGCGATTTCGAACGCGGCCGGTTGCAGCCCGCGATCACCGCAAACTGGTCGGCGGCCGTCAGCTCCCGGCGGCGATCGGGCGGCAGCAACGGGCTCGCCGACCTGACCGACGCGGCCTTGGCGGCGCGCGCGCGCTTTGACCGCGCCATCACCAGGGTCGGTCCGGAATTTTCCGGTGTTCTGATCGATGCCTGTTGTTTCCTGAAAGGTCTGGAGACGATCGAGCGCGAACGGCTGTGGCCGGCCCGGTCGGCAAAACTGGTTCTGCAACTGGCGCTGGCTGCCCTGGCCCGCCATTACGGCCTTGGCGAAACCGCGGCGGGCGCCGTGCGCTCAAAGACCATCCGCCGCTGGGGGGCGGACGGTTACCGTCCTGAAATCAGCTGAATTACGCCGCCGCGCTCTGTTCGGCGTCCCGGCGGATACGCGCCACCATGGAGGAAAGGCCGTTCGAGCGCTGCGCCGTCAAATGGTCGCGCAGTCCGATTTTCGCAAAAATCGCTTCCGGATCGATCGAGGCGATATCGTTGGCGGTTCGGCCGGAATAGAGTGTCACCAATATGGCGATAAGGCCGCGCACGATCAGCGCGTCGCTGTCGCCGCAGAACGTCAGCACCGGCGGGCTCGAATGATCGGCCTTGCTGATCAGCCAGACCTGGCTGGCGCAGCCCCTGACCTTGTTGGCCTCGATATGGTCGTCCTCCGGCAGCGGCGGCATCGCCTTGCCAAGCTCGATCACATAGCGGTAGCGGTCTTCCCAATCGTCGAGATAGGCAAAATCATCCAGGATATCATCGATGCTCATTCAACACGTCCATTGGCGGCCATGGCCTCGGCAACCATTCCATTAGCGACAATATACCAGATAGTGCAACGCATGCATTGTCGCCAAGTGCGACCGGCGCTTTTAGCGGTGTCTAACCGTCGCTGCGCGCCGACCAGCCCGGCTCCAGGTCCTCGCCCGTCAAGCTGCCGCGATCGATGCCATCCTGGCCGGTCGTGACCATGGCCGCCACGATTCCGGCGCCGGTTTTTATTTTGCCGGCAACAAGATCAATCGTCTGGCGGCTGATGGCGCAGGCCGCTTCATTACGGCCGCAAATGCCGCCGAGGTCCGAAATGAGCGCGCGCGACGCGGCAACCGTCTCAAGCAGGCTGGCGCGCGGGGCCGGAGTCTTGCCGTCGGACGCCGGGGGCAGCAACAGGACGACGAGGCCGAGCCAAAAGATGGTTCTGAGAAAAAACACGCGGTGCAATCCGGTCTGGTTATGGGCCTGGACAGTAGGGCGTTTTGGCAAAGAGCGGGTTCCGGCAATGGACCGGATTTGAATCAAATCAATACGAAAATCTTAAGTGTCGGTCAACGAAACTGAACAGAGCGCCCGATTGGAAAGGCTCCCTTAACCCTGTTGCCATGTTTTCGACCCGATTCCCGGTTTTGACGGCCAATCAGCTGCCATGCTTCAGGCTTCGTTAAAGCAACGCGGAAAATTCTGCGCCATCGTTTAATGCGTTGCAAAGGCTAGCCTTGAATGGCGTCCTTCACTTGGACAAGTCTGAACCCGGTTCCCCGGCTTGAGAGCATCAGTGGGCGCATAGCCCGCTGGTCGCGTCTTGCCGGCGACTATGGCGTTGAGAGCGAACATACCCTCACCGCTCTGATCGCGCTTGTCGCCCTGCCGGCTGCTTTAGTGGCCTCGCTGGCTTTTTCACTGCCGCTTGCCCTTCCGCTCGCCCTTGCAACGATCAATCTGAGCATTGCCGGCGAACGCCGCAGCGCGGCAAAACGGGCCGGCGTCGCGGAACTGTGTCTTGCCATCCTGCAGCTGCAGGTCGCGGTCTTTTTTGCCATACTGGCCGCCAATGGCGCGGCCATGCCTGCGGCGCTGGCGGGCATCGCGATGTCGCTTGTCTTTGCAGCTCTGCCCTCAATATTGCGTCGCCTGATGATGGCAAGCCTCAATGGCCGGACGAACCTTTCCCGCGATGTTAAGGGTCTGGATCGATTGATACCCGATGAGCGGCTTGTGATTGTGGAGCGCAATGGCCGTGTCGCCGCGCTCTCAAGGGCTGTGATACGGCAATTTGCCGCCAGCGGCCTGAAGCCGGGCGCGGATCTCTTTCACCTGATCGATATCCTCGATCGCCCGTTGCTTTTGAACGCGCTTGATAAGGCCGGACAGCAAGAGCAGATCATCTCGCTGTGCCTCAATGCCGAACAGTATCCGCGCGAACCGGAGGCGGCCCGAATCAACCTGTCGCTGGTGGCGGCTGACTCAGGAACAGTCATCGTACGCCTGAAGGATCTACCACCGTGCCAGCCTGACACGGAGCAGCATGACAGGGTGCAGCCTGACCGCATTATCCGCCCTGACGACCGGCAGACCGACACCATTGCCGATGCGGGTGCGTGCGACCTGGAAGATGCTGTCCGGTTTGCGATCCGGCTTCTGGCCAGTGAAGCCGACAAACAGGGTGTCTGCGTGACAATGAAGGAGCGGCCGGATAGCGACGCGGAAACAGCTCTGCGCGTCAACTGTTCCGCGCGGTCCGCGCGTCAGATCGCCCTCAACGTCATCGGCAATGCAATCAAGTTCAGCCACGCCGGCGGCCAGGTAGAGATTGAAACCGATGCCGACGGGCAAAGCGGTCTGCTTCGCGTTGGTGATCAGGGCATCGGCATTGCCGAGCAGGATCGCAACGTGCTGTTTGATCCCAATAAACGCGGCGGCGATCGCGACCGCCCCGGTTGCGGCCTTGGCCTTGCCATCGTCGGCGATCTGGTCGCCGGTTGCGATGGCCGGATTATGGTCGAAAGCGCGCCCGGCAAAGGCACAACCGTGACGATCCGGTTTCCCTCAGCCAGCGTGGATCGCCAAGCCGGCCGGATCGATCCGCACGCCGTCCGCAACCAATCCCGTGAAATCGCAAGAGCGGCATGACATGACCACTGGAACGAGTTTTATGGATATCAAGCGCGCTGTGTTCAGTGGCTGGTCACTGCTGGTCCTGATTGGTGTCACGATCGCATTCAACGCTCTCTTCATGCAGCAGGCGCGCCACCCCGCACCGTTTTATGCAACGCGCATTACAGCTGACGATACCCGCCAGCATGCGGTTCCGGCAAAGGCGACAATTCGCTCGGTGCAAGCCGGCTTGAAAGAGCTCGGGATTTATTCCGGTTCTCTGGACGGTGTTGCCGGCCCGGAAACCGAGGCGGCGGTCACGCAATTTGAACGCGCGGCGCGGCTTGCCGTCACCGGCAGAGCCGACGAGGCGCTCCTGGACAGGTTGAATCATGCCTTGACCCCGCAAATGCGGGCACAACCCCATGGCGCGGCTGAAACAGCCGGTCCGGCGAAGGTAAACGCGTCGCCGCCGGACCCGATGGTCGTCGTTGTCCAGCAAGCCCTGTCCGATGCCGCCTATGGACCGCTGACCGCTGACGGGATTCTGGGCGGCCGGACGACCGATGCGATCAGCCGTTTTCAACTCGATCAGGGCATGACGGTAACCGGCAAGATCGACGATGCCTTGATCGCCCGTCTCATTGACATCGGAGCCATGGACGGCGGGCGCCGTTGACACGACTGCGCACCGATATCTGGGTCGCTGCACTGATCCGGCAGGTCGAGACCACCGGTGCTTTCGTCACTGTCGTGAAGAAAGGCGCAGTCGAAGCCGGCACAGTTTTCCTGATTGTCGATGGCGGCGACGGAACCGGTGACCTGTACGGCCCGGCGCCGCAATCGATCTTCGATACGGACCGGCCGGCGGACCGGGTTTTCAGTCAGCTTGCCGCCGGCGCAACCCTGGCGGACCTGGAAACCCGGCTGTCCAGCGAACGCCGTTTCGACCCCGATCTGTGGATTGTCGAGATCCAGGACCGGCGGCGTCGGCCCTTTGTATCCCTGAGCGACGATTCCCAGGCCGATCCGCGTTCATGAACCGTTAACCATAATCGGGCCAATCATTGCCGGCGTGGCAACATGGCTGAAGCCGACGCCGCCGCAATTGGAGATACGCAATGGCCCGTATCCTCTCGTTCCCGGTCGACAAGAGACCGCAAGGCAAGCCGCCCGCATCCGGCGAGGCAGGCGGCGTCAGCGCGGAAATCCTGATTTTCCCGGGCGTCCGGGTCGAGTATCACGACGGCACCGAAACCGTCGACCTGAGCCGGCGGATTCGATCGCCGCGCACCGGCAGCGAGCAAAAGGCCGCGTTCTAGGGTCAGGACTTATAAAGTCTGCAGTACCCCTCAGTTTTCCGTAAAGGCCGGCGCTGGCGCGCATTGTGCCGCGGCGATCTGCGTTTGCGCCTCCAACCGGTCGGCAGGCTCGGGCGCGTAAAGGTGCAATACGGCGATCAGATCGGCATTGGCACTTTCCACGATGATCATGCCTTCAAGGTCGGCCTGTGGACTTTCCTTGAGACGTTCGGCATCGAGGGCATTGACGACCAGCATCTCCAGCGCTCCGTCAACAGCGGTCCTGTCGTTAAGGCTGAATACGACCGTTCCGGAGCGGTTATACAAGGCCAGAGACCAGAATTTGTTTGCCGCCTCGAGCGACAGAATAGCCGGCGCATCCCTGATCGCAACCTTGCAAAGGCCATGGACGAAAAGCGGGTCCAATCCGGGAAGTGCGGCCTGCGAGGCGTCTGGCGAAACCAGCGGGGTCCAGCCCTCCTTAACGGCGGCAGTGGCAGCGCGCGACCAGCCATCGGCGCCGGAATAGTGCGGAACCAGCAGGATTGTCACGATGTGAATGATGCCCGCCAGCAGCAATATGGCCAACAATCCGGCCGATAGCGTGCCTGCGGCCGGCATTTTCCGCACCGGCACGATGACCCGGTCAAGGGCGCTTCCAAGGGCGCTCTCTAGCGCGCTTCGATACGCGCTCACAAACATCGCTCGCGACTGATTGTCGGCATCACGAAATTGGTCAGCGCGGTAACGGTGCGCGCCGGCGTGTCATAAAGCCTGGCTACCAGCCTTATCGGGCTGTCGGAGCGTTCCGCGCCATTCGACGCAAGCCATATGCCGGCTTGCGGGGTTGGCGCGACGATGACGTTGAGACCGCCGTCGCCCTGACGGAACAGCCCGTCACTGCCCACTGCGGTGATGTTGTCTCCTGACGCAAGCGCCCGGCCGTCTGCGGCTTCAACGCTGAGCGTCCAAAGCCGGGCCTGGGGCGTTTGGCCCAACACACGGTAGATGCAATCGCTTTGAAGCCCGCGACCGCTGCTGTCGGTCCGGGCGACGAGCGCAAGGCCTTCGCCCGATCCCAGCGGCAGCTCGCCGGTCCGCGCCAGACGGGCACGTGAATAGGGGTCGGCGTCCGGCGTTCCGGCATTGGGAGACGCGACCCAGGACCCCAGTTCGATGGCGTCAAGCGGCTGAATTGACTGGGTCATATACCAGGCCGAGCCCATGCCGATGCCGAATCCGGCGGCAACAAGGCCAAGCAACGTCAATGGAAGCCGTATCGCCAATGTCAAAGCGCTGGCCGCGCATCGTCAAGCCGGACCTCCCGCAAAGCCGTTCCGATGGATTCGGCAGCTTCGCGCATGCGCGCATCGAGGCTGTCCAGCCGCCCCGATGTTTCCGGCGCAAGCCGTGCCGTGCCGGCATCCGGTATAAGCACGCCATCGCCCTCGCGCGCCGCCAGCAAAGCGGGATCGGAGGGATCGATCTCAATAGGATCGAGGCCCGGAAGTGGTTTCAGTTCGACATTGGCATGGGCAACCCGCATGAATTTTTGCCACGTTTCGGCTGGTAGCCGCCCGCCGGTCAGTCGGCGCGTGCCCCTGAAATCGTCGTTGCCGAACCAGACAGCAGTGGTGAGATTGCCGGTAAAGCCGACAAACCAGGCATCCCGGTATGCCTGGGTCGTTCCGGTCTTGCCGCCGGCATTGATGCCGGGCAGGCGGGCCCTGCGGCCGGTGCCGTTGTTGACGACATTGTTGAGCATGTCGACCATGCCGACGACGGTCGATTGATCGAGCACGCGGGCGCGCGGAATGGCGTCCTTGGCGTGATCGTAGATAATCTCGCCGGAGGAATTCAATATGCGCACAATGGCATTCGGCACAGCCTTGTAGCCACCGCTCGAAAACGCCGAATATCCGGTCGCCTGATCGAGCACGGTCACCTCCGATGTTCCCAGCGGCAGCGATCGGGTCACCCGGATCGGCGAGGCGATACCCAGCCGTTCCACCATGTCGGCAATCGGCTGCCGGCCCATGGCGATGGAGAGCCGGACCGGAATGGTATTGATCGACTTCGTCAGCGCCGTCTTCAGCGTCACCTGGCCGCGGTATCGCCGGCTGTAATTCTGCGGTGACCAATTGCCGATGCTGACCGGTGCGTCGACGATAACGCTCGCGGTCGTATAGCCGTGTTCCAGCGCCGTGGCATAGACATAGGGCTTGAAGGACGATCCGGGCTGGCGCAAGGCGTTGGTGGCGCGGTTGAAGGTGGAGACACCGTAATCGCGGCCGCCGACCATGGCGCGGACGGTGCCGTCCGGCTCCATCGCGACCAGCGCCGCCTGCCTGACATTGTAGGCTTCGCCGGATTCGCGCAATGACGATTCGACAGCCGCTTCAGCGGCTTTTTGAAGCCGCATATCGACGCTGGTGCGCACCGTCAGGACCCGGTCGCGATTGCCGACAACGCTCTTCACCTGATTGAACGCCCAGTCGAGGAAATAGTCGGGGGAGCCGGTTCGATCGCGGGCGATCGCATTTGCCGGCGCGCGGCGGGCACCCACGACCTGTCCCTCGGTCATGAGTCCGGCCTGCACCATATTGGTCAGCACCTCATTGGCGCGGGCCCGCGCCGCCGGCAGGTTGATATGCGGCGCATAGCGCGTCGGCGCCTTGAACAGCCCGGCCAGCAGCGCCGATTCGGCCAGATTGAGATCCGATACCGGTTTGCCGTAGTAGAATTCGGAGGCCGCCGCGATGCCGAACGTGCCGCCACCCATATAGGCGCGGTCGAGATAAAGCTTGAGAATTTCGCGCTTGCTCAGATTGGCTTCCAGCCACAGCGCCAGATAGGCCTCCTTGATCTTGCGCTCCAGCGTCCGCTCGTTCGACAGAAAGACATTTTTCGCCAGTTGCTGGGTGATCGACGAGCCACCCTGGACAATGCCGCCGGCGCGGGCGTTTTCCATCATGGCGCGCGCGGTGCCGATGAAGTCGATGCCGAAATGGACGAAGAAACGCCGGTCCTCCGTCGCCAGAACGGCCTGTACCAGATGGTCGGGCAGGTCCTCAAGCTCGATGGTATCATTGTGCAGGATGCCGCGCTTGCCGATCTCGGTGCCGTAGCGGTCCAGGAAGGTGACGGAATAATCGCTCTGGATGCGCCAGTCGGAGCGGATCGCGTCGAAGGCCGGCAGCGCCAGCGCCAGCGCCAGGGTCGCGCCGACGACGCCCCAGGTCAGTCCCTCCGAGGCGAGTTCCGTCGCCACCCGCCTGAGGCCGGAAACGTGAAACCGACGCATGAAGATGAAAACCGCCTCATAGGCGCGGCCGAGATCGCCGCCGCCACCGAACAGCGTCGAATCGATCCACGAATCGATCTCCAGCAGCCGCAGCCAGCGGCGGCGTCTTTTGGTGGTGGAAAATGGATCACGCATCGGGCGTCATTCCAGTATATCGGGCCAGTATATCGGGCCAGCAAATCCGGCCTTTCCGGGCGGCGCAGCAGCACGCTGGCTGCACAGGCTGCCGGCGGAAAATCGGCATTCTCGCAAGGCGCCTGGCAAACGGTGTAACTTGCATCACTGAAAATGCGCATTTAAGCGGTCAAAGGCAAGCCGCCGAACCCTGCAAAAGTCTGAAATGAACCGGAAATCATCCAATATGGTTGCCAGCCCCGCGCCGGCCGAAAACCCCTTCTGGCGCGAAAAGACGCTGGAAGAGATGACCGCGTCCGAATGGGAGGCGCTGTGCGACGGCTGCGCCCGCTGCTGCCTCAACAAGCTGGAAGACGCCGACACCGGCGCGATTGAATGGACCAATGTCGCCTGCCTCATGCTCGATGAAGCCGCCTGCCGCTGCCGCGATTATGAAAACCGGCAGAAAACCGTGTCCGATTGCGTGCCGCTGACACCGCAAACAGTACGCAGCCTGACCTGGCTGCCGCCAAGCTGCGCCTATCGCCTGATCGCCGAGGGCCGCGAGCTCTATTGGTGGCACTATCTCGTCTCCGGCGACCGCGAAACGGTGCACCAGGCCGGCATCTCCGTGCGCGGCCGCACGGTCAGCGAGAACGACGTGCCCGTGGAGGACCTGGAAGAGTTCATTGTTGATTGGCCCGGCGAGGAGGCGGGGGACGGGGCAGGCGACTGAGCCGGGAAGGGGCTGTACGCATAAACGCCTCTTCGTCGATGATGCCGAATGTCCGCTTAAGGCCCAAAAGCAGACGTTCCCGTGCTGCGCCTTTGAGTCCGTTTCGTGCCATTACCGGAAATCGCGATGCCGGCGGAGGAGCCGTCCACAGCATCATAAGCAGGCATGCGCGGTTCATCAACGATGCCCGGCGCGTGGCCGCACCATCTTCCAAATTTAGCACAACAGTGTGCCAACTTCGGCCGGCAAGGTTGCAAAACTGGCCAAGCTGGCGCGTCAGGCGCGTGTGGCTCGCCCCTGCAACCAATTCAGACCACCAAGCTCGACGTTCCAGGCGCCACGGCACTGGTGACCGGGGACCCTTTGGTGGTCCACTTCCAGAGTTAGAGTCTGGTCTGTTTATGGACCAGAGCTAGACTGCCCCGCTAGCGTCGATACTCACGGTATCCGAGCAGGTTATGTTCCCCGGCCGACTGTGGAGCAGAATTTGTATGCCAAGATTTTGTAGGCAAGTTTGGCGGCCACGAAATCGCAGGCATGCAGTCTCTTGCTGGGCGCCAGTTCGACAATATCGGCTCCGACGACGGTGCATAGTTCCGAGGCCATGCGGAGGATCGGCATAACGTCGGCCCAGAAAAAACCACCAGGCTCGGGCGTGCCGGTTGCGAGCATCAGGCTAGCGTCGAAACCGTCGAGATCGAATGTGATGTAGACCGGGCGGTCTATCAGAGGCGCCAGAATTTCGTCGATGCGCCAAGCGCTCCTATCCTTCGCCCAGTGGATATGAAGGCGGTGGCGGTTCTCTTCGAGAAACGGGATCTCTTCAACCGAAATGTTGCGGACGCCTATGGAAACCACCTCCAGCTGGGGGGCGTCCATGCAGCGACGGACCGCGGCGGCGTGGCTATACGGCTCGCCCTCATAGCCGTCGCGCAGATCGGCGTGGGCGTCGAAATGGAGCAGTGCGAGATCGGGCCACTTTTGAAGGAATGGCCGTATGGCGCCCGGTGTGAGAGAATGCTCGCCGCCGAGGACAAGGGGGAACGCGCCGTCCGCAAGTGCCGCGCCAGTTATCTCCGCCAGCAGGGCGAGCGCGTCCTCGACGGTGTCTGGCAGGCGCGGTTCCGCCAAGGTTTCAATGCGGATCGACCGGCTCGGCTCGCACCACAGTTCCTCGTCGAACAGTTCCACCTGATGCGAGGCCCCGATAATCGCCGCCGGACCTTTCGCCGTGCCGCCGCGCCAGGAGACCGTGCGCTCCAGACCGAATGGAATAATGACAGCCTTCGGCGCATCGGCAGGAGCCGCCACATCCCGCGTCAGACCGAGATAACCCGCTTCAGGTTTCAGGATGCCGCTAGCCATCGTTGAACAGGGAAGAAAGCCGGTGCTCCGGGCGATCGCGCCAAGCGCCGCGATGATAGGCGTCCGAGGCGAGCAGGGGCAGTGCGGTCGTCGCTTCCGCGAATACCATCTGCTCCTGAACCAGCGATACCTTTCCCCAGGAGCAGGCCTCCTTCAGTGTCGAGGAGGAGCACGCTCCGTCGCGCACATCGGAAACGGTGATTTGCACGGCGTATTTGTGCATCTCGACATCGTCCTGGCCAAGGATTTCGGCGCAGACGACCGTGTCTTGGGCGAAATTCTTGGGCACGCCGCCGCCGATCATCAACAGGCCGGTAGTGCCAGCTTTGATCTTGATTTCCGTCAACTCCCGGAAATCAGCGACCGAGTCGATCGAGACATACGGCTCTTTCCGGGCGATGCGTTTGCTTTGATGCTTCACCAGCCCGAAACCGGCGGAGGAATCGGAAAAGGCGGGACAGAAAATTGGTACGTTACGCTCAACGGCGAGTTTGACGAGGCTGTTCTCCTTCTTCCCATTGTCGCGGAGATAGCGTCCCATTTTGTCGATGAAGGCGCGTGAAGAATAAACTCCGGCCGGCATTTGGTCCGCAATTTCTGTAATTGCGTTATCGCAGGCCTTGAGGTCTTCCTCGTCTATATAGGTGTCATAGATGCGGTCGATGCCAAGGCGGCGCAGGGAGTCGTCGTCGATTTGCTCGCCGGCGTGATAGTGTTTGAAACCAAGGCCTTCGAAGAAATCCATGTCGACGATGGACGCTCCCGTTGCAACGACACAATCGACCATATTGTAGCGCAACAGGTCGGTGTAGAGATCCATGCACCCGCCGGCCGAGGTTGACCCGGCAAGGGTCAGCATGATCGTGCAGTTCTTGTCGGCGAGCATGTTGTTATAGATCTCTGTGGCGCGGCCAAGGTCGCGCGAGGAAAACGACATCTTCTCCATCGCCGACACGATCGGCCTGGCGTCGAAAGACGTAATGTCGATATGGGTGACTTCCCGGGAAAGCAGCGCGGCCTTCCGGTTGTCAGACGGGATGTTGTCGGGCAATTCTCTTCTCCTCACCTACTTGATGCGGCGACCGCCTGGGCCAGGCCGAATTGCGTGAACATCGGCATGTCCGCGACCTCGACATTCTGATGGGTCCCAAAACCGTTGTAATCGGTCCGCATTGTCGCGCTATAGGCCCCCAGCATACCGACTTCGATATAGTCGCCGGGCCGGATGTTTTCCGGCAACATGAACGGACCCCGCATCACGTCGAAATCGTCGCAGGTCGGTCCATAGAAACTGTAGGCCGCTTGGGAGACAGCACGTCCCGTCGCGCCGAGTTGCCTCACCGGATAGCGCCAGCCGAGAGGACCGGCATCGAACAATGCGCCGAAAACGCCATCGTTGATATGAAGACAGTCGCCCGTGCGATGCTCGACGCGGACGATCAGCGACGCGGCTTCCGCTGACAACGCCCTGCCCGGCTCGCACCAAAGCTCGCAATTCTCCGCCACCAGCATGGTGGTCTCGAAGCACCGCTCGATCTCCTGGACAAAGAATTCAAGCGGTGGCGGCGCCATACCGGGATAGACAGACGGGAAGCCGCCGCCAACATCGAGCACATCGACGATCACGCCAGAGCGAACGATTGCCCGCTGCACCGTCTCCAGCGCCATCGTGAAAACGGACGGGGCCATCGTCTGACTGCCGACGTGGAAACAGACGCCGAGACGCGCAGCGACCTGACGTGACCTGCGCATAAGAACGGCCGCCTCGCCGTCCTGAATGCCGAATTTTAGCGTCAGCGGAATTTTCGATAAGCCACTCGGCACGTGCAACCGCACGCAAAGTGTCAGATCGCGGGCGCCGGACGTGCCCGCGATGATCTTTTCCAGCTCCGCCTCGCTATCCAGCGCGAAAATTCGCACGCCAAGGTCGAAATACGCTTCAGCGATAGCCTCGGTTGATTTAACCGGGTGCATGAAGCCAAGCGTGGCCATGGGCACCAGCTCCCGCGCCAGCCGGGCTTCCTTGATCGAGGCTACGTCGAAATGTTCAATGCCGCCGGCCTGCAGCGCGGCGACTAACCAGGGCGCCGGGTTTGCTTTCACGGCATAAAAGCTCTTGCCGGGAAAATGCGTGCTGAACCAGCGCCCGGCCCGCTCGGCAGCGAAGGGACGTTGGCAAAAGACCGGATATTGTGGTCGTAATGACTGAACTACGTCAGCCGCGCTTTGATAGCGTTCCAATTCATGGGACCTCCTAAAACCGTCGGCCTCCGTGCAGAAATAGCCGAGAGGTTCCAACGCGTTCTTTAAGAATTACCAGCCCCACGAGTCGTGCTCGGATTTGGCATTATTGCAATAACTGCAATCGTGAATTCTGTGAAGCGAAAAATTACCAGGGCAGGCGTACCAGTCCCGGACAGGCCGATAGTTCAGACTAGGCCGTTTAAGCTGCTCCCTGGAAATCGGGCAGTGACGTAAGCTACCAAAATCTGTCTGCCGGTTTTCGACGAAGAGGAGATCAGCGATGTCGAAACGCAAGAAACACAATCCCGAATCTTAAGCTCGAGTAGCGTTTGAGACTCTGAAGGGCGAACACACGGCGCCTGAGCTGGCGACCCGATTTGGCATTCACCCGACGATGATCCACCAGTGGAAGCGGGCGCTCCTCTAGAGCCTATTCCTACCAGATGGGATCAATTCTGTTTCGCAATTGGCGCGGCGCGCCGCAGGACCTCGTTTCCGCGCACATGTGGCTCAACCTCGCGGCCGCGCAGGGTGTCGAGAAGGCGCGGACAACCCGGAACATCGTCGCTGGCTTGCTGATCCTTCATCAGATCGCCGTGACCTGACCGGCCTTTTTTGAACCAGGCATTGTGAGAGGATTGTCTGGTTTGAAGGAGGCTTGAGATGCCGAAGAAGAGATATCGTCCCGAACAGATTGTCGTGATTTTGCGGCAGATTGAGGTTTCTGTCGGGCAAGGCGCACCTGTTGGCCTTGCATGCAAAGATGCCGGGATATCGGAGCAAACCTATTATCGCTGGCGCAAGGACTATGGCGGTATGGGCGTTGATCAGGCCAAGAAACTGAAGCTGCTGGAGGATGAAAACACCCGCCTGAAGAAATTGGTGGCCGACTTGTCGCTTGAGAAACAGGTCTTGCAGGATATTGCACGGGGAAACTTGTAAGCCCCGAGCGGCGCCGGCGGGCGGTTGTGGGAGCCATGATCAATTATGGTCTGAGCGAACGCCACGCTTGCCGGATCGTTGACCAACCGCGTGGAACCCAGCGCTACATTCCAACGCTGAAGCCTGACGAAGATATGCTCACCCAGGCGATTATCGCATTGGCTTGTGAATATGGCCGCTACGGCTATCGCCGGATAACGGCGCTGCTTAACGAGGCAGGCTTTGCGGTTGGCAAGGATCGGGTTCAACGGATCTGGCGCCGTGAGGGGCTCAAAGTTCCCGGGAAACAACCCAAGCGCAGGAGGTTATGGCTGAATGATGGATCGATCATTCGTTTACGGCCCGAGCATCGCAATCACGTGTGGAGCTATGACTTCGCAGAAGCCCAAACCTACGACGGCCGATCGCTGCGGATCATGGCTGTTATTGAGGAGTTCACCCGGGAATGTCTCGCCCTGATGGTCGCCAGACGGATCAACTCGCTTGGTGTGATCGACACATTGGCCGATGTCATGCTGATGCGAGGTGTTCCGGAAAACATCCGATCAGACAACGGCCCTGAGATGACCGCCAAGGTCGTGCGCGATTGGCTCGGCAGCATCGGTACCAAGACCCTCTATATCGAACCCGGATCACCCTGGGAGAACGGATATGTCGAGAGCTTCTTCGGAAAACTGCGCGACGAGCTGCTCAACGGCGAGGTCTTCTACTCGCTCAAGGAAGCCCAGATCGTCATTGAGCAATGGCGACAGCACTACAATACCAAACGTCCGCACTCAGCGCTCGGCTATAGACCCCCAGCTCCCGTCGCGATCTGGTCAAACAAGCACCCCCTCGACACCATCCAGGTGGCGCAATAACCTCTCATTCCGCTTGGTACAAAATATCGGTCAGGCCACCGCTGCCGAAACGTTGGTTGTCATCGCACCGGAAGGATTAGCCTTACCGGCTTCCTGAATATAAAGCGGAAGGCCACGAAGGTTCGTATTAAGCCGCTGATAAGATGAATAAAATTTACACTTTTTTCCGTTTCTCCATCGCGGATAATTAATTAGGAACAGATACGGTCAACCTCGATGTTCTTGTCTTTGCGTAGGGGGTTTTCATGTCCGCCAGGCCATATTCTCGATCAAAATATGTGACCGGTCCCGATGGATCGCCTTTGACACTTGCCGATCTGCCAGACAGCAATACAAGACGGTGGGTCATCATGCGCAAAGCGAAAGTCGTAGCTGCGGTTCGCGGCGGTCTGCTGAGCCTTGAAGACGCGTGTTCCCGTTACACGCTGACCGTGGATGAGTTCCTCAACTGGCAGCAATCAATCGACAGCCATGGCTTAGCGGGATTGCGAACAACCAAGATCCAAGATTATCGAGTCGGATCGAGAACGTCGGCGCAATAATCCATCAGCGAGACTATGCGCAGTCTGTTATTATACGAAACAGTCCGGATGGCCGGTGACATCACTAGCCCAACCGGACAGCCGTTAGGCGTTTAGATCCCTTCCGACTACGCCTCCTTGTCAATTAACGTTGCGTCGCATGCGCCATCGCGACCGTTTTTGACGGACGAGCGCCTGACTACGCTGTGTCCGAATTGGCTGCTGGTTATCCTGTGCTTCACCGCGGTGAGCGTGAAGCTGTGCCTCGATATGCCGCAATTGGTCCATTAAATTGAGCAAATCGGGGTGCAACTGATGGCCGTTGTCCATAGCTAACCTGCCAGTGGTTTTCACCAAGCCCCCGCCCGCTCGTCAAACGCCATTGCGCATCGTGTCGTGCGGCGGCACCCGTAAACCTTGCGGCAGTGTGGTTAACAGTCCCCTAAATGTGGTTTTGTCACAGCCGTCGTATAAGTCTGCCCTGGCCGGCAAGACCTGTTTCAGGGCAACTTTTCGTTGCTGCGCTTTGGACCGCGTTACCCCCGAAAGCGGAAGTCGCGAGACACTGGTGGCACTTCCGTTATGTGCCATTAGGGGAAGTCTTGATGCCAGCGGAGGAGCGTCCACAGCATCAACTTCAGCCTGTTTTGGATCCGTGGCGGGCCGTCAAGCTAATTGCAGTCGCGGTACGGCGGGCAGTTCCTCCTCCTGATGGTGCCTTTCCCAGAGACGTCATTTTGCTGGTGCCAGAGGTCATGATCGCGGTTCCAGCGGCGGCGAATGCTCTTTTTTTTGCCGCGCGGATAAGGCCTGGCCTTGTGCCAACGGCCATGCCGGTCGCGCCAGCGCCGGTCGCGAAATTCGAAATCGAAATAGACGCCCGGCGGCGGCGCAGACATCCGCGGATGGCAAAAAGTGAGCCGCAAATAGCGCTTGGAAATCCAGCCGCGATAAGCGTGCCAGCGGACGTTGCACCAACCATCTGTGCAGTAAAAGTTTATCACCGGGCTGTCGTCGGGAATTATGGCGATCCGCGGATAATAGACGCTCGGTTCAATCCGCAAATTCGCATTTCCTTTCGTATAGCATCTCGCCGCAACGGTTGATGCGGCAAAGGATACGGCGGTCAGGAAAACGAACAGCGTGATGAAATGGCGTATCATTGTGGACGCCTTTAACAAAGTTGCGCGCCCGTGAGCATGCAGGAGAACTGCAACCAAATTATTTCAAATTAATATCCGCTCTGAGCCTGCTGCGCTTTGATCCAGCGCAATTTGAAGTGGAAATCTGCGCGGATCGTGGTTGGGTCAAAAATCCCCTTTGAGCCAACGGTGGTTTTCGGGGGTACAGCAGACGCATACCCAGGTTCCTCCAAGAGTCTCGAATGGGGCAAAACTTCCCGTGCGTCGTGAACCGCCCTATGGCAGCTATGCGCTAAATAATCCCCGTAGGGAGGAAACCCGCTGAATGTCTGAAGTTGGAGGAAAAGCGGTCGCAATCCGAGAGATCGACACGGGGATTGAGTGCCAAAAACAGACGTTGGTTTCACCACGAGTGAACTCGTGAAACTGGTCTAAATTGGAAACTGATTGGTCAGGTATTTAGGTTGCACTAACATGCCCCGCTTACATCGTGAATGATCTCACCGCGGAATTTCTCCCGTAATTCGGTCGCTCCATCGACCAGCATAGCGATATCGACTCCAACAGCTGTAAAGCTGGTGCCCATCTTGATGCAGCGTCGCGAGAATTCCTTGTTAAGAGAAAGAATACCCACTGGGACACCAAGTGTAATCAAACGGTCGATTGCTCCTTCGATGGCCTCGATCACCTGGGAATGATCTGGTTGGCCCGGAAATCCCATGCTGGCGCTAAGGTCGGACGGACCAATGAAGACGCCATCGACACCCTCGATCATCGCGATCTCTTCAAGCTGCTCTAGAGCTTCGGCTGTCTCGACCTGAACGATCAGGCAGAGTTCTTCATCAGCGCAGGTGGCGTAGTTGTCGACTTTGCCAAATCGGCTGGCCCGCGTAATCCCAGCGACCCCGCGAATGCCGCGCGGCGGATACTGCATGGACAAAACGGCTGCCCTGGCTTCGTTCGCAGATTGTATATGGGGTATGAGCAGGCTTTGGGCACCCATGTCTAGCAGGCGCTTAATCAAGACAGGCTCATTGGCAGCCGGTCGAACGACGGCGGAGACATCGGGGTATCAGGCAATGACTTGTAAAGCCGGCAAGACTTCAGTTGCTTCAACTGGCGAATGCTCGGTGTCAACGAGAACCCAATCGAAGCCGCAACTCGCCAAGAGTTCGCAAGCTGTGTTCCCGCCAAGCGCATTCCAAACGCCAATTTGCTGGCGTTTTTCCCTTAGCGCGGCTTTGAACCGGTTATGTGGAATTTGCATCGCGATCTCCGCTTCAATCCTCGACTATTACAGATTGTATTGACGCACACTTTGACAGTGTTTCCGGGTGCCTCAGGGCGTTTTGATGCTTCACCAATTCCAGAATCTGACAGGCCGACTTGTTTTGAAGCCGATGGTCGTCGCATTCGGGGAGACGGTCGGTACGGCCGTGTATTAGCAGTATTCGGAGCGCCGCATATCGCTTTGGCTTGGTGGCACTACCGCAGAACCAAGACAGCACACGGTGCGCGACGCACGACCCGAGAGGCCGTTGAACCTAGAAAATATTCCTGCAAACCCGGCCGATGAGATCCGACTACAATCAGCTCGGCTCCGCATTTGTCGGCAAAGTTCGTGATTTCAACGCCGGGATTGCCCGAAACCACTGCGTGTATCAGATCAGGTTGGCCTTCGGTAATGGCCTCTAGCCGCGCGCCTACCTCATTCAGGATTTTGCTTTCTGGCTTTACGGTCACGTATTCGGCGACATAGCCTGGAACCTGTTCTACGACGCTTAGAAGGGTGATTTTTCCGCCTTCGGAAAGCAGGCGGCGGGCGACCTTAATCTCGTCAGATACATCGCTCCCGTGATCAAGGGCCACAGGAATAAGTATGTTTTTGTACATCAGGTTTCTCCGAATTGCAGAATCGATAGTGGTCGACCGCTGCCCGAACTCTTTGCGGCCCTCGAACGGGCCATGATGCTTTTCTTGATTTCACCGTCTCCGCCTTGTCATCAGGTCGAGACGTGCGAAACCTCCTTGTCAGGTGAGTAGATGTCGAGGATGTTCCAGTGCCCGGTGGTAGGTGTCGGGTTATTGATCATTGCAACGTCCAAAACGGTTGGCTTGCCGCTGGCTATAGCGGCTTCCAAAGCCGGGAGCAGCTCTTCGGCCGCCGATACGCGCACCCCTTCCGCGCCATAAGCCTGGGCGATCTCGGCATAGCCTGGCCCGTTCGCGGGTGCACCTGCCGAACCGGGGAAAGTGGTACCGTAGGTCAGACCAAAGTGGGCTTTCTGCAATCCCGCGATGGTGCCAAAAGCGTTGTTGTTCATCACCAGCCAGACAATACCGAGATTCAGTTCAACTGCCGTAGCGAGCATCGAGGGGTTCTGACCGAAACCACCATCACCCACAAGAGAGATCACCACCCGATCAGGAGCGGCCAGCTTGGCGCCAATCGCCCCCGGCGGTCCAAAGCCCATGGTGGCGAAGCCGCCCGGGGTAAGGATCGAGCCGGGGTATAGGATGTCAAACTGCTGGCCCACACCATTCTTGTTCCATCCTACGTCCGTGGTGATGATCGCATCCTCGGGCAAGGCAGTGCGGGTGTCGGCCAGTATGCGTTCCGGCATCATCGGGAACGCGGAGCTTGTCGCCATCTCCTTGTTGCGCTCGCGGAAATCCGCGCGGAAATCGGCAATCTTCTTCGCCAGATCGAGGCGGCTAAACCCATCGGGATAGAGCTCTTTCGCCACACGCGTCAGGACCCTCAACGCCGCTTTTGCATCGGCGACGACGCCAATTTCGGTTGGGTAGTTGCGGCCGATCTCGGAAGGCTCAATATCGATGTGGATGACCTTGGTTCCGGGGATGTTAAATGTGTAGCCGGGATACCAGGAGGAACAGTCTGCCTCCTTGAACCGGGTTCCGATGGCAAACAGCCAGTCGGCATTGAGGCAGGCCTGGTTCACCAGCTCAGTACCCCAGAACCCGGTCATGCCAAGAACGAGCGGATGGTCATCCCGCAATGCGCCCTTTCCCATCAAGGAATGCGCCACCGGGAACTGCATGTGGTCAACAAAGGCCCGCAATTCTTCTGACGCCTGGGCCAACAGGATGCCGCCGCCCGCGTAGATCACCGGATTGTCGGCCTCGCCCAGCGCTTTGACAATCTGCCGCGCCGTTTCATCGTCAATGGAAGGCTTGATCAAAGCCCGGGTATTGCCCGCGATTCGATCGAACGTGTCGCTGGGGATTTCTGCCGAGAAGATATCCATAGGCACGTTGACCAGCACGGGCCCCGGCTGACCGCTTTCGGCCAGGTGAAAGGCCTT
>CALZIL010000025.1 GCA_945787495.1 uncultured Afifella sp. | reverse complement strand
CGCCGGGCGTCACGGCAATCTCACAGTTGCGGCCCTCTGTTTCCAGAGGACGGGCGAAGCTGTCGAAAGCCTCCTGTCCCGCGCTACCGGCACGGCCCAAGACGCCGGCCCCGTCCCCGATGGCTCGGTGTGCACACCGGACCTCTCTGCGACAGGGCAAGGCGGATTTTACTACCGCGCACAAGGGCGGGGATAAGTTTTCTGAAATTTTTTCGGATCGCGATTTATTCAGCAATTGCAGCATGATAGCGCGGCATGCATCCCTCTCCCCGTGAGGGGGAGGGTGGCCCGAATGGGCCGGGTGAGGGGTAAGGGCGGATCAGAAGCGCAGTGCCCCCTCATCCGGTTGCTCCGCGACCACCTTCTCCCCCAGGAGAAGGAAGGAAAGAAAGGGAGAAGGGAGGGGGCCGGACGCCCGAGCAAACCGCGGCGCTGATGAACGACGCACCGCCCGGACCCCCACCCGAACGGCTTCGCCGTTCGACCTCCCCACTAGGGGAGGTGGGATGCAGCGCCTGCATCCCCGGCCGCAGCTCTCGCTTGTCCGCTATGTCGTCGCGCAGACGGTTTCGCTCCGCGTGCGCGTCGCGGCGGTCTTCCCGTTACATTTCAAGCTCCGCACGTTCCTCCTGCGCAGCGAAAACCCGTTGCTGCAAATCCTCCAGTATCGTCTCCAGCCGCGTCTTCTCGGCCTTAAGGCGAGTTCGGTCTCCCTCGAGTGCGTTTACACTGTCGCTCAGTTCGGAGAGCCCGCGTTGGAGTGTGCGGGCTTCTTCGGTCTGTTCTTCAAGCTGGTTGATCTCGTCCCGCAGCGCGGCTTCAACTTTCCTGAAACCCTCAATTCGGTTTTCCGCCGCTTTTGCCCGGCGTTCGGTGGCCTCCGCCCGTGTCTCCTGCTCAATGCAAGCGCGCCGCTTTTCCTCCAGCTCGTCGGATTTGTAGGCGAGTTGCTCGATCAAATCCTGCAACTCGGCCTCGTACTCCGCGAGTTGCGCGCGTCCGTCCTCCAGCGCCGCAATCTCGGCCTTGATCTCATCGCGACGGCTCTCCAGGTAACGGACATCGGCATCCGCGTTCTCCCGCTGGCGCAGGTTATTCTCCCGCTCGATGATCCCGGCGTCGAGATCAACGATCCGTTCCTGTTTCTGCCTCATCCGGATTTCGAGAGCCGCGTCATCTGCAGCAAGCGGCGTATTGCGCCATGCGCGCACGTTATGCCATGCCAACACCACCGTGGTGACGACCAGCACCATGAGGAGCGCAAAGGCGATCAGAAGAAGCTCGAAATTGAGATTTAAATTGAGAATCGTCGGCATTCTGTCTTACTCCACCCTTGTCTCGGCCGTTTCGCGGGCCTGCCTCTTCTTCGTTTCAAGCGCGTCGATTTGTTTCTGGAGTCCGGCAACCTCCTTGTGAAGTGTGTCGCGGGAAACGGTCAGCTCGGCCACATTTGCAGAGACCATGGACCGTTCCGCCTGAGTGGTGTCCAGCTGCCGCCGCAATTTGATCAGATCCGCCTCGGTGGTTTTCAGTTCGTCCTGGCGTTTCTCTTGCGCCTCCTTGGCAACCTTTGCCTGCTCTTGCGCCCTCGACAGAACATCCCTGGCCTCGGTTCCCCGCGCCGTCAAATCAGCGAGGATCTCTCTTCGCGAGGCGATCTGTTGTTGCAGGGAGACGGCTTCCCTGCGGTTATTCTCAAGCTCCAGTTCCTGTGCACGTTCTTCTTGCCGTTTTTTCGCGTAGGCGTCACGGATTTCGCCGCTCTTCGCCTGCAGCGCCCCAAGCTCCAGGACACGTGGTTCAAGCCAGGACAGGGTGTTTTTCAAATTCGCGGCATCCGTACTGAGACGATTGCGGCTGTCAGTGAGGGTCTCAATTTCGTCGCGCAACTGCTGCGCATGAGCCGCATCTTCCGCTGCCTGGTCTCGAAGCTTTGTGAGCAGGTCCTGCTGATCCTGAATATCCGTCGCAAGCTTGGAATGTTGCTCCTTGACCTTCGCGATCCGCTTTTGCTGGTCGGCCAGGGCAATTTGACCGCTTCGGAGGTTGGCCGACATCCGGGTGAGTTCGGCCCGCCGGGTTTCAGCCTGCTGGCGCTTGGTTCTGGCATCCTCTTCAGCCACCGTCGCGCGGTCGCGTGCCCCAGCTTGTCGTTTCTGCGCATCGACAATCGCTGCCTCCGCCGCCTTGCGGCGTTCAAGCATAGCCTCCACCGCGCGGGTATCGGCATCATGGGAGCGAGCGAGTGTCTTGATCGTGTCGTTCAGGTCGTCGCGCTCTTTGCGAAGCTTCTCGACCTCGGTCGCAAGCTCGGTCTTTTTCGCCTCAATTTGGCTCCGCTCCGCATCGGCTTTGTTCCTGCCCTCAACGGCGGCATCGCGCGCAGCGGCGTCGCGCGACAGGGCGGCCGCCGCCGATCGGGCCGCCTCGGCTTCGGCACGCGCTTCGGTCGCCTCGCGGTTCGACTGTTCGACCTGGTCGGAAAGGATTTTGCGTTCTTCACGCAGCCGGGTGGTCTCGGCTTCGAGTCCGGCGAGAGTCCGCACGCCCGCAGTATATTTTTTCTCGGTATTGTAGACGGTGAGCAGAACCACCACCAGGACTGCGAGGGTCGCGGCACCGGAGAGCAAGGAAATCCAGAGCGCCCGATTGCCGCGACGCCTGGCGCGGACAAGATCACCGTGCGAGGTCTCGTTCGACTTGGTCAAGGCACCTCTCCATATCCTGTTCGAGTTCGTGAACCCAGAAGCGACGCACCCGCCACCCCATGCTTTTCAGTTGATAATCCCGCCGCATGTCGTCGATCCTGCGCCTGTCGTCCGGATCCATATGCCATCGCCACCCGTCCACCTCGAGACCGAGCTTGACCTCCCCCTTGCCGAACAGCGCGAAATCGAGACAGCGCCCGGCGATCGGATATTGAGGCGTGGGGTCGTGCCCGCGTGCGCGCAGTGCTGTGTCGATCCGCCGTTCCCAAATGCTGCCGAAGACATCCTCGGAGTTCTCCCTGACGGGCAGGTTGGAGGCTTTGTCCGCCAATATCGCGAGATGGCCGATTCCGCTTTCCCGCGCGAAGGAGAGATTCCCGAAGACATGCGCGAGGGCGCGTGCCCGGCTGATGGCGACGTTGAAGCGCCGCTTGTCACCCATGAGAAACGCGCGCGCATCCTGGCCGAGCCCCGGCCCCGCGACAGGAGAGAACAGGATGACATCGCGCTCCTCGCTCTGGAACTTGTCCGCCGTGCCGACCCTGATCTCCGCATGCTCGCGTAGTTCCCGTGGAATGTCATTTTCGATCAGCCGCTTGAGGAGCGCAGCCTGTGCGTTGAACGGCGAGATCACACCGATGCTACCCTGGTAATCCTGCTCACAAAGCAGCACGCCGAGATGCGCTGCGATGGCCTTCGCCTCCTCATGGTTCTGTGACTGGCCGGCCTGGTCGAGCGAAACGCGTCCGCGCACATCCGTCCAGGAAATCCCCGGTTTCGCAGCGGCTGGAACCTTTAGACCAGCGTCGCCGCGTGCGGCCCGCAACTGCCCCTCGTAGAAGGCGTCGTTGAGGTAGTCGATGATCGCGGGTGCGCAACGGAACTGGTCGCGCAGCATCACTGAACGTGTTCCCGGCCGGCTGGCACAGAATCCGAAGAGCGAATTGCGGCTTTGCGCATATCGCCCCATACCCCGCAGCGGCAGGCCGGCCGCCTTCATCAGGGTGCGTTCCTGCGCGAGCCCCAGCCCGGGAACCGACTCGGGCTGGTTGGGATCGCCCACAATCACTGCCCGTTTTGCCCGTGCCATCAGCGGCAAGGCACAAGCGATGTCGCACTGGCTCGCCTCGTCGAAGATGACATAGTCGAAAATGCCGGGCGCCAGCGGCACACGGGATGGAACGCAAAGCGTGGTAGCCGCCCAGATGGGACGACAGGCGAGCACCAGCAGGGCAACGTAATCAGTCATTTCGTGCGCGTTGATCCGACCCGAAAGTTCAAACGCCTTATGCTCGGCATGGAGCTTCTGACGGTCCTCGGCGTCGACCGCGAGCGCGTTGGCCGTGAGCGCCGGGAAAAGCTTGTTCATGCCTGCTACGATTTCCTCGCCCAGAGGGGTCGGGTCCTTGGCGGCGATGATCCTGGCCAACGCCTTTTGGTCTCGCCTGATGGCCGTATCCAGCTCATCCAGAGTCGCTCCAGGCGCGAGGATTTCTGCGGCGGGTGCGCCGCGACGAAGCCGAAGAAGGCGCAGCAGCCCGGAGAACAAACTGTCGGATCGTGGGCGTCTTTCCCCGACACGCGCAAGGATCCCGTCGCGACGCTCGATGTGTTCGGATAGGGCGCGATGCAGATGCTGTGCTGCAGCGCGGTCCCGAACGGCCCGGGTGCGTGCCCTGGCCTTGTCGCGCAACCGGTGGAGGCTGTCTCCGATCGTTTTGGCAAATGGGCGCGCGTCGTCGCCGGCAAGGTCGGCAATGACACGCACGAAATCCGTATCCCGATCACCCTCACGGTCATTGGCGCGAACCATGATCGGTTGCTCCGGTGCAAGCTCGGCCAGGCGCTCTTCCACCGCATCAATGGCCTGGTGGTTGCGAGAGGCGAAGAGCACAGTCTTGTCCGCAGCGAGCGCCGAGGCGATTATCGAGACGATAACCTGGCTCTTGCCTGTCCCCGACGGCCCGGTGACGGCCGTGACAGCGCCAGCCATGGCGAGTTCCGTCGCCTCTAATTGGTTGGGAGTAAGCGGCATCGGGTTGAGGACCGTGCCCGCCGGTTCCTCTGCGGCATTGTCATGCAAAAGGTTCCACAGGGCGGTTCCCTTCAGCTCCGATGCAGACATCCGCGCCAGCCGTCCGAGATCGGCTGCGGTCTCCGCGGTGAAGCCCGTTTCGGTAGGAAAAAAGATGGCGGCAGCATTGTGGATACCGCTCGCTCCGGGATCGATCGAGCCGACCAGATTGTCCGGCGCCAGCGGGCCCGCAAGCTGGGTCGCCATGCAATCAGACAAGCGGTCGCGGAACTCGTCGAAGGCAAGGCCCCCGGCTGCATCGAACTGCTTCGCCAGCGCCTTCGCGCTCACAGCCGTGCCGCATCCGGTCTGGTGGATCCAGTCGGGGTTGAGAACAACATCAGCGGACTGCGGCGTGACCTTAAGAACGAAGCCCGTGCGCGATACGCTCGCGCTGATCAGCCCAACCGGAAAAACCATGGGCATCCCGTCTTTGACCATCATCGCCAGCGGATAGCCGATGACCAGGGCGTCACCGTTGCGTTTGCTCAGCGCATGGCGAAACGTGGGAGGAAGATCCCCCAGTTCGACAGTGAGCATGGATGACGGACTCCACCATTGCCCCGTCCCATGGAAAAGCTGGAACTGATGCTCGTGCCGATCCGGGAGTTGACTGACTGGCCCGCGGGGGTCCGATCTTTGCGTCGCCTCATAGTAGGACAGCAGACGGTCGAATGGCGGCAGCCCGACCGTATCCGCCATGTCTTCAAACACATCGTCTTGCGCGCAATCGGGCACGGAACGTATCCTCGTGCGAACGGCATGGAGAGACGCGCCCGCCTCAGCGTCCCAAGGAGCTGGAGGTGCCGGGTCATAGGGTGACCGTGATCGCGGATGCAGCCCTCTCACATGCCAGCGCCCCCCGCGGTCGATCGTGATCAAGCGCCGCCGCCGCATCTCGTCCAATACGGCAAGCACCTGCGCCCGGTTCGATTGGACGGATGCCTGCTCCAGCAAACGGACAAATTCGCGGGTTGTCCGTCCCTTCGGACTGAGTGAGAGGATCCTGCGAAGGGTTTTGGACAACATTGAACAGCAGATTTCTGAAAGTTAAGAGTTTATTTACCAAACTCCTGAACCGGTGCCAGGAATTAACGATATTATGGTTGACGCACATTCTGGTGTTTTTGAGGTCGGCACCTGTGAGAAAGACTGGAATTGGTTAACAAGAGAGGATTTCTGGCCCATCGCACCATTGAAGACGTGGAGATGAGGCTGAAATCGGGGCGCTTAAGGGACCGGCCGAAAAGGTCGTCAGGGACATCCGCCGGGCGAAGCTCAAACGATATTCGTCAGAAGAAAAGATCCGCATCGTCCTTGGGGGGCTGCGCGGCGAGCGTCAACGCTCGCGGAAATCAGTGCCATCGCCAATTTCCGCTTTGGGTTAATCTGCAACATGCGCGCCGAAACCCGCGACGTTCGCTCTTCGGTTTGGTTCGGACATTTTGGTTTGACGTTGCGACCGCCTTCCCCCGCCCCTGTGCAATTGGAGGGAGAAGGGGCGTCGGTGCCATATTGCCAACCCCCACCCGCTTTGCGCGTGTCGCGCAAAGCACCCTCCCCGCAAGAGGGAGGGAGAGGCGATCGGTGCCCCCTACGCCGCGGCGGCGTCGCCGGCCGCAGTTTCACCCTCGCCGTTTTCCACTGCATCCGCCTCGGCATGTTTCGGCATGAACAGCAGCCGGTCGCTGCCGGCGGTGATCGCCACCGTGTCGCCGTCCCTGATCGTGCCGGCAAGCACCTGCTCGGCGAGCGGGTCCTGGACCTGCTTCTGGATGACGCGCTTCAAGGGGCGCGCGCCGTAGGCCGGGTCGTAACCCTTGTCGGCGAGAAAGGCGCGGGCGCCCTCGTCCAGTTCCAGCGTGATCTTGCGCTCCTCCAGAAGCGCCAGCAGACGGCCCAACTGGATGTCGACGATCGCCGCCATCTGGTTCTTCTTCAGCCGGTGGAAGAGGATCACCTCATCGACCCGATTGAGGAATTCGGGCCGGAAACTGGCCTTGACGACGGCCATGATTTCATCGCGCACCACATCGACGTCATCACCCTCGCCGAGATTGACGAGAAATTCGCCACCAAGATTGGAGGTCATGATGATCAGCGTGTTGCGGAAATCGACCGTGCGGCCATGGCCGTCGGTCAGCCGGCCATCGTCGAGAACCTGCAAGAGTACGTTGAAGACATCGGGATGGGCCTTTTCGATCTCGTCGAACAGCACCACCTGATAGGGCCGGCGGCGCACCGCTTCGGTGAGCATGCCGCCCTCCTCATAGCCGACATAGCCCGGCGGCGCGCCGATCATGCGGGCGACCGAGTGCTTTTCCATGAACTCCGACATGTCGAGGCGGACCATCGCCGTTTCGTCGTCGAACAGGAAATTCGCCAGCGCCTTGGTCAGCTCCGTCTTGCCAACGCCCGTCGGCCCGAGGAACATGAACGAGCCGATCGGCCGGTTCGGGTCCTGCAGGCCAGCGCGGGCCCGGCGCACGGCGGTCGAGACGGCCTGCACCGCCTCGCCCTGGCCGACGACGCGTTTGGCCAGTTCGTCCTCCATGCGCAAAAGCTTGTCGCGCTCGCCTTCCAGCATCTTGTCGACCGGCACACCGGTCCAGCGCGAGACGATATGGGCGATGTGGTCGGGCGTCACCGCCTCTTCCACCATGTCGCCGGCGCGGCTTTCATCGCCCGCCTGTTCGGCCGCGGCGAGGTTCTTTTCAAGATCGGGAATGACGCCATAGGCGAGCTCGCCGGCCTTGGCCAGATCGCCGGTGCGCTGCGCCGTCTCAAGGTCGAAACGCGCCTGGTCGAGCTGTTCCTTGAGCTTTTGCGCGTCACCCAATTTGGTCTTTTCCGCCTGCCAGCGCGCCGTCAGGCCGGCCGATTCCTCCTCAAGCCCGGCAAGCTCCTTCTCCAGCTTGGCAAGCCGGTCCTTGGAGGCTGAATCGGTTTCCTTTTTCAGCGCCTCGCGCTCGATCTTCAACTGGATGATGCGCCGGTCCAGTTCATCGAGCGCCTCGGGCTTGGAATCGACCTGCATCCTCAGCCGAGAGGCCGCCTCGTCCATCAGGTCGATGGCCTTGTCCGGCAGAAACCGGTCGGTGATATAGCGGTTGGATAGTGATGCGGCGGCGACGATCGCCGAATCGGTGATCCGGATACCGTGATGCAGTTCGTATTTTTCCTTCAGGCCGCGCAGGATGGAGACCGTATCCTCAACGCTCGGCTCGGCGATGAACACCGGCTGGAAGCGGCGGGCGAGCGCGGCGTCCTTTTCCACATGCTTGCGGAATTCGTCCAATGTGGTGGCGCCGACGCAATGCAGTTCGCCGCGCGCCAAAGCCGGCTTCAAAAGGTTCGAGGCGTCCATCGCCCCGTCCGCCTTGCCGGCGCCGACCAGCGTGTGCATTTCGTCGATGAACAGGACGATCTGGCCGCTCGCCGCCTCGATTTCCGAGAGAACCGCCTTCAGCCGCTCCTCGAACTCGCCACGATATTTCGCGCCGGCGATCAGCGCGCCCATGTCGAGCGCCATCAGCTTCTTCTCGCGCAGGCTTTCCGGCACGTCGCCATTGACGATGCGCAGTGCCAGTCCTTCGGCGATCGCCGTCTTGCCGACACCGGGCTCGCCGATCAGCACCGGATTGTTCTTGGTGCGGCGCGACAGCACCTGGATGGCGCGGCGGATTTCCTCATCGCGGCCGATCACCGGGTCAAGCTTGCCCTCGCGTGCCTCTTCGGTGAGGTCGCGGGCATATTTCTTCAGCGCGTCATAGCCGCCCTCGGCATTGGCGCTGTCGGCGGTGCGGCCCTTGCGGACCGCCTCGATCGCCTGGTTGAGGCCGGTCGGGGTGACCCCGGCCTTGGCCAGAATGTCGGCGCTCGCCGCATCCTTTTCCATGGCCAGCGCCAAAAGCAGCCGTTCCACAGTGACGAAACTGTCACCGGCCTTCTTAGCAAGCTCTTCGGCGGTGGTGAACACCTTGGCGAGCGGACCGGCCAGATAAAGCTGCCCGGTGCCGCCGGAGACTTTCGGCATTTTGGCGAGCGCGGCTTCGACGGCGGCAAGCGCGTCTTTCGGCTGGCCGCCGGCATGGGCGATCAGCCCGGCGGCAAGACCTTCCGGATCGTCGAGCAGGACCTTTAAAAGATGCTCGGGGGCAAATTGCTGATGCCCCTGGCCAAGCGCATAGGTCTGCGCGGACTGCACGAAACCGCGGGCGCGGTCGGTGTAGTTTTCAAAATCCATCACATCACCCCTTTGCCCCGCTTTTCCGCCCGAAGCGCCGAAATGCGGCCATGATCGACAACAAACGGCTCCCTTTGAAGGCGAACCGCTTCTTCAATATGGTGTTGCAAAATTGTCTCGCAACATTTGACATCATTCCGGGGTCAAAATGCCGCCAACGGTCACCGCTCTCTACCGTTATCCGGTCAAAGGGTTTTCGCCCGAGCCGCTGCAAAGAGCCGAAATTCCGGCCGGCGGCACCATGCCGTTCGACCGCGCCGTTGCGATCGAGAACGGCCCGTCCGGTTTCGACCCGGCCGCTCCCGCCCATCTGCCGAAGATCGTTTTCCTGATGCTGATGCGCAACGAGCGCCTTGCCGGTTTTCAGACCCGGCTCGATGACGGCACGGGGCTGTTGACGGTCGAAAAGAACGGCGCTGTCTGCATATCCGGATCGCTCGATACCCAAGCCGGCCGCACGGCGATCGAAGCCTGGATCGCCGAGACTTTCGCCGATGAACTGCGCGGCGCGGCGAAGATCGTCTCGACCGATGGCCATTCCTTTTCCGACAGGCGGGCGAAGGTTCTGCACCTTGTCAATCTCGCCAGCATCCGGGATCTGGAACAACGCCTCGGCCGGCCGGTCGATCCGCTGCGCTTCCGGCCCAACATCGTCATCGACGGCGCCGAACCGTTTGCCGAATTCGATTGGCTCGATAAGCGGCTGCACCTGCCGGACATCGTTCTTGCCGGTGAGAGCCGCACCGAACGCTGCGCCGCGACCAATGTCGATCCGGCAACCGGGGCCCGCGACATGCAGATCCCGCGCACCCTGATGGGCCTCTACGGCCACATTGATTTCGGCATTTATATTCTTGCTGAAACCGGCGGCGCTTTGTCTGTTGGAGACAGCCTGTCGATCGAAACATCCGCCGCGTCCGGGCTGCCTTTTTAAAAAAAACGCGGGCCGAAGCCCGCGTCGAAAATCATAAACCGGTTACATGTTCAAACGGCGCTGCTCAGTCGGGAAATGCCACCAAAGCCGCCGCGCCGTCCTGGGTGGTATCGCCGTCGGCCTCTGCCGGCGCGGGTTCTTCCGTCGAGCCTGTGGCAGCCTTTTCCGCCGCCGGCTTGCGGCGCCGGCCATTGGGCTTGGGCGCGTCTGACTTGGCAGCGTCGCCATCGCCATCGCCATCAACAGGCGCCGAGGCGTTCGGCTCGCTTGATGCCGTGCCCGAAGATTCCTCATTGCTCGCCTCGGCACGGGGCCGGCGTGGCCGGCGCGGACGCGCCGCTCGCTCATCACCGCCGCCGGTCGCATCACGCTCCTGGCGTGCCAAGCCTGCATCACCGCCGTCTTTGGCATCATTGGCGGCACTATCTTGCACGCTTTCGGGCTGGCTTGCCTGCTGGTCGCGGCCATCATCGCTGCCCTGATCACCGCCGGGGCTTTTCGAGGTTCGCTCGTTATCGCGCCCCTCGTCGGACCCGTCACGCTGCTGGGCCTGCTGGGCCTGCTGGTATTGCGCCTGCTGCGCCGCCGCGACGATCCGGTTGTAGTGCTCGGCATGCTGGTGGTAGTTCTCCGCCGAAACCGTGTCGCCCGCCGACAGCGCATCACGCGCCAGCGTCAGATATTTCTCCGCAACATGCGCCGCCGTGCCACGGACTTTCACATCCGGCCCGTTCGACTCATAGCTGCGGGTGAGCGGATTTGGCCCCTTGCGGCTACGGCCGCGCGAACGCCTGTTCTGGGTATGCCTCATGAAACAATCTCGATAGTAGTGGGCAAAATTTCGTCTCCTGCCCTGCACCGTCCCGACGGGAACAGGGTCAGTGTTTTTCCCAACTGTGCTGCGGCCTAGTTTGGCAGCCAAAGGCTCCACAAAATCTCAGGCAAAACACGTAAGCAAACCTGATGTCGGCGGCCACGATAACAGGCCCCGGTAATCCGACGAGACGTCTGCCTATTGGCTTCATGCCCCGGTTCGCAAAGGGAAGCTAGCCCGATTGACCGGCTTTTCCAAGCCCTTTTTTATATCCTGCCATATAGGCGTTAATTATTGTTGATCAATGGACTTTTCGGCGATGACAACCCGCCCGATACCGACAAGGTCGGGGCGCACTGCCCGAATTTCAAGACCCTGACCGGCAAATAGCGCGGCAACCGAATCACTCTGGCCGGCGCCGACCTCAACCAATGCCGTGCCACCCGGCTTGAGCAGCGCCGGCAGCCGCGCCGCAATGACCCTGAACGCCGCCAAGCCGTCAGGGCCGCCATCAAACGCCAGGGCCGGATCATAGTGACGGACATCCTGCTGCAATCCGGCCAGATCACCGCGCGGAATATAGGGCGGATTGGCGACGACCATGTCGAACGTTTCGTCAAGCGGCGTGGCAAAATCGCCGTGGATGAAGCCGATGCGATCGGCAACGCCGTGCCGCCGCGCATTGGCCAGGGCCATGTCGAGCGCCGGCTGGCTGATATCGATGCCGACGCCTCTCGCCTGATCCAGTTCGCTCAACAAGGCAATCACAATGGCGCCCGAGCCGGTGCCGAGATCACAGATCCGCATGGGCCGGTCTGCAGATTTTCCAACCCAATCAAGGGCGGCATCGACCAAAATCTCCGTTTCCGGTCGCGGCACCAGCGTCGCCTCGTTGAGGACAAAAGACAGGCCCCAAAATTCCTTTGTCCCAAGGATACGCGCCACCGGTTCGTGCCTGACCCGCCGGTCGCACAAGGCGTCAAAGGCGGCAATCACTTCCGCCGCAAGCGTGTTGCGGCTGCCGGCGATCAGTGCGCTCATGTCGAGCCCGGCCGCCTGGCACAAGAGCAGCCGCGCATCGAGTGCAGCGCTTTCAATACCGGCCGCCTGAAATCGCCGGCGCGCCGCGGCCAGAGCCGAAGCGATCGTCGTCACGCCGCCCCGCTGCCGACATCGCCGCTCTCATCGCCACCGACATCGGCGAGCATCCGCGCCTGATCGTCGGCAATCAGCGCATCGACCACTTCATCCACCCCCTCGCCGTCGAGGATCTTGTCGAGCTTGTAAAGCGTCAGATTGATCCGGTGGTCGGTGACCCGCCCTTGCGGGAAATTGTAGGTGCGGATGCGCTCCGAGCGGTCGCCGGATCCGACCTGGCCGCGCCGCGCCGCCGCCCGTTCCGCATCGGCCTTCTGCCGTTCCATGTCGAACAGGCGGGCGCGCAGCACCTGCATGGCGCGGGCGCGGTTCTGGTGTTGCGATTTTTCCGACGAGGTAACGATGATCCCGGTCGGAATATGGGAAATCCGCACCGCCGAATCCGTCGTATTGACGTGCTGGCCGCCGGCGCCGGAGGCGCGCATCGTGTCGATGCGGATATCTTCCGCCTTGATCTCGATATCGACCTCTTCGGCCTCCGGCAGGACGGCGACCGTCGCCGCCGAGGTGTGGACCCGGCCGCCAGATTCCGTTTCCGGCACGCGCTGCACCCGGTGGACGCCGGATTCGTACTTCAACCTGGCATAAACGCCGCGGCCGGAAATGTTGGCGACGATCTCCTTGATCCCGCCGACATCGCCTTCGCTGGCCGACAGCACCTCGACCTTCCATTTGCGCAAGGCCGCATAGCGCTCATACATTCTGAACAGATCGCCGGCAAACAAAGCCGCCTCGTCGCCGCCGGTGCCGGCCCGCACTTCCAGGATGGCGCCCTTGTCGTCGGCTGAATCGCGCGGCAACAGGAGAATGCGCAATTCCGCGCCCAGCGTCTCGATCGATGCTTCCAGCGCCGCCTTCTCCTCCTCCGCAAGCGCCCGCATTTCAGCGTCTGTATCGGGGTCGTCGAGCAGGGACTGGGCATCGGCCAGTTCGGCATAAGCCTCCTGCAGGGCTTTCGCCTTGACCGCGACTTCGTCGATCCCGGCAAGTTCGCGCGACAGGCGAACGATGTCCTCGGCGTCCTGCGTGTGCGTCAGCGCCTCGGTGATCGCCTCGTGGCGGTCGATGACGGATTGAAGTCGGTCCTGTGGAATCATCGCCGTTGATATAGCCCCTCCGGGCAATTGCGAAAACGGAATATGATCTGCCGCCCGTTCGATCGGCGCATCAAACCGGGATCCGCTGCGCTTCGGCAAAGGCGCGAAGCTCGGTTCGCACGTCCGATGCCGATACGCCTTCATCGATCAGCGTTGCAAGCCGCTCCGACAGCGGCCCCAGCTCAAGCGCCCTGAGCATGGTCTTGACCGGGCCGATAGCAGCCGGCGACATCGACAATGCGCGGTACCCGATGCCGGCAAGCGCCAGCGCCTCCAGCGGCCGGCCGGCAATCTCGCCGCACAAGGTGACCGGCTTGCCATGTTCCAGCCCCTTGTCGGCGATCTTGCGCAAAGCCCTTAAAAAGGCCGGGCTGAGCGGATCGAACCGGGTGGCAAGGCGGGTATTGCCGCGGTCGCTGGCCATCATGAACTGCATCAGATCATTGGAGCCGACGGACAGAAAATCGACTTTGGCAAACAATTCGTCGAGTTGCCACAACAGCGCCGGCACCTCGACCATGGCGCCGAGCCTGACCGTTTCGGCCGCCGCATGGCCATGGCGGGCAAGATGCGCCCGTTCGCGTTCCACGATCGCCCGCGCCCGTTCAAATTCGCCAACTTCTGTGACCATCGGAAACATCAACCGCAATTCGCGCCCGGCGGTGGCTTTCAGAAGCGCCCGCACCTGGGTCTTTAAAAGCGCCGGGCGGTCAAGCCCGAGCCGGATGGCGCGCCAGCCCATGGCCGGGTTTTCCTCCGCCTGGCTGCGCAGATAGGGCAGCACCTTGTCGCCGCCGACATCGAGCGAGCGAAAGGTAACTGGCTTGCCGTTGGCGGCTTCAAGAACCTGCTCGTAATAGGCCTGCTGCTCGTTTTGCCGCGGAAACGAGGACACGACCATGAACTGCAATTCGGTGCGGAACAGGCCGATCCCGGCGGCGCCTGATTCCTCCAGATGCGGAAGATCCATCAACAGGCCGGCATTCATCAACAGCTCGAAGTCGACGCCGTCGCGGGTCACCGCCGGCTCATCGCGGATCTGGAGGTACTGTTCCTGCCGCCGCGCCTGGAACCGCACCTTGTCGGCATAGGCCGTCTCGATATCGGATGGCGGCCGCAAATGCACGAGGCCGGTCTCGCCATCGACGATGATCGGATCGCCGGTTTCGGCCAGCGAAACGACGTCTTCCACCTGGCCGACGCAGGCAATGTCGAGCGCCCGGGCGATGATCGCCACATGGCTTGTCGGTGCACCCTCTTCAAGAACCAGACCGCGCAGCCTTTCACGGTCATAATCGAGCAGTTCGGCGGCGCCCATTGTGCGCGCAACGATGATCGCGTCTTCCGGCAATTCGCCGTCCAGCGGTCCGTGCGGCCGGCCGATCAGTTCGCGCAGCAACCGGTTGGCAAGGTCATCGAAATCATGCAGCCGGTCGCGCAGAAAAGCATCCGCCTGGCGGCCGACCCGCAAGCGCGTGTCGCTCTGCACCTTTTCCACCGCCGCCTCGGCGGTCAGGCCGTTCTCCACCGCCTCGCGCAACCGCCGGGTCCAGCCGCGATCCTGCGCGAACATGCGGTAGGCTTCCAGGATCTCGCGATGCTCGCCATGCCCGGCTTCGGCACCGCGCGCCAGCAGATCGTCGACCGACAGGCGCAGGCTGGCCATCGCCGCATCGAGCCGCTTGAGCTCGTGATCGGTGTCCTCGGCGATCATCTGCGTGACGACGACGCGCGGCTCGTGCAGGACGACGTGGCCCAGGCCGATGTCTTCGGCGAACGCCGCGCCGGTCAGCTGCACCGGCCGGTTGAGGTCGAGATCGGCGCCCGGAGTCGCCAGATCCTCGATCTCGCCGGCAGCGAACATTTCGGCCAGCACCATGGCTGTCGTCTCCAGCGCCTCCAGTTCCTCGTCCAGATAGGTCCGGTAGGAGCGGTTCTGGACCACCAGCACGCCCAGGGTCCGGCCGGCCCGCATGATCGGTACGCCGAGGAAGGAGTGATAGATCTCCTCGCCGGTCTCCGGCAGATAGGCGAAGGCGGGATGTTTTTGCGAATCGGGCAGGTTGAGCGGCCGGCCGCTGGTGGCGATCAGGCCGACAAGGCCGCGGCCGACATTCAGCGTCACCTTGTGAACGGCATCCGGATTGAGGCCCCTGGTGGCGTAGAGTTCGAGCATGCCGTCGGCGCGCAGCACGTAGACCGAGCACACCTCCGTGACCATATTGGCCGCGATCTGGGTGACGATCTCGTCCAGGCGCTCCTGGGCACCGAGTGATTCTGCCATGACCTCACGCAAGCGGCGCATAAGCACGCGCGGCCCCGCAAGCGACCCTCGGCTTGCCACAACCCCCTCCTTGAAAACCATGTCTTCGTATCGCCGCATCTTGTTAAAAGTATATCCGGCCGACGGCGCCCGGCCAGTTGACGCGCCGATTTACGCGCCGGTCTACGCAATACGCTGAATTCAGGCGGCATCCAGATCGTATATGGAATGCAGGGTCCGCACCGCAAGCTCGGTATAGGCGGCATCGATCAGGATTGAAATCTTGATTTCCGATGTGGTGATCAGCTGGATGTTGATTCCGCGCGCCGCCAGCGCCTCAAACGCCCGCGCCGCGACGCCGGCATGGCTGCGCATGCCGATGCCGATCACCGAGACCTTGGCGACATCGGACGAGCCGACGACGTTTTCCATTTGGGTGGTGGTCTTGAGATCGTCGATCAGCGCCATCGCCGCGTCGAAATCGGCGGTCGGGACGGTGAAGGTGATATCGGTCGTCGCGCCGTCTTCGGAGACATTCTGGACGATCATGTCGACATTGATCGAGGCATCGGCCAGCGGCCCGAAAATCGCCGCCGCGATGCCCGGCCTGTCTTCCACGCGGCGCAATGTGATCTTCGCCTCATCCTTGGAATAGGCTATTCCGGTAACAAGCTGCTTTTCCACGATTTCATCCTCATCGCATATCAGCGTTCCGACCGGCTGGTTGCCCGGCCCGGTCTGTGGCGCCTCCGGATCGTCGAAGCTGGAGCGCACGAAGGTTCTGACCCCATGCACCATGGCCAGTTCCACCGAGCGCACCTGCAACACCTTGGCGCCCAGCGACGCCATTTCCAGCATTTCCTCAAAGGCCACCCGCTCCAGCCGGCGCGCGCTCGGCACGATCCGTGGATCGGAAGTATAGACGCCATCGACGTCGGTATAGATATCGCAGCGGTCGGCACCGATCGCCGCCGCCAGCGCCACGGCGCTGGTATCGGAGCCCCCGCGGCCGAGCGTCGCGATGCGGTTGTCCGGCGCCAGGCCCTGGAAGCCGGCGACCACCGCCACCTGGTTCTGCGCCAGCCGTTCGCCCAAAGTCGCCGCGTCGATGTCCTGGATGCGCGCCACCCCATGGGCGGCATTGGTGCGGATCGGCACCTGCCAGCCGAGCCAGGAACGGGCATCGACACCCAGGCCCTGCAGGATGATAGCCAGCAGCCCGCACGTCACCTGCTCGCCGGCAGCAACCACCGTGTCGTATTCGCGCGCATCGTGCAGCGCGCCGGCCTGGCGGCACAGGGCGACGAGTTCATTGGTCCGCCCGGCCATGGCTGAGACGACGACGACGACCTGGTTGCCGGCATCGGCCTCGCGCTTGACATGCCGCGCGACGTTGCGGATGTGGTCCAGATCGGCCACCGACGTGCCGCCGAATTTCATCACAAGTCGGGACATGGCGGCGGATCGATCGCTTCTGAGGTTGTT
>CALZIL010000024.1 GCA_945787495.1 uncultured Afifella sp. | reverse complement strand
AAAGGACGCGCCGCGGGTGCTGATCGCCAATTCCAATCTGGTGCCGCACTGGGCCGACTGGGACCATTTCAACGCCCTCGATAAGCTCGGGCTGATGATGTACGGCCAGATGACCGCCGGCTCGTGGATCTATATCGGCTCGCAGGGCATCGTTCAGGGCACCTACGAGACCTTCGCCGAGGTCGGCCGCCAGCATTATGATGGCAATCTCAAGGGGCGCTGGATCCTGACCGCCGGTCTTGGCGGCATGGGCGGCGCGCAGCCGCTGGCGGCGGTAATGGCGGGGGCCTGCGCGCTGGTCGTGGAATGCGATCCCGAACGTATCGATTTCCGCCTGCGCACCGACTATCTCGACGAGCAGACCGACAGCCTCGACGAGGCGCTGGCGATGATCGAGCGCTGGACGAAAGCTGGCGAGGCCAAATCAGTCGGCCTGCTCGCCAATGCCGCCGACATCTTTCCGGAACTTTACCGCCGCGGCGCCAGGCCGGATCTTGTCACCGACCAGACCTCGGCGCATGACCCGGTCAACGGCTATCTGCCGCTCGGCTGGACGATGGCGCAGTGGCGTGACAAGCGCGAAAGCGACCCCAAGGCGGTCGAAACCGCCGCCCGCGCTTCCATGAAGGTCCATGTCGAGGCGATGGTCGGATTTTGTCGCGACGGCGTTCCGACGCTCGATTACGGCAACAACATCCGTCAGGTCGCCAAGGAGGAGGGGCTGGCCGACGCCTTTGCCTTTCCCGGTTTCGTGCCGGCGACGATCCGGCCGCTGTTCTGCAAGGGCATCGGGCCGTTTCGCTGGGTGGCGCTGTCAGGCGACCCGGAGGACATCTACAGGACCGACGCCAGGGTCAAGGAACTGCTGCCCGACGACACGCATCTGCACACCTGGCTCGACATGGCGCGGGAGCGGATCAGCTTTCAGGGGCTGCCGGCGCGGATCTGCTGGGTCGGGCTGGGCGACCGGCACCGGCTCGGGCTGGCCCCGGTGGTCATCGGCCGCGACCATCTGGATTCCGGTTCCGTCGCCTCGCCGAACCGCGAGACGGAGGCGATGGCCGACGGTTCCGATGCCGTCTCCGACTGGCCGCTCTTGAATGCGCTGCTCAACACCGCCTCGGGCGGCACCTGGGTCAGCCTGCATCACGGCGGCGGTGTCGGCATGGGTTTTTCGCAGCATGCCGGAGTGGTTATCGTCGCCGACGGGTCAGAGGACGCGGCGCGGCGGCTGGCGCGCGTTCTGTGGAACGATCCGGCCAGCGGCGTCATGCGCCACGCCGATGCCGGCTACGACGTCGCGCTGGACTGCGCCCGCGCGCACGGGCTGAACCTGCCGGGCATCCTCACCGGCTGAAGCCCGGCTCGCGGCGACTTGGGTCCGGTCCCCAAGATCGCGTCAAGAGGCGGTCAGTGGCGTGATCTGTTGCTGCATCCACCGGCCGAGTGCACGTTGCCAACTCGGGCTGTGAACGTCCGTTAAGCGCCCAAAAGCGAACATTCGTCAGGCATCAGATGCTACGAAAAGCGACAATCCGATCTCGCTGTCTTGTTACATTCTTGACCGGGATCAATGTCACTGGAACCCAACGAAGGTATAGGGGCCGGACTTGACTAGCCCCAACTCAGGAAGGGGCGCGATGGCTATGAACCCCAGGGAAAAGGAACTGGGGGCGATCGGCATCTCCGTTGCGGCCGGATGCAAGCCGTGTACGGATCATCACGTGGCTGTTGCGCACAAAGCACGCGCCAGCGATGAGGAGATCAGACAAGCCGCGGATGTTGCCTTCGCCGTACGACGAAACGCGACCGACATTATGGAGGCTTATGCGCTGGCCCATCTCGGCGAAGATCGGGACGTGGCCGGATTCGGCTTCCTTGAAGAGCCGAACCGCATGACGGCGCTGGTGTGCATCGGTGCGGCGTTCGCGGTCAATTGCGTAGCCAGCCTGGAGCACCATCTTGCCGCGGCCGAGGACGCCGGCGTGCCGGAGGATGAAATCAAGCAGGTCACTGCGCTCGCCGCCTTCATCAAGCAGAGGGCTGCATCTCATGTCGAGCGGCTCGCCGGCATGAGCGAAGAAGCGGCCGCCTAGGCGCCGCGTGCCTCAGTTGCGCCGATCGCTCTGGGTCCGCGGATACCGACTCCAAAGGTCATCGACGGCGTCTACACCGGCCATCGCGACCAGCGTGTCGCCTGTGTGCGATGCGCAGGCGTCAACAACGAAAGGAGTGATCCGATGAATATGGCAGAGATGATGAAACAGTGCTGCGGCGAAGGCGGAATGCCGGATTTTGAAAAGATGAAGCAGTTCATGGAGAGCTGCGGCAAGAAGGAATTCAGCGAAGCTGAGACGAAGATGATGGAGCAATGCTGCGGCAAAGAAGGCATGCCGGATCCAAAAGAGATGAAGGCGCTGATGGAGAAGTGCGGATGCAAGGTGCCGACCGCTGCTTGAGTTGAAGAGGAAGCCGAAGGAGAAAATGATGGCAGAGCCAACCCCGATGCCGATGTGCCCGATGGCCAAGACCTGCAAGGGCATGATGGAAAAGCCTTTTTCAAGCGCCATGCTGATCGTTCCCGGGCTCGTCTTTCTGGGATTGGGGATCCTGATCGTCATCGAGCCACGGATTCTCGCCTGGATCATCGCCGCAGTGTTCGTCCTGATCGGGGTCATGATGCTGATGATGGCGGGCTTCGTTCGCAGGATCGGCGCGAAATTCCAGACGATGGGCGATCAGCCGTCATGAATTGACGGAGTCCGCGCCTTCAAATGGAGACCGTAGGTGAATACGCGCCTCAGCGAGCCTGGAACCGCACAGAAGATTGGCCTCGCTGCGTTCTGGCTCGGTGCGATCTATATGTTCTGTGCGAGCTGGCTTGCGATGTGGTGGATTGCGCCGATCTGGCGCAATACGCCGGCCGAGCAGTTCGAAGGCACGATTTTCGCGTTCGGCGGGCTTGTTTTCAGCATTATCGCGCTGAGTGTCCCTGTCGGCATCGTGCTGACCGCCCTTGGCATGGCGCTGTATTCGAAGCTGGGGAAAGCCGATACGGGTTCGATTGTCCTGCTCGTTGCGGGGCTTGTAGCCGTCGCGACAAGTCTGCTGTTTCCGCCGACGCTTGCCTATTACCCGACCATATTCGGCATCATTGGCGGCCTCATTCTGATGCTGTTCTTCATCACCTTGTGGTACTGGGCGCGGATCCGCCTGGAATTCGGTGGAGAGAATAAAGCCGCCGATATTTTTCAGTTGTTCAGCTACATCTTCTTCTTTCTTACCGCCTCGACATTATGCGCCCTTCTCGGCAATCCGTTTTCCGGTCTCTATTTTCCTGAAAAGGTTTTGCAGGATGCGGCGCTGCCCTACCACTACAGCATGGGCATGAAAATCGCCGCCTATCTGGTGCTTGGCTGGCTGTTCACCTTTCTGGCCCAGTACGCCCGTTATCGCATCAGGATAACGCGCGGCTTCAATCCGAGCCAAAGCGCACCGGATCGATCGGGCGCGGGTATCGCCGCCCAGCCGACCCAATCACGATAGGGTTTTCGGAACCTGTATGGAGTTCGAATCAGGAGATTTGTCATGACGGCACTCGCAACCTCAGTCGAAAAACACCACAGGCTGATCATCCTGTCGTTGATGTCGGCAATCGTTATTTTTCTTGCTGCCTGTACATTCCATGACGTCTTGCCGATCTGTCATTACGTGTTCGGATGCGACCATGGATTTCACAGCGCCGTCTGAACTCTATCTGGTTTGAATGCATCTGGATCAGGGAGAACGCCAATGCAAAAGGCTGCCCTCTACACAGCCGGCGTCTTCTTCACCGTCGGCGCTGCCGCCCACTTGGTGCGCCTGATCATCGGCTTCGAGATCGTCGTTGCGGAGATAGCCGTGCCCGTGTGGATGTCGTTTCCCGGCGCGCTCGCCGCCGCCGCGCTCGCCGTCTGGATGCTGGTTGCGGCGCGGCGCTCGTAGGCGGGGCGGCGCCTGGGTTATGTCGGCATTTCAGCGCAACCGGAAATGCCAAGGAATCCTTGCGCGCATGGATTCTTAAGCGGCGGTTGGCTAATCTCCCAGTCAAGAGGTGTTGGAAATGGAACGCCGCCTCGCCGCGATCCTTGCCGCCGACGTGGTCGGCTACAGCCGGCTCATGGAGGCCGATGAGGAAGCGACCGTCCGCACGCTGAACACTTGCCGACAGGTCATCGACGGGCTGGTCGCTGACCATCGTGGCAGGGTGTTCGGTAGCGCCGGCGACAGCGTCGTTGCCGAATTCCCGAGCCCGGTCGAGGCGGTGCGCTGTGCCGTCGATATTCAGCGCGAACTTGAAACTCACAATGTCGATCTACCTGAGAACAGACGCATGCGCCTTCGCATAGGTGTCAACCTCGGCGACGTGATCGTCGAGGGCGATAATCTTCTCGGCGATGGTGTGAATATTGCGGCGCGTCTGGAAACGCTTGCCAACGCCGGGGCTATCTGCCTCTCGCGGCCGGTTTTTGACCAGATCAAGAAACAGCTCGATCTGGGTTACGAATATCTTGGCGAGCACGAGGTCAAAAACATCGCCGAACCGGTTCAGGTTTACCGCGTGCTGACTGAGCCGGAGGCAGTTGGCAAGGTCATCGGCGAAACGAAGCGAGCAAAGCAAGCTTGGAAACGGGTTGCCGTCGCAGCGGCAGTACTCGTGCTCATCGGAATGGCTGCAGCGGCTACGTGGCTGAGGCCGTGGGAGCCGGAGGTTAAATCAGCATCGGTTGAGAGGATGGCCTACCCGCTCCCCGACAAGCCCTCCATCGCAGTGCTTCCCTTCGACAATCTGAGCGGTGACACCGGCCAGGGCCACGTGGCGGACGGCCTCACGGAAGACATCATAACGGCGCTGTCGCAAGTCTCCAGCTTGTTCGTCATCGCTCGCAACTCGACCTTTACCTACAAGGGCAAGCCGGTGAACGTGCAGCAGGTGGCAGAGGACCTGGGGGTGCGGTACGTGCTCGAAGGCAGCGTCCAGATGTCAGGCGACAAGGTGCGCATCACCGCCCAGCTTGTCGATGCGCTCGCCGGAAACCACCTGTGGGCCGAGCGTTACGACCGGGATATGACCGAGCTGTTCGCATTGCAGGACGAGATCACCGACCGGATCGTCGTGGCTTTGCGCATAAAGCTGACCGAAGGCGAGGAAGCGCGGGTCCACCGAAAACACACGCGCAGCCTGGAGGCCTGGAACCTCCTCAGCAGGGGAATGGAGCACTTCTACCAATCCAGCAAAACCGATAACGCCACCGCCCGCCAATGGTTCAAGAAGGCTATCGAGGTCGACCGCGGATACGCCCTGGCTTATGCGCTCCTTGCCTGGACCCATTGGCACGACGCCTTTCACGGATGGAGCGAAAACCACGAACTGTCCCTGGAGCGCGCCTCGTTCCTGGCGGAGAAGGCGCGGGCCATGGATGACGCATTGCCCGACGTCTACGCGCTGCAGAGCGCCATCCACCTGTTTAAAAGGCAATACGACGAAGCCATCGAGGCTGCAGAAAAGGCCGTCGCCTTCAATCCGAACCATGCGACCAACACGGCGCTTCTGGCGATGATTCTCCACAACACCGGTCGGCCGAAAAAGGCGATTCGGATGTACAAGACGGCAATGCGCCTGAGCCCCTATTATCCCGCCTGGTTTCTGGAGGACCTGAGCTTTTCGTATCTCGATGCCAAGCAGCCGGACGAGGCGCTGTTCGCCTTCCAGAAACTCCTGGACCGCAAGCCGCCTGCGATACACGCCGCGCATGGGCACATCGGGCGGGCGCTGGCCCATCACGCGTTAGGCCAAGACGACAAGGCGCGAGCGGAAGTCGCCAAGGCCATCGAGGCCGATGCCGGGATTTCACTGACGCATGTCGGGCAACACTCGCTCAACAAGGACAGGGCGGGAGTCGAGAGTGGGCTCGCCATCCTGCGCAAGCTGGGGTTGCCTGAGTGAGCAAACTGGTCTTGCGGGCCTGTATCGACTCAAACGCTTTGCGGGCACACGAGAATCCTTCAGGATCGGCGCTTACTCGGATAGGGCCCCAGCATCATCGACTTCCGGAATGGTCATGAACGGAAGTCGAAAACGGCGACGTTGATGTCGGTTTACCCCCGAAAGCGGGCAGTCTGTGGCGGGTGGGGCATGTCCGAAAAGCACCATGAGCGGCCTTCGTAGCCGCCTGGGAGAAACCCGATTAACATGCGTCGAAAAGCGCGCGCGCATGCATTCGGTGTATTGGCAGGGCAGGGACAATGATTGATCCAGTGGCAGCCCATTACAGCGGCAGGGACAGTTTGGCCGACATTATCGCGGAGGGCCTGCAGCGCGCAGGCAAGGACCTAAACGAACTGACTACGGCCGATCTGGCAACCGTCGATGAGTTTCATATCCGTGGCCGGAAGGCGACCATGGAATTGGCTGGGCATTTGAAGCTGACCGAGGACGCCCATGTCCTTGACATTGGCAGCGGCTTGGGAGGGCCAGCGCGAACACTCGCCGAGGCCTATGGTTGCCATGTCACCGGCCTCGATCTGACACAGGCATTTTGTGATGCCGCACAGATATTGTCGGAGTGGGTAAATCTTGGCAATCGAGTCGCGTTCCAGCAAGGAGATGCAACGAATTTGCCTTTTGCGGATGATCAATTCGATGCCGCGATGACGATTCACGTCGCAATGAACATTGCGGCCAAGGACAAAATGTACGAGCAGGCGAAGCGAATTCTGAAGCCTGGCGGCATTTTCGCCGTGTATGACGTGCTTCAGGGCGAGGGAGGTGATGTGTTGTTCCCCGTACCTTGGGCACGCGAGCCATCAATCAGCCATCTGGCAACGCCTGACGAAATGGAACCACTTCTGGCCGGCGCTGGTTTCAAGATCTCGGATGTCCAAGATTCGACTCGCGAGAGTCAAAGCTGGTTCGAAGCGATAACGGCGCAGATGGCGCAATCGGGAAAGCCCCCGGTAACAGCCCAAGTCTTTCTTGGCAGGGATTTCCCCGAGATGGCACGCAACCAGGTTCGCAACCTGGCGGAACGGCGGATCAGGACAGTCAGTTACATTTGCGAGGCTTGACGCCAACAACCGGACGGCAAGATGGCGTCTTGAACCCGGTACCGGCTATGTCCGCTCCGAGTCAAACTCGCAAGTCGCGAACCGATTTCGATGGCTGCGCGGTTAGTGGATTGCGTCGATGGCGCTGCGCTGATCGACCATCGCAAGAAAAACGCGATAATCGTGTTCGTATTTCGTTGCCGCAATCTCGTCGGGATGACGCTCGCGGCCGCCCTTGGTCATGGCAACCGCGGCATCCGCAAGATCTGAATGGAGGCCTGCGGCCGTTGCTGCCACCATGCCGGTTCCAAGCAACACGGCATCCTTGGCGGCCGGCTCGACAACCGTGCACCCTGTCGCGTCGGCGTAGAGTTCCATGAGGAGCGGGTTCTTGGTCTGGCCGCCGGTCACATGCAGCGTGTCGATCACGTAGCCGCTGCGATTCAGCGTGTCGAGAATGTGCCGGACTCCCAATGTGATGCCGACTGCGGTCCGCCAGTAGAGCCGGCACAGGCTGTCGTAGGAGGAATCGAGTGTCAGACCGCTGATCACGCCGACGGCGTGCGGATCCGCCAGCGGCGACCGGTTGCCATGAAAATCCGGCAGCACATGGAGGCGCGGGGCAAAGTCCGCCCCCTCAGCTTTTCGCAATTCCTGCACCCGTTCAATTATTCGTCCGTGACTCTCACCGTCCGGCTCGCCGCCGGCACCGTGCCAGCGAATGATATGGTCGAGCAGCGCCCCGGTGGCGGATTGCCCGCCCTCATTCAACCAGAGTTCAGGCAGCACGGCGCCAAAATACGGCCCCCAAACGCCGGGTGTCGGCCTGGGGTCGGGCGATAACGCCATGACACAGCTCGATGTGCCCGCGATCAGGCCCATGTGGCGCTTCGCATTACCCTCGGCAAGCCGCCCTCCCAGCACCCCCAAGACCCCGGCATGGGCATCGATCAGTCCAGCGCCGACCCGGCATCCGACGGTGAGGCCCAGTTCCGCGGCTGCGGCTTCAGTCAGGGGACCAAGATCGCTTCCTATCGGGCTCGCCTGGGCCGGCAGCGCGCCGCGTTCGAGCACGTCGGCGAGCCCCATGGCCTCAAGAAAATCCATCTGCCAGCCGGGACTTTCATGGCCGAGATAGGTCCATTTGCAGGTCAGCGTGCACTGCGAACGCTGCAGGGAACCGGCAGCCTTCCAGGTCAGAAAATCGGCCAGGTCGAAAAAATGACCGGCGCGCGCCCATTGCCTGGGCATATGCCGCTTGAGCCACATGAGCTTCGGCATTTCCATCTCCGGCGACATGACGCCACCGATGAAGTCCAGAACGCGGTGGCCGGAGGCGGTGCATTCCTCTGCTTGGGCGATGGCACGATGATCGAGCCAGACAATGGTGTCCCAGCGATCTTCGCCGCTCTCCGAAACACTGAGTTGTGATCCCTCGGTGTCGCGCACCACAAGCGAGCAGGTGGCATCGAAACTGATGCCTTTGACCGCAGTCGGTTGAGCACCCGCCAGCGCCAGCGCCTCTCGCACAGATGCACACACGGCGCGCCAGATGTCTTCAGAATCATGCTCGGCGAAATCGGACTTCGGCTGGTTTATCACAATTGGCCGCTCGGCGCGGCCGAGAAGATTTCCGTGCCGGTCGAGAAGCCCCGCCCGCGCGCTGCCTGTGCCGACATCGACAGCGGCGACGAGATCGTTCATCGGATCATCCTGAACAGTTGGCGATTGCGTCCAGCATATCGGGTAAAGCGCGCATGTCATCGAAGATGTGATCGGGCGCCAATTGCGTAAGCGTCTGCAGATAGGTCTCGCCGCCTGCATGGGCGCCGCCGGTGAAGGCGAAGACGCGCATGCCAGCCGATTTTGCCGCCTCGACCCCGGCGGCGCTGTCCTCGATTACCAGACAATGGTGCGGTGGCGTCTTCATTTGTTCGGCAGCGTGCAGAAAGAGATCCGGTGCCGGCTTGCCGCGTGACACCATGGATGCGCTGAAAATGTACGGCTCCAACCGCTTCAGCAGGCCGGTGACTTCCAGGGAAAGCCGGATGCGTTCAGGTTGACTGGATGAGGCGACACAGAACGGGACGGAAAGATGATCGAGCGCCTCCGCCGTTCCGGGGATGGCTGTCAGCTCGCGGTGAAACGCGTCGTATAGGCGCGCGCGCATGCGCTTTAGATGGCTGTGCTGCAAATCGATGCCGTAGTCTTCAGCCAGAACATCGCAGGTTGAAGCCAGGCTTTTTCCCAGAAACCGGGCCTGTGCTTGTTCGATGGACATTGTCAGTCCGGCTTTGGATATGGCCTCGACAAGCACGTGCAGAGACAGGGGCTCGCTATCCACCAACACGCCGTCGCAGTCGAAAATGACGAGTCGAGGGCGAAACGGGGTGGCAGTCCCGGCCGGTGCGAAGTCCAGCGGTCGTGATGCCGCGCGCCTCACCAGCAGGTATAGCCGCCGTCGGCGACCACGATTGCCCCGGTCATCAGGCTGGCCGCGTCTGAGGCAAGGAAATGGACGACCGAGGCGATCTCGTCGGGCTGGCCGACGCGGCCCATCGGCGTCATCTCAAGCCAGGTCGCGTACATTTCGGGATTTTCCTTAATGCCGAACGATGTCAGCGGCGTCTCGATGTAAGTCGGCGCGACCGCATTGACGCGCACGCCCCGCCGGCCCCATTCGGCGGCGAGCGAGCGGGTCAGGTGATGAACGGCCGCCTTCGACGCGTTGTAGAAGGATTGCGGCTGCGGCTTGTTGACGATGAAGCCGGACATGGAGCCGATATTGACGATCGACCCCTTGCCCTGCGTCAACATGTGGCGGCCGAAAGCGCGGCAGCACCAGAACAGTCCATCCACATTGACGTCCATGTGGAACCGCCAGTGGTCGTCGCTGGTGTCCTCTGCCTTAACGTCGCTTTTGGCGACGCCGGCATTGTTGACGAGGATATCGATGCGGCCGTGGTCGGCGACGGCCTTTGCCGCGACCGAGTCCACATCGGCGGATTTCGTGACGTCAAGGATCGTGCCGTGGGCGTCCAAGCCCGCGTCCTTCAGGGCCTTGACGCTCGCCTCGACCCGGTCGGCGACCATGTCGGCGACGATGACCGTCGCGCCCGCCTCGCCGAGCGCCGCAGCACAGGCCGCACCGATACCCTGTCCCGCGCCGGTGACCAGCGCGACCTGACCATCAAGCCTCAGTTTTTCTAGGTACATGATCTGCGCCTTCTCAGCTCATCCAGTTGCCGCCATCGACGTTGTAGGTCTGCGCGACGACGTAGTCGCTTTCCGCTGACGCCAAAAAAATCGCCATGCCGGTCAGGTCGTCCGCCCGGCCCATGCGGCCATAGGGAACGGCATCCCCGACCAGGCGTTTTTTCTCGCCCATCGGGCGGTTTTCATATTTGGCGAACAGCGCGTCGACGCCGTCCCAATGTTCGCCGTCAACGACGCCGGGCGCGATCGCATTCACGTTGATCCGGTGCTTGATGAGGTCGAGGCCGGCCGATTGCGTGAGGCTGATCACGGCGGCCTTCGTCGCGCAATAGACGGCAACCAGCGGTTCGCCGCGCCGGCCGGCCTGGCTCGCCATGTTGATAATCTTGCCGCGCCAATCAGGATCGGCTTCGCTGCGCGCGATCATCGAGTGCGCGACGGCCTGCAGGGTGAACAGCACGCCGTGCACATTGACTGCGAACAGCCGGTCATAGCTCTCGCGGGTGATATCGACGATGGGTGCGGCATCGAACAAAGCGGCATTGTTGACGAGGATGTCGATGCCGCCCGCGCGCTCCTCGACGGCTTTGACCGCGGCCGTGATCGAGGCGCCATCGGTGACGTCGATGCGAACCGCGAAGGCCTGGTCGCCGATGTCGCTGGCCGTTTCGTTCGCCCGGTCCTCGTCGATATCGGCGATGGCGACGCGCGCGCCCTCGCGCACATAGGTCTCGGCGAAGGCGCGGCCGATGCCCCGGGCGGCGCCTGTGACCATCGCTGTCCTGCCCTCTAGGCGCATGCTCAAAGCGCCGACCCCGCCGCATCGAAACGATAGATCTGTGCCGGGTCCGGTGTCAGGTGCACACGGTCACCATGGCCCAGGCTGATTTCACCGCTCGCCCGCGCTGTCACAGGTCCGACATCGTCCAGCTGAACATGAACAAAGGTGTCAGAGCCGAGATGCTCGGCAACGCCCACCGTGCCGGTCCAGTCGCCAGCCTCGGTCGACAGCGTCATGTGCTCGGGGCGCACGCCGATGGTCGCGGCGTCGCGGCGCGTGGCCTCGGCCCCTTCGATCAGGTTCATGCGCGGCGAGCCGATGAAGCCGGCGACGAAAAGGTTCGCCGGATGGCGGTAGAGATCGAGCGGTGAGCCGACCTGCTCGATCCGGCCTTCATTCAGCACCACGATCTTGTCGGCCATGGTCATCGCCTCGACCTGGTCGTGGGTGACGTAGACCATCGTGGTTTTCAGCGTTTGATGTAGCTCGGTGATCTCCAGCCGCATGTTTCCGCGTAGTGCGGCGTCGAGGTTGGACAGCGGTTCGTCGAACAGAAACGCCGCCGGTTCGCGCACGATGGCGCGGCCGATAGCGACGCGCTGGCGTTGGCCGCCAGAAAGCTGCCCGGGTCGACGGTCGAGGTAGTCGGTCAGGTTCAGTACGCTTGCCGCCGCTTCGACTTTTCTATCCTGTTCGGCCTTCTCAAGCCCTGCCATGCGCAAAGGAAAGGCGATGTTCTTCCTAACCGACATATGCGGATAGAGCGCATAGGACTGGAACACCATCGCCAACCGCCGTTTGGCCGGCGGCACGTCGGTGGCGTTCACGCCGTCGATTTCGACATGGCCCGAGGTGATGTCCTCCAGCCCGGCAATCAGCCGAAGTAGCGTGGACTTGCCGCAACCCGATGGGCCGACGAAGACAACGAACTCGCCGTCGTTGATCTCGAGGTCCAGGGGCGGAATTACGGTGATGTCGCCGAAGATCTTCTTCACTTTGTCGAGTACGATGCGTCCCATGTCTTTTCCCTCACTTCACCGCGCCAAATGTCAGGCCGCGTACGAGTTGTTTTTGGCTGAACCAACCCATGATGAGTATCGGTGCGATGGCCATGGTCGAGGCAGCGCTTAGCTTCGCGTAGAACAGGCCTTCTGGGCTGGAATAGCTGGCGATGAACGCCGTCAACGGGGCGGCCTTGGCTGCCGTTAGATTCAGGGTCCAAAACGCCTCGTTCCAGGCCAGGATGATGTTGAGCAAGACAGTGGAGGCAATCCCCGGCACTGCCATCGGCGTCAATACATACAGGATTTCCTCGCGTAGCGTTGCGCCGTCCATCCGCGCAGCTTCAAGGATTTCGCCGGGGATCTCCTTAAAGTAGGTATAGAGCATCCAGACAATTATCGGCAGGTTGATCAGCATCAACACAAGGGTCAGGCCGATCCGCGTGTCCAGAAGCCCCAGTTGGATGAACATCAAGTAGATCGGGTAAAGCACGCCGACAGCGGGCAGCATCTTGGTCGAGAGCATCCAAAGCAGGATGTCCTTGGTGCGCCTCGACGGAACAAAGGCCATGGACCAGGCCGCGGGAACGGCGATGATGATGCCCAGGAGTGTGGAGCCCCCAGCAATTATCACGGAGTTCCACAAAAAGCGCATGTAATCCGACCGCTCTTGCACCACGGTGTAGTTTTCCAGCGTCCAGTCGAAGAACAGGAACAACGGCGGGTCGTTGATCGCCTGAGCCTCGGTCTTGAAGCTTGTGAGGATGGTCCAGAGGATCGGGAAAAAGATCAGAAGGCCGATCCCCCAAGCGACGGTGGTATTGATGGTCTTGCGTTGCGTTGTGACTGCGCGGGCCATTGGGTCTACCTCCTCACGCGTCCAGGTTCTTGCCGACAATGCGCATCAAGAAAAGCGCGACGATGTTGGCAAGAATGATTGCGTAGACGCCTCCGGCCGATCCGAGACCGACATTCTGGCTCTCCAGCACACGCTGGAAGATCAGATAGGTCAGGGTACGGGTTCCGAAGGAGCCGCCTGTTGTCACAAAGATCTCCGCGAAGATGGCCAGAAGAAAGATCGTCTGAATCAGGACAACGATCGTGATGGCGCGGCTGAGATGCGGCAGCGTGATGAAGCCAAATCGGGCAAGTGGTGGAGCGCCATCCATCTCGGCGGCTTCCAGTTGCTCGCTGTCGAGCGACTGGATGGAGGTCAGCAGGATGAGGGTCGCGAAAGGCAGCCACTGCCACGCCACGATCAGGACGATGGAGAAGATGGATGCGTCGCTCAGCCATTCGACCGGCTGTGCGCCGAAGAATTTCCAGAGGTGTGCGAGCAGACCATTCACCGGGTCCATGAACATGTTCTTCCAGACTAGCGCCGAGACCGTGGGCATCACGAAGAACGGTGCAATCACCAGGATGCGGACGATGCCCTGTCCCCACATCGGCTGATCGAGAAGGATGGCGAGTAGTACGCCCAGAACGACGGTAATCAGGAGAACGCCACCAACGATGATGAGCGTTGTCAGGACGCTGGGCCAGAAGGAACTGGAAGTTACGAATCGGGTGTAGTTATCGAAGCCGACCCACCCCAGATCACCCCCGCGCAGGGGCAGGTATTTCTTGAAGGAGAAGAAGAGCGTCATCGTCAGAGGGACGAGCATCCAGCCAAGCAGCAGGATCACGGCGGGGGCCATCATCAACCTGGCTGCGGATCGGGAATGCCGGGTTGCCATGACGCACCTCCTCTGTTAGCGGGCGAGGCCCGCCGGAAACGGATGTCGCTGGAAATTTAGAGCCCGGGGGACAGCGCGAGTTGCCGGCCCCCGGGTCTGGGAGGAAGGCGTCAGTAGCCTGCGGCTTCCATCTCTTCGGCAGTCAGCGCCTGCGCTTTGGCCAGCGCCTCCTCGGCCGACTGCTGGCCGGCAAGCATCGCCGAGAACTCCTGGCCCGCCGCCGTGCCGATACCCTGGAACTCGGGGATCGCAACGAATTGGATACCGACATAAGGAACGGGTTCGACCGTCGGATTGTTTGGATCGGCCGCGTTGATGCTGTCGAGCGTCATCTTGGCGAACGGGATATCCTTGTAGTTCGGATTCTCATAAAGCGAAGTCCGTGCGCCGGGAGGTACGTTGGCCCATCCTTCCTTCAAAGCCACGAGTTCAATGTACTCCTTGGAGGTGGCCCACTGGATGAACTCCTTGGCAGCGGCTTCCTTCTGGGTGCCTGCCGGAATGGCCAGCGCCCACGCCCAGAGCCAATTTGCCCGCTTGCCCTTGCCAGTGTCGGGCGCCAGCGCGAAGCCAACCTTGTCGGCCACTGTCGAATCCTTGGGGTTGGTCACGAAAGACGCCGCGACCGTCGCGTCGATCCACATGCCGCATTTGCCCTGCTGGAACAGCGACAGGTTCTCGTTAAATCCGTTGGTCGAGGCACCCGGAGGGCCGGCATCGTTCATCAGGTCGAGATAGAAAGTAATCGCTTCCTTCCATTGCGGGCTGTCGAATTGTGGCTTCCAGTTCTCATCAAACCAGCGCGCGCCGAAAGAGTTGGCAACGGTTGTGAGGAAGGCCATGTTCTCGCCCCAGCCAGCCTTGCCACGCAGGCAGACGCCATAGGTCTCGCCTGCCTTGTCGGTCATCTTGCGCGCTGCATCGGCAACGAAATCCCAGGTCGGCGCGTCGGGCATTTCGAGCCCGGCCTTTTCCATGAGATCGGTCCGGTACATGATCATCGAGCTCTCGCCATAAAACGGCGCGGCATAAAGCGTCCCGTCGACCGAGAGGCCGCCCCGCATCGCGGGAAGAATATCGTCGATGTCATATTCTGCTGGCAGATCGTCGAGCGAAACCAGCCAGTCCTGCTTTGCCCAGATCGGTGTCTCGTACATGCCGATCGTCATGATGTCGAACTGGCCGCCCTTGGCGGCAATGTCCTGCGTCACGCGCTGACGGAGCACATTCTCCTCCAGGGTGACCCACTCGACCTCGTGGCCGGTTTTTGCAGTGAAATCGTCCGTCAGCTTCTGCATCCGGATCATATCGCCATTGTTCACGGTGGCGATGGTCAGCGTCTCCGCTCCCGCCAGCACCGTCGTCGCCAGCAGCACGCCGGCGGCGAGTCCAAAAGTTTTCCGCATGATCACAATAAACCTCCCTTGTATGTGAGCATTTGCATTTTTGTTGAGCTATTGCTCGCAGAAGTGATAAAAATTGTCAAGACGCCCGCAGCAGCTGAACATGCTGAACGATGATGCCGTGCAAATGAGGCGTGACGTTGAAATCTTCAGTTGGAGAGAATTGCGCTGGCCGTCGCCTCGTCAGTGACAAGCGCGGAGGCAAGATGACCGGCGAGCGCGGCCCTGATAGGCACGATTTTGCTTGGTCCACTTCCGGCAATGACAGTGAGCCGCTGAGGTGGGCATTCGAGCGGCAGGCTTGCCACGCGATCGTTGATGGGGCCCTGCAGCACGCGACCTGCGGCGTCGAACGACCAGGCGGTGATCTCTCCCGCCGCGCCTTGCTCGGCCAAGGCTGAAACATCCGCGTCGGTCATGAAGCCATCGCGATGCATCGGTGCATTCCAGCCGATCTCGCCAACGCCCACGAAACTGGCCCGCGCCTGGGCGCGCAGTTCACTGAGCAAGGTGAATACCCGCTGCCCCTGCAGAGCCTCCCGGTCCTCGATCGTCTCGGTTATGACCGGCGCCGGCATCGGGAAGCGTTGCGCGCCCAATTTGTCGGCAAGACGCATGACCACGTCATAGGGGCTGGCATGCCCGTCCGATGCCATATTGCCGACAAGCGAGACAATCTTGTGCTGCGGCCGATCGAGCGTGTCCATCTCCTCAACTGCCGTCCGCATGGTGCGGCCGGTGCCGACACACAACACCATTGGCGCCTTATTTGTCAGCAATCTCTCCAGCCGCATGGCGACCGCCACAGCAACCCCCGCGATCGAGCCCGGCGCCTGCGCGTCGCCGGGGATAACGTCGCAAAACTGAAGCTCGAACCGATCGGTGAGGCGCGACGCCAATTCCATGCATGCGGCGATCGGATGATCGAGACGAAATCTGATCAGCTTTTCGCTGACCGCAAGCGCTACCAGCCGCTGCACCGCTTGCCGCGACAAATCAAGCTGACCGGCGATCTCGTCCTGCGTCTTTCCGCCGATGAAATAGAGCCATGCGGCGCGCGCCGCATCGTCCATTCGCTTCTCGGCTGTTCTAACGGCGTCCGACATTCAAACTCCTATGCCACAGCATCCATTCTAGCGGGCATACAGTCAACCTTTGAACATTTGCTCAAAGCACGAAGTTTGCAGGTGGCATCTCAACGATACCTTGCAGTCTGAACGGCCTTTTGCCCGAAAGACGATCGATGATCGCAAGCGGCACGCGTACTCAGAGCCCCGTGCTTTACGCCGCGCCAAAATCACATCGATTGACCGATCGGATTGACGTTCGGCAAAGGGAGAGAGCTGCCGACCAGTGCTTCAAGCCGCCATCAACCGGTTTGAAACCCGCCGTCATCCGCCGTAAGTGTCAAATCGGCGTCGCCCGAATGTTCGATGACAAGCCGGGCATTGGGCAAATCGTTTGACCCCGCGCGTTGGCGCGCCGCTTGTTCATCAAGCCCGTAATCCAGCCAGCGCTTGACCAGACGTTTTTCCAGAATCGCCATATCGACATCAAGAAAAATCGTCAGGTCGAATAGCCCTTGCAATTCGATCCAGGGCGCGCATTTCAAAAGCAGATAATTCCCCTCCGTCAGGACAACCTTGTGCCCGGTTGTCACGATAGCTGCACCTGCCTTGGCGACGTCCATCTCGCGATCAAAGACCGGTATCGCGACGTCGTCGCTATTTTGCCGAATGCGCTCAAGCACGTGGCGATAGCCGGGGCAGTCAAAGGTCTCAGGCGCCCCTTTGCGCGCCAGAAGACCGCGCCGCTCAAGCAGCGCATTGTCGAGGTGAAAGCCGTCCATCGGGACGATGGTCGCATGCTCGGCCGCTGTCCGCGAATTCAGGTCCTTGCAAAGCTTCTCGGCGAGCGTCGATTTGCCAGAGCCGGGAGGGCCGGCAATCGCCACGATCGTCCGGTCGTTCGGCGCTGCCTTTTCTTCGATGCGGGCGGCGAGTGCGCCGAGCCGATCCACTATGCGGCCCTTGCCTCGTCCGGTGGCGCCATGGCGCCGGTCATAAGCGCGACCGCATCTGACATGGAATAATCTTTCGGATCGATCACGCAGAGCCGCCGACCCAGACGGTGAATGTGAATCCTGTCGGCGACTTCGAAGACATGCGGCATATTGTGCGAGATCAATACAATCGGAAGGCCGCGTGAGCGCACATCCCGGATGAGATCGAGCACACGTTGTGACTCCTTGACACCGAGCGCGGCGGTGGGTTCGTCCATGATGATCACCCTGGAACCGAACGCAGCGGCCCGTGCCACGGCCACGCCCTGGCGCTGACCGCCGGACAGCGTTTCCACCGCCTGTCCGATATTCTGGACGGTCAGCAGACCCAGTTCGGAGAGCTTTTCGCGGGCACTCCGTTCCATGGCGGCGCGATCAAGTGTGCGAAAGTACCGGCCCAATATGCCTGGTTTGCGGATCTCCCGTCCCAGGAACATGTTGTCGGCAATCGACAGCGCGGGAGACAAGGCCAGGTTCTGGTATACCGTTTCGATACCGGCGCCGCGCGCCTCCATCGGTGAGCGGTACTGGACGAC
>CALZIL010000023.1 GCA_945787495.1 uncultured Afifella sp. | reverse complement strand
TTCATCACGGCGGAGAATTCCCGGTCGATGATGACGATCTTTGAGTCAGCATGATCGAGCTGGAAGGCGATCACCGCCGCATCGAGCCGAGTGTTGATGGAATGCAGGACCGCGCCGGTCATCGGCACGCCGTAATGCGCTTCCAGCATCGGCGGCGTATTGGCGAGCATCACCGACACCGTGTCACCGGCGCCAACGCCCGTGGCGGCGAGCACCGAGGCCAGCTGCCGGCTCCGCCGGTAGAACGTCTCGTAGTTTATCACCGTGCGGCCATGCACGATGGCCGTGCGGTCGGGAAACACCCGCGCCGCCCGCGCCAGGAATGTCAGCGGCGTCAACGGCTGGTAATTGGCCGGTGTCTTCGGCAGATCGGACTGATAGGGACTGGTCATCGGCGTCTTCCCGGCATTCTCGACCGATCAAAGCCGATCCGTTCCGGCAAGGCAATCAGCCGGCCAGGCCATCAATGCCATCCCAGGCCTGCTTGATGCCGGCGACAAACATGAGGGCATAGGTGAAACGGTAAAAGTCTGCCGGATTGATGGCCTTGATCAGCTTGACGCCGGCAAGCGTCGCCAGCGGCGCCAGTGGCAAGAGCATTGCTGACGTCGCCAGATTGACCGGCGAAAACTGGCCAAGAACCAGATAGGGGCCGACCTTGACCGCATTGACGACGGCAAAGAAAATAATCGTCGTTCCGGCAAGCAGCTTCGGGTCGAGTCTTAGCGGCAGCATATACATCTGGTATGGCGGCCCGCCGACATTGCACAGAAAACTGGTGAACCCGGACATGGCGCCCCAGATCATACCCTTCGGCGGATTGTGTGATCCGGCGATGTCGCGTCGTTTGCCCTTCAACCCGTAATCAGCGACGAACATCAGCGCCACCACGCCGACCATCAGTCTGATCATATCGTTGCTGACGAATGCGGCGGCGGCCCATCCGGCGCCGATCCCGCAAAGCGCCGCGGGCAGCAGGATGACCAGGCTGCGTTTTTCATAAATGCCGCGCCAGGCGATCAGCCCGACCACGTCCATCACAATCAGGATCGGCAGCATGATCGCGGCGGCCTGCAGCGGTGGAACGGCAAGCGTCATTAAAAGAAAGCCGATCATGGAAACGCCGCCGCCGAAACCGCCCTTGGACAGGCCGCCCAGGATGACGGCCGGCACCGCCATAGCGTAGAAAAACGGATCGGAAATCATGGCGCGCCCTCACGCGCGTCAAGATGCGCCGCCATGCGCATTAAGGCGCCGATGTTTCAGGCAGGTTCATCCGCCGCGTCGGGCACGTCCGCTTGCGAACCTCGCTCGGCCTGAATTTCCGACACCAGACCTTCGATCCGCGCCGCCGCCGTTTCCAGCGCGGCGGTGAAACGCTCTTCGAGCTGCTTTGAAAGACCAACACTCTCGTTGCGGTTCTCGCGCACGCTGGAGACATCGGCTTCCACGGCCTCGACCTGTTTCTCCGCTTCGTCGAGCCGGTCCAGCGCCAGGATCGCCGCCATGACTGTCAGCCGCTGATCGCCGATCTCGCCGAACGCTTCGCGCAATTCGGTCATCATCGTGTCGAGCCTTTCGCCGAGCCCGGCCAGATGCGGCTCCTCGCCTTCATCGCATGAAAGCCGGTAATGGCGGCCGCCGACAGTTATTGTGACCTGCGACATCACGCCCCTCCGGTTTCTGCTTGCAGAACCGAGCGGATCGTCTCCATCGCCTCAACGAGCTTGTGCGACACTTCACGATTGATGGTGTCGAGCCGGGTCGCCTTGGCCTCCGACTTGTCGAGAAGATCGGCAAGCCGGGCGCGATCGGCCCCCAATGACTGGATTTCAGTTTCCAGACTGGCCTTGTCGGCCTGAACGCCGGCCTGCCGTCCAATGGTGGCTTCAAGCCGGTCGATTGCAAGGTTCAGTTTTTCTGCTGCCTGGTTCAAGCCAGTCGACATTCGTTCTTTCTCCCGCCGGGAAAGGCGAGCAGGATCCGGTCCCTGCCCGCAAAGAAAATCCAAGACGCAACACGTAAAACCGATCAAACGGTTGAGACCGGAACGTTATGCAGCGGTTGAAACAACCGTCAACCGGTTTTCAAACAAATCCCGCCAACGGCCGACTTTTTCCAACCGGATTGCCGTCATTGAACCCGCCCGGGCCTGACATTGGCCCGGCCCAAATCCCCGACGTTGACTCACTGTGGCAAGCGTGTATTTGTCCCGCGCGAGCCGTCAGGGCATTGTCTTTTTTGCCCGAAGGGCATGGGTCGCGGGGCATATTGCGATCACTTGCGGAGTCTGGTTTGTGGCCGCCGTTCATGATGAGTTTTCGCCCTTCATGGTGATTGTTTTATGACAGATGCTGAAAAGCACACCGCAATGGCCAATGCCATTCGCGCTCTTGCCATGGATGCTGTCCAGGCTGCCAAATCCGGCCATCCCGGCCTGCCGATGGGCGCCGCCGACATGGCCACAATCCTCTTCACACGTCATCTGAAATTCGACCCGACCGACCCGAACTGGCCGGATCGCGACCGGTTCGTGCTGTCGGCGGGTCACGGCTCGATGCTGCTTTACGCCGCCCTGCATCTGCTCGGCTATGAGGACATGACGATCGAGGAGCTGAAGAACTTCCGCCAGCTCGGCTCCAGAACGCCCGGCCATCCCGAATACGGCCATACCGCCGGCGTCGAAACGACGACCGGACCGCTCGGCCAGGGTCTGGCGATGGCGGTTGGCATGGCTTTGGCGGAGCGCATCATGAATGCCGGCTTCGGCGACGAGATCGTCGACCACCGGACCTATGTTCTGGCTTCCGATGGTGACCTGATGGAAGGCGTCAGCCAGGAAGCCATCACTCTGGCCGGCCATCTCAAGCTCACCCGGCTGATCGTTCTTTTCGACGATAACCGCATCACCATCGATGGCGATCTCGCTTTGTCCGATTCGACAGACCAGATCGCCCGGTTCGAAGCCGCCGGCTGGCGCGCGGTCGCCATTGACGGCCATGATCGCGACCAGATCGACGCCGCCCTTGAAGACGCCAGGACATCCGCCCAGCCGACATTGATCGCCGCCCGCACCACGATCGGTTTTGGCGCGCCGACCAAGGCCGGTACGTCATCGGCCCATGGCGCGCCGCTGGGAGATGAAGAAATCGCCGGTGCGCGCAAGGCACTGGACTGGCCGCACGAGCCGTTCCACATCCCGGATGATATCTGCGATGCCTGGCGCATTGCCGGCCTGCGCTCGCGTCAGGCCCGCAAGGAATGGAAAACCCGCTTTGATGGCCTGGAGGCCGAACGGCGCGGTGAGTTTGAGCGCCGGATCGCCGGCGACCTGCCCTCGGCCGTCGACGGCGCCATCGAGACACTGAAGCACGATCTGGCAAACGAGCCGAAAGTCATGGCGACGCGCAAGGCATCGGAACTGGCGCTGGAGCGGCTCAATCCGGTGCTGCCGGAAACCATTGCCGGTTCCGCCGACCTGACCGGCTCAAACAACACCCGCAGCAAGGATCTCACCAACCTCAATGCGGAGGATTACGGCGGCCGTTTCATTCATTACGGCATCCGCGAGCACGGCATGGCGGCCGCCATGAACGGCATGGCGCTGCATGGCGGCGTGATACCCTATTCCGGCACCTTTCTGGTCTTTTCCGACTATTGCCGTCCGGCGATCCGGCTGGCGGCGCTGATGGGCCAGCGGGTCATCCATGTCTTCACCCACGATTCCATCGGCCTTGGCGAAGACGGCCCGACACACCAGCCGGTGGAGCATCTGGCGGCTTTGCGCGCCATTCCCAATCTGACCGTCTTCCGCCCCGCTGACACGGTCGAAACGGCCGAGTGCTGGCAACTGGCGCTGGCCGACCGCGATGGCCCGAGCGCCATCGCCCTGACCCGGCAGAATCTCGACCAGCTGCGGCTTGGCTTCGACGAAAAAAATCTTTGCACCCGCGGTGCCTATGAATTGCGGCCGGCCTCCGCCGAGGCGCAAATCAGCCTGTTTGCCTCCGGCTCGGAGGTCCAGATCGCCGTTGAAGCGGCCGAACGACTGGAAGCCGAGGGCCATCCGGCCCGCGTCGTTTCCGTGCCGAGTTTCGAGCTGTTCGCCGCTCAAAGCGCCAGCTATCGAGGCGAGACGATCGGCATGGCGCCGGTGCGCGTCGGCATCGAGGCGGCAATCCGCCAGGGCTGGGACCAGATCATTGGCGATGACGGCCTGTTCGTCGGCATGAGGGGTTTTGGCGCAAGCGCGCCCTATCAGGCGCTTTATGAGCATTTCGGCATCACCGCCGATGCCGTTGTTGAGCAGGCATTGGCGCAATTGGCCGCACTGGCCAGCGAGGATTGAGGAGAAAAACATGGCTGTTCGTGTCGCCATTAACGGTTTTGGCCGCATCGGCCGCAATGTCCTGCGCGCCATCATGGAGAGTGGCCGCACCGATATAGAGGTCGTCGCCATCAACGATCTCGGCCCGGTGGAAACCAACGCCCATCTGATGCGCTATGACAGCGTTCACGGCCGGTTCCCCGGCACGGTGAGCGTCGATGGCGAGACCATCGATGTCGGCCGCGGTCCGATCGGGGTGACCGCCATCCGCAACCCGGAAGAATTGCCCTGGAGCGAATTGAATATCGACATCGCCCTGGAATGCACCGGCATTTTCAACGCCCGCGACAAGGCGGCGATGCATCTGAGCGCCGGCGCCAAACGGGTCCTCGTCTCCGCCCCGGCCTCGGGCGCCGATCTCACCCTCGTCTATGGCGTCAATGACGACAAGCTGACGGCCGACCACCTCGTCGTCTCCAACGCCTCGTGCACGACCAACTGCCTGGCGCCAGTCGCCTCTGTGCTCAATGAGGCCGTCGGCATCGAAAAGGGCTTCATGACGACCATCCACTCCTATACCGGCGACCAGCCGACGCTTGATACGCTGCACAAGGATCTTTACCGGGGCCGCGCCGCCGCCATGTCGATGATCCCGACCTCCACCGGCGCCGCCAAGGCCGTCGGCCTGGTGCTGCCCGAACTCAACGGCAAGCTCGACGGCGTCGCCATCCGCGTGCCGACGCCCAATGTCTCGGTCGTCGATTTCAAGTTCGAGGCGAGCCGCGCAACGTCTGTGGACGAAATCAACGACGCCGTCCGCGCCGCCGCCGGCAACAGACTGACCGGCATTCTCGGCTTCACCGACGAGCCGCTGGTCTCCATGGATTTCAACCACGACCCGCATTCTTCGGTCTTCCACATGGACCAGACCAAGGTGCTGGACGGCACGTTCTGCCGGGTCATGTCCTGGTATGACAATGAATGGGGCTTTTCCAACCGCATGGCCGATACCGCCGTGGCGATGGGCAAGCTGATCTGAGGCATCCGGCAATTGGCCGCATTCCGCACCCTTGACGATGCCGGCGATGTAACCGGCAAGCGCGTTCTGGTCCGCGTCGATCTCAACGTGCCGGTAACGGACGGTCCGGATGGCAAAACGGTGACCGACGCCACCCGGATCGAACGGGTCGCGCCGACGATCACCGAACTCGCCGACAAGGGCGCGAAAGTCATTTTGCTGTCCCATTTCGGCAGACCGAAGGGCCAGCGCGTGCCGGATATGTCGTTGCAACCGGTTGCAATCGCCGTTGAAAATATCATTGGCCGGCCGGTCGCCTTTGCCGGCGATTGTATCGGCAATACGGCAGCCGAAGCCGTTTCGGCCTTGCAAAAAGGCGACGTGCTGCTGCTTGAAAACACCCGCTTCCATGCCGGCGAGGAGAAAAACGACGCCGATTTCGCCGCGGCTTTGGCGGCCAACGGCAATCTCTATGTCAACGTCGCCTTTTCCGCCGCGCACCGGGCCCATGCCTCAACCGAAGGGCTTGCCCGGCTGCTGCCGGCCTTTGCCGGCCGCGCCATGCAGGCCGAACTAACGGCGCTCGACAAGGCGCTGACCAATCCCAAAAAACCGCTTCTGGCGGTCGTCGGCGGCGCCAAGGTTTCAAGCAAGATCGACCTGTTGGCCAACCTCGTGCAGCAGGTCGACGCGCTGGTCATCGGCGGCGGCATGGCCAACACCTTCCTCGCCGCCAAGGGCGTCCAAATCGGCAGGTCGCTGCATGAGGCCGACCTTGCCGGCACCGCGCGCCAGATCATGATCCAGGCGGCCGAAACCCGGACAGCCATCATCCTGCCCTCCGACGCCGTCATCGCCAGGGCACTTGAGCCCGGCGCCGCGAGCCAGACCGTGACGCTCGACCAGGTGCCGGCCGACGCGATGATCCTCGATGTCGGTGAAGAGACGGTCAAGGTCATCAACGCCTGGATCGACAACGCCGCGACCCTTGTCTGGAACGGTCCGCTGGGCGCTTTCGAGGTGCCGCCCTTCGATGCCGGCACCGTCGCCGCCGCGCGCCATGCCGCCGCCCGTACAAAGGTCGGCCACCTGTTATCGGTGGCCGGAGGCGGCGACACGGTTGCGGCGTTAAATCATGCCGGTATTGCCGGTGATTTCAGCTATGTTTCGACCGCCGGCGGCGCCTTTCTTGAATGGCTGGAAGGCAAGCCGCTGCCCGGCGTGGAAGCCTTGCGCGCCGGCTGACGGGCGAATGAAGTTAGGGAGAACAACATCATGAGCGAACACCTGGAAGACATTGCCAATCGCATGGTGGCCGAGGGCCGCGGCATCCTGGCCGCCGACGAGAGTTCCGGCACCATCAAGAAGCGCTTCGATTCCATCAATGTCGAATCGTCGGCGGACAACCGCCGCGATTATCGCGAAATGCTGTTCCGCTCGCCGGCTATGAAGGACTACGTGTCCGGCGTTATCCTGTTTGATGAAACCCTGCGCCAGAACGCCGACGACGGCACGCCGCTCGCCGGTCTCATCGCCGATGCCGGCGCCGTGCCGGGCATCAAGATCGATACCGGCGCCAAGCCGCTGGCCGGCTTCGACGGTGAAACGGTGACGGAGGGTCTTGACGGCCTGCGCGAGCGGCTGGCCGAATATCACGACCTCGGTGCCCGTTTCGCCAAATGGCGGGCTGTGATTTCCATCGGCGAAGGCCGACCGACCTGGAACTCGGTCAAGGCCAACGCCCATGCGCTCGCCCGTTACGCGGCACTTTGCCAGGAAGCCGGCATTGTGCCGATTGTCGAACCGGAGGTGCAGATGGACGGACCGGATGCGGTTCACGATATCGATCGCTGCCTTGAGGTCAGCCAGTGGGCCCTGAAGACGGTCTTTGCCGAGATCTATGATGCCGGCATCGCCCTGGACGGCATGGTGCTGAAACCCAATATGGTCGTGCCCGGCCAGAAAAGCGGCAAATCGGCCAGCGTCGAGGAGGTCGCCGAAAAGACCATAAGCTGCCTGATGGCGACGGTACCGGCCGCCGTGCCGGGAATCGCCTTCTTGTCCGGCGGCCAGGGTGACGAGGAGGCAACAGCGCATTTATCAGCGATGAACGCCATGTTCGACCCGCCGTGGAAGCTGACCTTTTCCTATGGCCGCGCCCTGCAGGCGGCGGCGCTGAAGGCGTGGGGCGGCAAGGCGGAAAACGTGCCTGCGGCGCAGGCCGCTTTTGCCCACCGCGCCCGCATGAACGGCCTGGCGGCACTCGGAAAATGGTCGCCGGATCTGGAACGCGAAGCAGCATAGACGGTGGATAGTTGAAATTGGCCGCCTGATGTGCATATCGGGACAATGACCGACCAGAATGAGCAGATGCCGGGATTGATCCTCATCGCTCCCGCCGGCGCGGAACCGGCGGTTCAATCGGCCAAGCTGGAATCGGCCTTCGGCGGCATGACGACAGGTCATGGCATCGACGCGGTGCTGATTGGCGCCGGCATGAGCGAAACGGAGGCACTGGCCGCTGCCGCCGACCAGGTTGCGCTTGTGCAAGGCCATGGCGCCGCGGCGATCATTGTCGATCACAGTCGGATCGCCGGCCGCACCGGGGCCGACGGCATTCATGTCGGGACCGGGCTCGCCGACATCAAAGCGGCAACGCGGACGTTCAAGCCGGACCGGATCGTCGGCGCCGGCAATCTGAAAACCCGGCACGCGGCGATGGAGGCCGGCAGCGAAAACGTCGATTATGTGCTGTTTGGCCAATTGCGCGGCGACACCCACCCCGAACCGCATCCCAAGGCGGTCAAGCTGGCGCAGTGGTGGGCCGAGCTGATGCAAGTCCCGGCCGTTCTCGTCGCCGGCAATTCGATCGCCACGCTTGATAATCTGCCCCGCAACATCGACTTTGTTGCTCTCGATCGCGCACTCTGGGAGTATTCGGGCGGCCCAGCGGCTGCCATCAAGAAGGCCCGATCAATCCTGTCCAGCGTTCCCGAGCAAGCCGCATGACCCGGAAAGTCGTTTCAACAGCAACTGTGATTGCGGCTGTGATTGCGGCTTCGGCCGGCCCGGCATCGGCTCCCGCATTCGCACAGGACAACGGCGCGACCTTCGCCGCGCCCGCCCCCCCTGTGGTGCCCGCCCCGGCTATCACCGGCCCGATCCTCAAGACGCCTCAGGAAGCCGGCAATGGCGATCTGAACATCAATATGCGCATCGATAATACGCTCAAGGATGCCGGTGCCATTCCTGCCGAACCGCCCGATCGCGCCTATGGCGCTTATCAGCGTGGTTTTTTCCTCACCGCATTCGCCTTTGCCCTGGAGAAGGCCAAAAAGGATGACGCCAAGGCGCAAACGCTTCTCGGCGAACTTTTGGCCCGCGGCCTGGGCGTCAAGCAGGATGAAAAGGAAGCCGCCGGCTGGTATGAACTGGCGGCGAAAAGCGGTGATCCGGAAGCGCAATATGCGCTTTCCCGGTTTTATCTCGACGGCCGCGGTGTGGAAAAAGACCCGGCCCGCGCTGCCACTTACCTTGAGCAAGCCAGCCGAAGCGGCCAGCCCGACGCATTGCGCGAACTGGCCTATCTGTTGCTGGAGGGCAAGGGGCGTGAGAAGAACCCTCTATTGGCCGCTGCCTATCTTCGCCGTGCCGCTGATTCTGGCGACATGGATTCGCAATATGCCCTTGCCGGCCTTTTTATTGAAGGCGTCGGGGTTGCCCAGAGCGAACAAAGCGCTGCCCGCTGGTATGCCAATGCCGCCCGTAACGGCCACACCGGCGCCCAGATCGAATATGCCATCATGCTGTTCAACGGACGCGGCATCGACAAGGACGAGGCCGTTGCTGCCAGGTGGTTCCGCCAGGCGGCCGAAAGCGACAATCCGGTTGCCCAGATCCGCCTGGCCAAGCTGCTCGCCGAGGGCCGCGGCGTCGACAAGGACGAGGCCGAGGCCGTCCGCTGGTATCGCCAGGCGCGCAAGAATGGCATCCGCGATGATGACCTGGAGGCACTGACCCTGACAATGTCCCTGCAACAGCCCGATAGCCTGGAAGAAAAGGATCAGTGATCCGGTTTCCTGTGACGGTTGGACCAGCATTTGGAAGACCCGCCTTCGGCCGGCAAGCCGGCGGCAAGCGGCGAAACAGGTGATTCGCAGGCGACCGACACGAGCAAGGAATTGAACGAAGCAGGCCAGTCTGCCGCGCCCCCCGGCTGTGGACATAAGCGGCAAATAGCGCTATATCGCGCCGCTGTCGGCTCCGGTTTGATCCGGGACTGACGAAGAAATTCCGAAGACGTGCTGGCAGTTGACGGAAGCAGGCGCTTCCCGACGACGGTACGTCGAAAATTCGATGCGGACCGGGCCGTTCGGCCCCGTAAAGACAGGAAGCGGATCAAGGTGCAGGTTACCGTCAGAGACAATAATGTTGATCAGGCACTCAAGGTGCTGAAGAAAAAGATGCAGCGCGAAGGCGTTTTCCGCGAGATGAAGCTTCGCAACCACTATGAGAAGCCGTCGGAGAAGAGGGCGCGCGAGAAAGCCGAAGGCATTCGTCGCGCCCGCAAGCTGGCGCGCAAGCGGGCTCAGCGTGAAGGCCTGCTGCCGGGGCCCAAGAAACCGGCCCGCACGCGCTGACGCAAAAGGCTTCAGGTCCAGCCGCTCCCGGCAACGGGCGGCAAAGGCAGGGCATCGCCCCGCCTTTTTTATACGGTAGTCCGGTGACCCGCACGCGTCAGGCGCTCCATACCGGACACGCTTCAACTGAGGCCGACAGCACGATGATCGCCAGAACCAAGCCAATTCCCGCCATTATGCCGGTGGTCGGCCGCGCCCTCGCCGTGGTCCCGCTGATCGCCCTGTTTCTGGCTGGCTGCCAGTCGATCAAGACCAGTTCAGTCAAGCCCGACCCCATCAGCGTCGATCCGTCGGTCGCCTCGGATGCCAATATCCAGTCACTGAGCACCGTGATCGCACGAAATCCGCGTGACCCGAACGCCTATAATGTCCGCGGCACGGTCTATGGCCAGGCTGGCGACTACAAGGCGGCGCTTGCCGATTTCGATATGGCCGTGCAAATCGATCCGGGCTTCAGCCAGGCCTATTCCAACCGGGCACTGGTTTATCGCCGGCTCGGCAAGACGAAAGAAGCGCTGGCGGATTATAATCGCGCCATCCAGACAGATACCGGTTATGCGCCGGCCTATATCGGCCGCGGCAACATTCTGCGCCAGGACGGCCGGCTCGACCAGGCCCTGGCCGACTACAACACTGCGATCAACCTCAATCGGACGGATGCGCAGGCCTTTCACAATCGCGCTCTCGTCCATCAGGCGCAGGGCCGGCATCAGCAGGCAATCGAGGACTTCACCTCCGCCATCGGTATCGCGCCATCCTCGGCCGAGCCCTATAATGGCCGCGGCCTCAGCTATCTGGCGCTCGGCGATGCCAAGACGGCGCTTGACGACATCAATGAATCGCTGAGCCGGGACAAGAACAGCTATCTGGCCTGGACCAACCAGGGCCTGGCGCTGGAGCAGCTTGGTGACAAGAGCAAGGCCAAGGCAGCCTTCGCCCGCGCGGCGCAATTGAACCCGAAATATTCGCCGGCCCGGGACGGCATGCGCCGCACCGGCTGAAGCGATCCCGCCGCCTATCGAGAGATTTCAGCCAGCAACCGCAACACGCGCTCCCATAGGCCACGCGGCCACAGATCGTCATGGCTGGCGCCCTCGATGACCGCCAGTCTCTTTGGTTCGCTGGCCAGCGCATGGAGCCGTTTGCCATGGCCGACCGGGATCACCCGGTCATCGCTGCCATGGACGATCAGAAGCGGCTCGCTGACGTCCCTGATCCGCTCGCGCGAGAGAAACTGGTCATTCATCAAAAGACCGACCGGTATCCACGGATATTGCCTCGCGGCGATATCGACGGCCGCCGTATAGGGCGCTTCCAGCACCAGCGCGCGGGCATCGCGGCTGGCGGCAACGGCAACGGCAATGCCGGTGCCCAGGGATTCGCCGTGCACGACGATCTGATCATTTTGCCCGGCAAGCCAGTCAAAGAGCGCCAGCCCATCGGCAATCAGTTGCCGCTCGCCGGGAATACCCTCGCTGCCCGGATAGCCGCGATAACTGGCAACCAGCAGCCCGAAGCCGCTTGCAAGCACGGTCCCAAACCGCTCCGACCGACCCGACAGATTGCCGGCATTGCCATGGAAATAAAGCACGCTCGGCTTGCCGGCCTCAGCCGACGCATACCAGCCGGTGAGCCTGACGCCGTCGGCCATCTCAAAGCTGCGCACGTCAATGCCGGCAAGACCCTTGTCCGCCGGCACGGCCAATTCGCCGCCCGGCTTGAAGACGAAGCTGCGCTGGAAAACATAAAGATAGGAGACGGGAAAAATGTAGACGACGGGAACAATCGTCATCATGCCGATGAATGTCCGCCAGCCGCGCCGGATCCGCATCACAACGCCTCCTTGACGGCCAGATTAACGCCTTGACGGTGTCGCCCGTCAACGTCCGCGCATTGCCAAACAGAAATGCCCGAAAGGAACCGGTCGCCGAGCGACCTATTCCATCGCCTTGACGATGTCGTCGGTCATTTTCTTGGCGTCGCCGAACAGCATCCCCCGGAGGGCGAGATTCGCCGCGCGACCTATTCCATCGCCTTGACGATGTCGTCGGTCATTTTCTTGGCATCGCCAAACAGCATCATCGTCCCGTCGAGGAAGAACAGTTCGTTGCTGATGCCGGCATAGCCCGACGCCATGGAGCGCTTGACGAACAGCACCGAGCCGGCCTTGTCGACGTCGAGGATCGGCATACCGTAGATCGGCGATTCCGGATCGTCGCGCGCTGAAGGATTGGTGACGTCGTTGGCGCCGATGACAAAGGCGACATCGGCCTGGGCGAATTCTGAATTGATGTCTTCCAGCTCGAAGACCTCGTCATAGGGCACATTGGCTTCCGCCAGGAGCACGTTCATGTGGCCGGGCATGCGGCCGGCGACCGGGTGGATGGCGTATTTGACCTCAACGCCTTCCTTCTTAAGCCGGTCGGCCATTTCGCGCACCGCGTGCTGGGCCTGCGCTACCGCCAAGCCATAGCCCGGCACGATGATGACCTTGGAAGCGTTCTTCATCAGGAAGGCCGCATCGTCGGCCGCCCCCTGCTTGACCGGCCGGTCTTCCGCACCGGGCGCCGGCCCGGCCGTCTCGCCGCCAAAGCCGCCCAGAATGACGGCGAAGAACGCCCGGTTCATCCCCTTGCACATGATGTAGGAAAGGATCGCGCCGGACGAACCGACCAACGCGCCGGTGATGATCAGCGCCGTATTGCCGAGCGTGAAACCGATGCCGGCCGCCGCCCAGCCGGAATAGGAATTCAGCATCGAAATGACCACCGGCATATCGGCGCCGCCGATCGGGATGATGATCAGGACGCCGATGAGGAAGGACAGCAGCACCATCAGCCAGAAGACGAAATGGCTCTCGGTGGTCACCAGGATGACGACCAGCACCACAATCGCGACCGCGATGGCGATATTGACCACATGCCGGGCCGGCAACATGATCGGCGCGCCGCTCATCCGCCCGTCAAGCTTGAGAAAGGCGATGATCGAGCCGGTGAATGTGATAGCGCCGATGATCGCGCCAAGGCTCATTTCCACCAGCGCCTGGGCGTGGATCGCACCGATCGTGCCGATATCGAAGGCGTGCGGCGCATAAAGCGCCGCTGCCGCCACCAGCACCGCCGCCAGACCGACCAGCGAGTGGAAGGCGGCGACAAGCTGCGGCATCGCCGTCATCGGGATGCGGCGCGCGATCATGGCGCCAATCGTGCCGCCAATGACCATGCCGGCGACGATCAGCAGCCAGCCGAAGCCGGCCGGCGGATGACCGACCAGGGTCGTGACGATGGCAATCGCCATGCCGGCCATGCCGTACTGGTTGCCACGCCGGCTGGTTTCGGGATGCGACAGGCCGCGCAGCGCCAGAATAAACAGGACGCCGGAGACGAGATAGAGAAAGGCGGTGAGATTTGCGGACATGGAGACGGCCTACCGCTCTTTCTTTTTGTACATGGCCAGCATGCGCTGGGTGACGAGGAAGCCGCCGAAGATATTCACGCTGGCCAGGACGACACCGAAAAATCCCAGCGTGCGGGCAATGCCGGTGCCCTCGCCGACCAGATCGACGCCGACGGCGAGCAGCGCCCCGACGATGATGACAGAGGAGATGGCATTGGTGACCGACATCAGCGGCGTGTGCAGTGCCGGCGTCACCGACCAGACGACGTAATAACCGACGAAGATGGCCAGCACGAAGATCGCCAGCCGGAAGGTGAAGGGATCGATGGCGCCGCCGCTCGCCGCATGCGCTGCCGCGCCAGCCGCCTCGGCCATGGCGCCGCCGGATTCAGCCGCGATTGCGGCCGCCTGTTCGGCTGCCTGACGGGCCTGTTCTGCCGCCTCAGCGGCTGCGGTCGCCGCCGCGCGGGCTTTCTCGACCGCCAGATTGATCGCCTCGCTGGCCATCAGTCATCCCCTTCTTCGCTCGGTTCCGAGGCTTCCTTTTTGCCGGCCGTTTTGCCGGCCGTTTTGGCTGCCTGGGCAAAGTCCGGATGCACGACCGCGCCGTCATGGGTCAAAAGCGTCCCGACTATGATCTCGTCTTCGCGGTCGATTGTCAGCGCCTTGCTTTCCTGGTCGATCATCGGCTCGACAAAGGCGAAGATGTTCCGCGCCAGCAGCGCCGAGGCCGATGCCGCGATCCGCCCGGCCATGTTCTGGTAACCGATGATCGAGACGCCGCCGGCATTGACGATCTCGTCTGCCTTGGCGCCTTCCACATTGCCGCCACGCTCGACCGCCAGATCGACGATCACCGATCCGTCGCGCATCGACTTCACCATCGCCTTGTCGATCAGCCTTGGCGCCGGCCGGCCCGGAATGAGCGCCGTGGTGATGACGATGTCCTGTTTGGCGATATGGGTGCGCACCAGCTCAGCCTGCTTGGCCTGGTACTCCTTCGACATTTCCTTGGCATAGCCGGCGGCGGTTTCGGCCTGCCGGAACTCTTCATCTTCCACAGCGATGAATTTGGCGCCGAGCGATTCGACCTGCTCCTTGGCGGCGGGGCGGACATCGGTCGCTGTCACCACCGCGCCCAGACGTCTTGCCGTGGCGATTGCCTGCAGACCTGCGACGCCGGCGCCCATGACGAAAGCCCGTGCCGCCGGCACGGTGCCGGCTGCCGTCATCATCATCGGCATGGCCCGACCATAGGCCTCCGCAGCCTCGATCACCGCCTGATAGCCGGCAAGGTTTGCCTGGCTGGACAACACGTCCATGACCTGCGCCCGGGTTATGCGCGGAATGAGTTCCAGCGACAGCGCCGAAAGACCGGCCTTGGCCATCGCCGCCAGCGCCGCTTCATTGCCATAAGGATCCATCAGCGCGACGACGGCGGCGCCTTTTGGAAACCCTGTCAGATTTTCCGGCCGCCTCACCGCAAGGACGATAGCGGCATCCTTCAGGGCATCTTTGGCCGTCTTTGCGATTGCCGCCCCGGCAGCCTTGTACTCCGCATCGGATATGGCCGACCCTGCCCCGGCATCGGCCTCAACGGCTATATCTGCGCCAGCGGCAACGAACTTTTTGATGGTATCGGGCGTCGCGGCGACACGCGATTCGCCAGCCTCCATCGCTTTGAGGACCGCGATCTTCATCTGCGCAGCACCTCAGGCGACGGTTAGGATCATGGCCAGCAAGGCCAGAACGGTGACAACCCCGGAAGGCTTCCAGGATCCTTTGGCAAAGACGCCGATCGCCGCCGCGACAAGCGTCAGAACGAGCATCAGCAGGCCGATCCAGAAAGCGCCACCGCTGCCGAATGCAAAGATTGCCAGGGTGATCAGGATGTTGATCGTTGCAATGATGGCCAGCTTGGTGAACTGGACGAAACCCTCAAAGGTCTGCTCGTGTTCATCGTAGTCCATCGGCGCGCCGGTTTTGACGGGTCCGGATGCGACGTCTTCGGCCATGGAATGCCCCTGTGATCTAATGTGCGATCAAAAACACGCAATCTGCGGCGATCGCCACGGGCTTTACACGGCAGCGAAATGCGATGCAATGCTCTGAGGCATTCATTGCTGATATATAATGCCGCAGGCAAACCCTGATTGTCAGTCGGCAGGCGCGTTCAACCCGGCCTTTTTCAGCGCCGCTGCCTGTTTCCTGGCGACGGTGTCGACTGAAAACCCCTCGATCTCCTCGTTGAAAAGCCGGTAGAAATTCATCTCCGCCCGCAGATGCAGGAACACGCCGCCTAGGCCAATGGCGGCCCGGTCCATGAAAACGAATTCGCGCGGCACCGTCACCGGGCCTTTCCGTTTCAGCGCCTGATGCACCTGGAATGCCTGCTTGCGGCCATATTCGGTCGGCGATACGCCATCGGCAATCGACCGCACCCGGTCTTCCAGCAGCGGCCCGTAAATGAACCGCGCCCAGATGTTGAGAATATCGATCATTTCATTGTCCAGCCGCGTAAAGCCCCAAGTCTCATAGGCCGACACGACCCGGTCGCGGTCGTCGTTTTGCAGGCCATGGTAGAGATCGACGACACCCTGGACGAAGGCCGGCCGGAAAATCCGCACACAGCCATAGTCGAGAAGATTGATGCCGCCCGGCGCGCCGTCCTCCTCAAACACCGTATAATTGCCCAGATGCGGGTCGCCGTGGATCACCGCATAATGGCTGAACGGATGCCACCAGGCCTTGAACATGGCGCTCGCCAGCCGGTTGCGGTCGGCAAGGTCGTGGCCCTTGAATTCAAGCAGCCTGCGGCCCTCAAGCCAGGTCATGGTCAAAAGCCGGCCGGTCGAAAGCGCTGGCATGACCGTTGGCACACGGACCAGCGGTTCATGATCGAGGACGCCGGCATAGAGCGCGATGTGCTTGGCCTCGCGCTCGTAATCAAGTTCCTCGCGAACCCGGTCGGCGATTTCCAGGCGGATCTCGGCGGTGTCGATCGCCGGATCCATGCGCTGATGGATGGAAAAGATCATGTTGAGCTGGCCGATATCGGCTTCCACGGCGCTCGCCATGTCCGGATATTGCAGTTTGCAGGCCAGCGGCGTTCCGTCCGTTGCCTCGGCCTTGTGGACCTGACCCAACGAGGCGGCGGCCGCCGGCTGGTGTTCGAACGCCTTGAACCGCTTGCTCCAACCGGCACCCAGTTCCGCGCTCATCCGCCGCTTGACGAAGGCCCAGCCCATTGGCGGCGCGTCGGCCTGCAACTGCGCCAGTTCGGCGGCATATTCGGGCGGAATCGCGTCGGGGATCGTGGAAAGCAGCTGCGCCACCTTCATGATCGGCCCTTTCAGGCCGCCCAGCGCCCGCGCCAGTTCCGCAGCATTAGCGCCGCGATCGATCTCCAGACCAAATGCCCGCGAGCCGATCACCCGGGCGGCGACGCCGCTCATACCGGTGCCGACCCGCGCATAACGCGCCAGTCGGCCGGAGAGGCGGTTGCGTTCCCTGTCGCTCTGATCCGTCATCGGTGAGGCCTAGTCGTTGTATGCCAGACCATCATATGGAGGTCTTGGAGCGCCACGGCAATTGATTCAGATCGCCAGACACTCTTTGTCG
>CALZIL010000022.1 GCA_945787495.1 uncultured Afifella sp. | reverse complement strand
TCGGCAATATCGACAAAGTGGCAGCCGCCATAATAGCGCCGCCCGGGATAGCCTTCGGCATATTTGTTGGTCATCACCGATCCCTGGGCCTCCAGAACGGCCCGCGAAACGATGTTTTCCGAAGCGATCAGTTCGATTTCGTGCTGCTGCCGGCCAAGCTCGCCGGCAATCGCCGCGGCGACCTCCGGGTCGGCCTCTGCCAAAGGCGCGGAGAAAAACGCCGCATGCGTGTCCGGCGCGCGGACGGCTTCATTGGTGGGCATGGCTCAATCCAGATCTGGCGGCCCGAATCTGACAACAGGGGCTGCCGCACTTAACTTTATGGGTTTTCAGGTCTACCGGTGACAAAACGACGATTGGGCGGCGCGATAGCACAGCGCAAAGCCGCCGCCAAGCGCGGCGGCGGCGTCAGGACAATCTCGGCTTGCTTCAGATTACTGCGTGACCGGCGAACCGATCAACTCATCGGGCTGATTGAGAGCGACCGCGCCCTGGCTATCGTAATTGTAAATGTCGTCGCGGAAATGGATCACGCCGTCGCCGGTCGTCCAGGCCGTGAAATAGACCGTGTAAAGGTCCGGCGGATTGACGACATCGACATCGATCCGTTCGCCCGAACGGATCGCCCGGTCGACGGATGCCCGGTTATATCCGGTATCGCGCAATATCCAGCTGACAATCTCGCGGACATTGTGGACCCGCACGCATCCCGACGATTCGAACCGGTAGTCGGAGCCGAACAGGGTTTTGGACGGCGTGTCATGCAGGAACACCTGATGCGGATTGTCGAAATTCATGCGAACCGATCCAAGCGAGTTCTGGTCACCCGGATCCTGGCGGAACATGTAATCGGCCGCCTCGTTGGTATTCCAGTTGACGAATTCCGGCGCCAGTTCGTCGCCCTGCGGTGTGTAAATACGGATCCGGCTCTCTTTCAGATAGTCCGGATTCTTCTGCATTTTCGGAATCAGATCGCGCTCGATAATGCTCTTTGGAACGGTCCAGAACGGATTGAAATTGATTTCGCGGATATTGCTGGAAAGCAGCGGCGTCTGCCGGTCAACCTTGCCGACCACCGCAGTGTGGCGCGAAACCACGCGCCCCGCTTCGATCACTTCGATCCGGGCGCCCGGAACATTGACCAGGATATAGCGGTTTTCCGGAGCGCCCATGGTGCGAATGCGTTCCAGGTTGACGACAAGCTGGTTCAGCCGGACGTCGGCAGGCACATTCAACGCCTGCACGGTCCCCTTGCCGACAACCCCGTCGGCCGGCAGCCCGTGCCGCTCCTGAAACCGGACAATGGCGGCCTGAACATAGGAGTCGAAGGCGTCGCCCGCACCAGCCGTCTCGCGCAGATCGCCGGACGCCACCAGCCGGCGCCGCAAGGCGACAATGTTGGGATGCCGCATCCCCAGCTTGAGGGCTTGTCCGGAAGGAACCGTGTTCCAGCCGCCACGGCTGACAAGGTCCTGATAGACGAAGATCGCCTGCTCCATGGCCGGCACGGTGGTCGGCGACAGGATTGGAACACTTGTTCTCACCGGCCGAACCGACCGGGTGCCACTGTCGAAATTATCGGCCCATTCGCTCTGCTTGAGCTTTTGGAACGCGGCAATTCCGCCGGCGTCCTGGGCGATCGCTTCGCCGGCGCACATAAGAGAAAGGCTTGCCGCGCCGGCAAGCATGGAAATTGCTGTCTGTCTCATGCGTTCAATATGCCCGTATCTGGTTGGCAGTCGCGCCCTGAAATGACACCGGAATCAATTTGATCAACGGCGCGACCCGATACCCCGTCGCGACATGTAGCACTTCAGCAGATTCGCGACAATCGACCGGCGTGCGAACACCAAACATCTCACGCGTTTGTGTTGCTGTCAGGTGCCAATTGTCATCGATTTGTGGCCGATCGGTGTCCGACCACTTTTCAGCGCAATAAAAAAAGCCCGGCATTTGCCGGGCTTTAAAAGGCGATTTATCGCCAATGATACAGAATTAGGGACCCTAAAGGCGATACAGGATTTGATCGGTCCAGAAGCGCTCAAGCCGGTGCAGCGACTTGTTCAGCATTTTGAAGTCATCACCGGAAACACCACCGACCTTTTCCAGCGAGTTGATATGCCGGTCGTAAAGATCGTTAATGATTTTCGCGACCTCCAGGCCTTTTTCCGTCAACGACACACGAACCGAGCGGCGATCAACGCGCGAACGCTGGTGATGGATGTAACCGGAATCGACCAGTTTCTTCAAATTGTAGGAGACATTGGAGCCCAGGTAATAGCCCCGGGTCCGCAATTCACCTGCGGTCAATTCTGCATCGCCGATATTGAAAAGAAGCAGCGCCTGGACGCTGTTGACGTCGGACCGGCCCGTGCGATCAAATTCGTCCTTGATCACGTCCAGAAGGCGCCGGTGCAGACGCTCAACGAGCGTCAGCGCATCAAGGTACAGAACCTTCATGTCGTCGGTTTCGGTGTCGACCGCGCCGTAAATGTCGTCGGCACGTTCCGCCATCATTGCCATTCCGCCTCTCCGTCCACTTGCTACGCGTGGTTAAACATTCACTGTAGGAAAGGAAATAACGCAGTAGATTGAACGCCCGCTTAAGGGACAGGCTTAAAATTTCCTTTCGCAAATTGGGCGATATTTTCCGGAATCATGGCCGTGCCGGACCCTAATCCGCCGATTTCCGGATCGATCTGAAGATACCGGAGAAGTCGAGGCCGGCATTCCCGGCATCACAAAAACGCGTGTAGATCTCCATGGCATGTCCGCCGAGCGGCGTGGAACTGCCGGACGCCTTGGCCGCTTCCTGCGACAATCGAAGATCCTTCAGCATCATCGCCGCGGTAAAGCCGGGCAAATAATGGCGGTTCGCCGGCGAAGTCGGGACCGGTCCGGGCACAGGGCAGTAAGTGGTCATCGACCAGCACTGACCCGACGATTGCGAGGAAATGTCAAACAGCTTCTGGCGATCAAGGCCAAGCCGGTCGGCCAGCGCAAAAGCTTCCGAGACGGCTATCATCGACACGCCGAGAATCATGTTGTTGCAGATCTTGGCAGCCTGTCCGCTGCCCGCGTCGCCGGCGTGGACAACCGTCTTGCCCATAACATCAAGGACAGGCTCGGCCTTTGCGAAAGCCTCGGCGGTACCGCCGACCATGAATGTCAGGGTTGCCGCTTCCGCCCCTGTGACTCCGCCCGATACCGGCGCATCAAGCATCGAAAAGCCTTTCTCGGCGGCCACGGCGGCGACCGAGCGTGCCGTCGCGACATCGATGGTCGAGCAATCGATCAACAACGCACCGGCCGGCATATGGGCCAAAATTCCGCTTGCACCGGTATAGACTTCCTCCACCTGATTTCCGGCCGGCAACATGGTGATGACGATTTCCGCGCCATCGATCGCATCGGCAATCGATCCGGCCGTTTTGCCGCCGCCGGCGACAAGCCGCGCACCGGCATCCGTTGAAAGGTCGAAACCGACCACATGGTGGCCATGTTTCACCAGGTTCGAGGCCATGGGTCCGCCCATGTTGCCCAGGCCGATAAATGCGATATGCGTCATTTCGTCCTCACTTGCCCTCACCGCCGCGCCGCGCGCCGCAACTCGACGGCTGCCAGCACCAGATAGATCCCGATTAAAACACAATGCACCGTTACCCGCAGCGGATGGCTGCCGTACAGGTCAGTCAATACCGTGTACATCGCCGTTTCGACGATAACGGCGACGGCCCACATGACCGGTCCCCACACGGCCCGGATCCACAATCCGACAGCGGCAAAAAGATCCAGGAAGACGAGCGTCACGGCGCCGGCCCGTCCGGATACGTCCATTGTCTCGAAACTTTCGCCGGTCGGCGTGATACCCAAAATCAAGCCGGCCCGCACCAGCCCGGCGCCCAAAAGCAGGACCGCAACCCCCATCAGGTAATAGACGGTCAGCCGCGACAGCCAATCCTCAGCACTGTCGCTGACGCCAATCGGATCGCTCATGTTAAATCCAGTTCTTTTTCAAGCGGCGCAAAATAGGCCGCAATCGCGGCGTCTGTGACGTCATCGAGATTGGCCGGATCCCATTTTGGCCGACGGTCCTTGTCGACAATCTGCGCCCGCACGCCTTCATAAAAATCATGCCCGGCAAGGACCCGGCTGACGATCCGGTATTCGGTTCTCATACAGGCGGCAAAATCAAGCGATCTTCCCATTCGCATCTGACGAAGCGCGATCGCAAGGCTGGTCGGCGATGCCCGGTCCATCGCCTTGGCGGCCGCAACGGCGCGATCCGATCCCTCGTCCTGCCAACGTTCAAGCCGGACTCGGATATCCATAACGCGCTCGCCGGCGAAAACAGCGTCAATCCGGCCGGCATCATCGGCGAGTGCCGGATCGCCCGAATCCAGTCTGGTATCGAATTTCTCCAGAATTGACCGGGTATCCGCGCTGCCGGCCAGGGCTTCGATCAGCTCCGCAAACCGCTCGGCCGGCACAAAGTGGGTGGCAAGTCCGGTCCAAAGGCAGTCGGCAAGCCCAATACGGGTTCCGGTCAGCCCGAGATAAATGCCGGTCTCGCCGGGCAAGCGCGGCAGAAAGAACGTTCCACCGACGTCGGGGAAGAAGCCGATGCCGACTTCCGGCATGGCGAACTGGATATTTTCGCCGGCGATCCGGTAGCGGCCATTGACCGAAACGCCGACACCGCCGCCCATGACGATGCCGTTGATCAGCGCGATATAAGGCTTCGGATAAGTCTTGATGCGGGCGTTGAGACGGTACTCGTCGCGAAAAAAGGCGACCGGCAATGGCGCCTCGCCACGTTTGACCGCCAGACCGAGATCATAAAGGCCCCGCAGGTCGCCGCCGGCAGAAAATGCCTTCTCGTCGGCTGACTGGATGGCGACATGCGCGATCCGCGCATCGCTTTCCCATGTCTCCAGCGCATCGGCGATGGCGCCGACCATCTCATGCGTCAGCGCGTTGAGCGCCTGACCACGCTCCAGCGTGATCAGGCCGAGCCTGCCGCGCACCTCAATTCGGATATCTGAAACCACCGCGCTCATCGGCCGGCATGCACCCTCTTGCCGGTAATCCGGACGAAATGTTCCGTGCCCATCAGGTCAGATCCTTGAACAGGCCGCGTGCGATGATGACGCGCATGATTTCATTTGTGCCCTCAAGGATCTGATGGACGCGCACGTCGCGCAGGAACCGCTCGATCTCGTAATCGCGCAGATAGCCGTAGCCGCCATGCAGCTGCAGCGCCTCATTGACGATCCGGAAACCGGCATCGGTGGCGTAACATTTGGCCATCGCCGCCGCTTGCGTTGCATTGTCCGCCTTGGCGTCGATCAAACCAGCGGCCCGGTGGATCATCAGCCGCGCCGCCTCCAGCTCCGTCGCCATGTCGGCCACCTTGAACTGCAGGGCCTGAAACTCAGAAAGCGCCGAGCCGAACTGCCGCCGCTCGCTCATGTAGCGCAGCGCCCGCTCCAGGCAGGTTTGCGCCGCACCGAGCGAACAGGCGCCGATATTGATCCGCCCGCCATCGAGCCCGGCCATGGCGATCTTGAAGCCGCTGCCCTCCGCGCCGATACGATTTTCAAGCGGCACCCGGCAATCTTCGAAAATCACCTGCGCCGTCGGCTGCGAGTGCCAGCCAAGCTTTTTCTCCTGCGCCCCGAAGCTGAGGCCGGCTGTGGCCTTTTCAACCGCAAAGCAGGAAATGCCGCCGGGGCCTTCATCGCCGGTCCGCGCCATAACGACATAGACGTCCGATACGCCGCCGCCGGAAATGAACGCCTTGGTTCCGTTCAGGACATAGTCGTCGCCGTCCCGCTGCGCCCGGGTGCGCAGGGATGCAGCGTCCGAGCCGGCACCCGGCTCGCTCAGGCAGTAGCTGGCAAACTGCGCCATCGAACACAGCTCCGGCAGGAAACGCCGGCGCTGGGCGTCGTCGCCGAACGCATCGATCATCCAGGCCGCCATATTGTGGATGGAGATGAACGCCGCCGTCGATGTGCACCCGCCCGCCAACTGTTCCAGGACAAGTGCGGCGTCAAGCCGGCTCAGGCCGGAACCGCCGACATCCTCGCGCACATAAAGGCCGCCAAAGCCCAATGCGGCGGCGGCGCGCAAGGTTTCCTCCGGAAAGATCGATTCCTCGTCCCACGCCTGCGCATGCGGAGCCATCTGCTCGCGCGCGAAATCCGCGGCGAGCGACTGGAATGCGCGCTGGTCCTCGGAGAGTTCAAAATTCATGCATCGCGCCCTGAGAAGTCGTTAGCAATAAGCGCCGGGTTTGACATGCGTCAATGCGCCTGTCGTGCTATTCAACGATCCGCTTTGTCCAACCCCGCGCGCCGGTGCTAGCATCGCATGCGGCAACAAAATTCAGGCCGATCATGACCGCACCCTTCAAGTTGAACACCAATCCCGACATCGACCGGATCACCGAACGCCGCAGGCTGCGCCGCAACCGGCGCACCGACTGGTCACGCCGGCTCGTCCGCGAGACGACGCTCACCATCGACGATCTGATCTGGCCGATTTTCCTGATCGACGGCGACAACCGGCGCGAAGCCGTCGATTCCATGCCCGGCGTGGAACGGCTGACAATCGACCAGGCGGTTCGCGATGCCGAAAGGGCCGCTTCGCTCGGCATCCCGGTCATTTCGCTGTTTCCCTATACCGATCCGACCCTGCGTGACGCGGATGGCAGCGAAGCCCTCAATTCCGGCAATCTGGTGTGCCAGGCGGCGCGCGCCATCAAGAGTGCAGTTCCTGACATTGGCATCATGATCGACGTCGCGCTCGATCCTTATACGAGCCACGGCCATGACGGCCTTTTGGACGGCGAGACCATCGTCAATGACGCAACCGTCGCGGTGCTGGTCCGCCAGGCGCTTGTCCAGGCCGAAGCCGGCGCCGACATCATCGGCCCCTCCGACATGATGGACGGGCGCGTCGGCGCCATCCGTGAGGCTCTCGATGCCGGCGCTTTCACAGACGTGCAAATCATGGCCTATACGGCCAAATACGCCTCGGCCTTCTACGGCCCCTTCCGCGATGCGGTCGGCTCCAACACGACTTTGGTGGGCGACAAGCGCACCTATCAGATGAACCCGGCCAATACCGAGGAAGCCTTGCGCGAGGCCGAGCGCGACATTGCCGAAGGCGCCGACATGATCATGGTCAAGCCCGGCATGCCTTATCTCGACATCGTCTGGCGGTTGAAGGAATGCTTTGGCATGCCGACCTTCGCCTATCAGGTCTCCGGCGAATACGCGATGATAAGTGCTGCCGCGCAGAACGGCTGGATCGACGGCGACCGCGCCATGATGGAAAGCCTTATGGCGTTCAAGCGGGCCGGCGCCGACGGGATATTGACCTATTTCGCCCCGAAGGTTGCCGAGCGTCTGAATACGGCCGGCTGAGCGGCGCGCAATTTGCATTTTCCGGCCCAAATCCCCACATCCGCGATGATTGAGGAGGGAAAAGGGACAGGACAATGACCGATGCTACCGTCATCGAAGACCGCGAAATGGCTTACGATCCGGCGGTTATGCCGGAGCTTTACGATGGCGTCAGAACCCGGCGAATTGTCGCCTTTTGCATCGATGTGTGCTTCATCCTGGCGCTGATGGTCCTGGCCTCGATGGTTATCGTGATCCTGGGCATCTTCACCCTTGGGCTGGGCTGGCTCTTGCTGGCACTGGTCTGGCCGTTCGTGGCGATACTCTACACCATGTTCACGCTCGGCGGCCGGCATTCCGCCACCCCCGGCATGCGCATGACCGGTATCAAGATGCATACCTGGTACGGTGAGCCGATATATCCGCTTCTGGCGCTCGTTCATGGTATCGGATTCTGGTTCTCCGTGGTGCTGCTGACACCCTTCATCCTGCTGGTTTCGCTGTTCTCACCAAGAAAGCGCCTGCTGCACGACATCGTGCTGGGCACGGTCGTCATACGCGACAATCTCTGATCAAAAATCGATCATGACGGCCGCTGCATTCACGCCGTTGTAAGCGCGCCGCCATCCCGCCAGAGCAAGATGCGTTCATATTGAATCATTTGACCGGTTTTTCGCGTCTGCTGGCCAGGCACGGTCCACGCCGTGGTCTGGCCGACCACAAGTGGGCCGTAACGAAACCTTGCCCGATGCCCGGCATCGCGCCGCGTTCCGCGCCTCGCCGAGTGGACTGATTTGACTCCATCAAATGGTTCAATATGAACGCATCTTGCTCTAACTTCTCGTTCGTGAGGAGGGGGCGCGGAATGGCATTTGCCGATATGCAGATGTGGCTGACTTTTGCCACGATCGTTTTTGCCATCGTCAGCTTTTCCATCGACCGTATTCCGGTCGAATTGACGGCGCTGGCCACGCTGCTTTTTCTCACCGCGATTTTCGCCGTCATTCCGGAACTCACCGGCCTGGATTCGCCGCTTGGCTTTACCGATTTGCTTCGCGGCTTTTCCAATCCCGCCCTTGTCGCGGTCTTGTCGCTGATCATCGTCGGGCAGGCGCTTTTTCAGACTGGGGCGCTTGACCGGCCGACGCGGCAGCTGGTCCGCTCGACGCGGCTGCCGTCATGGGCGACCTTCGCGATCATGATCGTTGCGGCCGGACTGCTTTCGGCATTTCTCAACAACACGCCGGTCGTTATCATGCTGGTCCCGATCCTGATCGGTTTCGCCCGCGAACGCCGCATTGCCGCTTCATCCCTGCTGCTGCCGATGAACTATGCAACGATCCTCGGCGGCTCCCTGACCCTGATCGGTTCGTCGACAAATCTGCTGGTCGCTGATGTCGCCAGCCGCACGGCCGGCTTGAAACTGGGTCTGTTCGACATCACGATACCCGGCCTCGTCGTGGCCGCAGCCGGCATCATCTATGTCATCTTCGTTGTCCCCCGGCTTGTCGGCCCGCGTGAATCGGAAGACCAGAGCGCGGCGAGCGGCAAGCAGTTCATTGCCGAGATCGTCCTTACCGATGACCACCCACTCGTCGGCACCAAGGCTGTTGCGGGCCTTTTTCCCGATCTGCTTCATGTCACGGTTCGCCTTGTCGAACGCGGCGGCGTGACCCACCTTGCACCCTTTGAGGATATCGCCTTTGAACCCGGCGACCGGATCGTATTCGGCGGCATCCGACGTGAACTGGGAGACCTGGGGATTATCGCGCCGCCGCGCGGCGACCGGCAATCGGGCGAGGCGCCCCGGCGCAATCTGTCTGTTGCCGAAGCCATCGTCGCGCCCGGCTCGCGGGCGGTCGGCCGATCACCCGGCGTCACCGGTATTGAGGAACAAACCGGTATTCATGTCGCCGCCGTTGAACGGCGTGGCCGCATGAGCCGATCCCGGTTTTCCGAGATCCGGCTGGAAGCCGGTGACGTTCTTCTCGTTTCCGGTACCGACTACGCCTTCGACAGGCTGCGCACGATCCGCGACGTGCTGGTTCTGGAAAGATCGATTGCGACTTTGCCGGCCCGCGCCGACGGTCCACGCGCCCTGCTGATCTTCGCCGCCATGGTCGTCCTGGCCGCCACCGGCATGGTGCCGATCGCGATTGCCGCATTGGCTGCGGCATTTACGCTGATCGCCATCGGATGCCTCAACATCCGGCAGACGCGCCGCGCCTTCGACGGCCGCATCTTCATGCTCGTCGGTGTTTCGATCGCCCTCGCCTCCGCCCTGGAAACGACCGGCGGCGCTGCCTTCCTTGCCGATTCGCTGGTGGCGCTGACGGCCGGTGGTGGTGCGGCAATGCTGCTGTCGGCACTCTTTGCCCTGATTGCGGTCCTGACCAACGTCCTGTCCAACAATGCCACCGCCGTCCTGTTCACGCCGATTGCCGTGTCGGCCGCCGTGACCACCGGCGCGCCCGTCGAACCTTTTGTTATCGCGGTGATCTTCGCCGCAAATGCGTCATTTGCGACACCGATCGCCTATCAGACCAATCTTCTCGTCATGGGCCCCGGTGGCTACCGGTTTCGCGATTTCATGCTTTCCGGCACGCCTCTGGTCATCATAAACTGGGCTGTCTTCACTCTGTTCGCAACGTGGTATTATGGGCTTTGAATCCGGACCCTGAAATGACCAAACCCATAAACCATTCCCACCAGTTCTTCCTGACGGCGCCGAGCCCGTGCCCCTATCTGCCGGACCGCGATGAGCGCAAGGTCTTCACCCATCTGGCCGGACCGCAGGCCAGCGAGCTCAACACGATACTCAGCCAGGGCGGGTTTCGGCGAAGCCAGGCGATCGCCTACCGGCCGGCATGCGAGACCTGCGCCTCGTGTGTTTCGGTGCGCGTATGCGTTGACGAATTCAAGCCGGCACGGTCGATGCGCCGCATCCAGGGCGTCAACGATGATCTGGTCAGCCGCTGGCGTGAGGCGGAAGCGACCAGCGACCAGTATTCGCTGTTCCGGCGCTACATCGACAGCCGTCATTCCGACGGCGGCATGGCGTCGATGACGGTCCTCGATTATGCGGTGATGGTGGAAGACAACCATGTGGAAGGCGGCGCTGTCGAATACCGCCACCGCGGCATCGACAGCGGCCTGACCGAAAAGGGCGACGGCGCGCTGGTCGCGTGTTCCCTGACCGATGTCCTAGGCGACGGCCTGTCGATGATCTATTCGTTTTTCGACCCCGACGAGACAAAGCGCTCGCTCGGCACCATGATGATCCTCGATCACATCGAACGCACCAGAAAGCTCGGCCTGCCATATCTCTATCTCGGCTACTGGATCGATGGCTCGCCGAAAATGGCCTACAAGGCGCGCTTCAGGCCGCAGGAACGCCTCGGACCGCAGGGCTGGATTACGATCAGCTAGGAACTGGCTTTAGAGGCTGGTTCCGCCGAAGGAATTGTTGGCCGGAAACTTCAGCTCTTTGGGGATAAGACGCCCGGCCTGCGCCCGGGTGCCGGTCCAGTCGGCCAGATCCGCCAGCGGCCGGTTGTGCACCCGCCCGGCGCCATCCGTCCAGCTCAGTCCGTCTTCGCCGGCAAACACCCGCGCATCGGCCGTCTCGGCATCCTTGTAGCGCTGCAGACGCACACCCTTGCCGCGGCTCATCTCCGGCAGCTCGTCCAGCGCGAAGATCAGCAATTTGCGGTTGGTGCCGACGACGGCGACATGATCCCCGGCGGCGGCAACGCAAACCTTGGCTTCATCGCTCCCCGATACGTTGAGGACCTGCTTGCCCTTGCGGGTATTGGCGGCGATATCGGCCTCGCTGACGACAAAGCCGTTGCCGGCGGTCGAGGCAACAAGCAGCTTGCGCGCCGGATCATGGGTGAATGCCGTGACGATATCCTGATCCTTGTCCATGTCGATCATGATCCGCACCGGTTCGCCATGGCCGCGCCCGCCGGGCAATTTGGCGGCTTCCAGCGTGAAAAACCGGCCGCCGGTGGAAAACAGGATGACCTTGTCGGTCGTCGCCGCGTGAAAGGCCGTTTGCAGCCGGTCGCCTTCCTTGAAGGTCAGCGATGAAAGGTCCTGCAAATGGCCTTTCAACGCCCTGAGCCAGCCCTTTTGCGACAGAACGACAGTGACCGGCTCCTTCTCGATCATCGCCTGCTGGATATCGTCCAGGTCGATCTCCGGCGCATCGGCAAATCCCGTCCGCCGCCGGCCGAGTTCCGTATCGGGGCCGAAGGCCTTGCGGACTTCGGAAATCTCGTAGCCGACCAGGGCCCAGAGCCGCTCTTCCGACCCGACCAGGTTTTGCAAATCACCCTGCTCGGCCGTCAGCGCCTCATGCTCATTTCGGATCTCCATCTCCTCCAGCTTGCGCAAGGCGCGCAGCCGCATGTTCAGGATCGCCTCGGCCTGCACGTCGGTCAGCGAAAACGTCCGTATCAGTTCCGCTTTCGGTTCGTCTTCCTCGCGAACGATCCGGATCACCTCGTCGAGATTGAGATAGGCGATCAGATAGCCACCCAGCACTTCAAGCCGCTGCGCGATCTTTTCCAGACGGTGGTTGGTGCGCCGCACCAGGACGACCTTGCGATGGTCGAGCCATTCAAGCAGCACGTCGCGGATCGACATGACGACCGGCACCTGGCCGCGCGACAGCACGTTCATGTTGAGCGAAAAGCGCGATTCCAGATCGGTCAGCTTGAACAGCGATTCCATCATCAGGTCGGCATCGACGGCCCGGCTCTTGGGCTCGATGACGATGCGGATGTCCTCCGCGCTTTCATCGCGGACGTCGCCGACCAGCGGCAGTTTTCGCGCCTCGATCAGCCCGGCAATCGCCTCGATCAGCTTGCTCTTCTGAACCTGATAGGGAATTTCGGTGATCACCGCCGACCAGCTGCCGCGCCCGCCCTCTTCGCTTTCCCAGCGCGCCCGCACCCGCATGCCGCCGCGGCCGGTGCGGTAAGCCTCGGCGATCTCGGCCCGTGGCGAGACAATGATGCCGCCGGTCGGAAAATCCGGACCCGGCACGATGGCCAGCAGCTTGTCGAACGTCGCATTGCGATGCTTGATCAGGTGCAGCGCCGCCTCGCACAGTTCGGCGGCATTGTGCGGCGGAACATTGGTCGCCATGCCGACCGCGATGCCGGCCGCGCCATTGGCCAGAAGGTTCGGAAAGGCGCCGGGCAGGACGACCGGTTCCTCGTCCTCGCCGTCATAGGTCGGCCGGAAATCGACGGCGTCCTCGTCGATGCCTTCCAGAAGCAGATCGGCGACCGCCGTCAGCCGCGCTTCCGTATAGCGCATGGCGGCGGCGTTATCGCCGTCGACATTGCCGAAATTGCCCTGCCCGTCGACGAGCGGATAGCGCACCGCAAAGCCCTGCGCCAGCCGCACCATGGCGTCATAGATCGCCTGGTCGCCATGCGGATGGAAATTGCCCATCACCTCGCCGACGACCTTGGCCGATTTCTTGAAACCGCCGGTCGGCGTCAGCCGCATCTGGCGCATGGCGTGCAAAATCCGCCGGTGCACGGGCTTCAGGCCGTCGCGCACATCCGGCAGTGCCCGGTTCATGATCGTGGACAGCGCATAGGCGAGATAACGCTCTTCCAGCGCCGTGCGGAGCTGAACCGGTACGATCTCGCCGTCGCCACCCTCAGGCGGCAGAATCACTTTCTGTCCCATGCCGCAACGATTAGCCGCCAGCGCCAGCCGCGACAATGCGTAAGCACCGTGATAGAGCGACAAAATGGCGGCTGAACACACAATTCCCGTTGAAGACTTGGCCGATCGGATTGAAACCGGTCAGCGCCTGATCGGGCTCGATCTCGGCACCAAAACGATCGGAATAGCGCTCTCCGATCCCGGCCTGATGATCGCAACACCGCGCAGAACCATCCGGCGGACAAAATTCAGCCAGGACGCCGCCGAACTTCTTGACCTGTGCGAGCGCGAGAATGTCGGCGCGATCGTGCTCGGCCTGCCGGTCAACATGAACGGAACGGAAGGCCCGCGCGCCCAGGCGACCCGCGCCTTTGCCCGCAATCTTCAAAAACTGACCGATCTGCCGATCACATTGTGGGACGAACGATGGTCCACGGCCGCCGCCGAGCGGGTCATGATCGAAGCGGATCTGTCGCGCGCCAAGCGGGCCGGAAAGATCGACGCCGCCGCCGCCGGCTTCATTCTCCAGGGGGTGCTTGACCGCCTTGCCGGATTGCGGCGCGGCGCGTCGTCATAAACCGGGCTAACTGGCCGGACAGACCGCATTGATGAACGAGCTGGCCTCAAAGCGCGCATCGAGCATGCCATAGGTGGAGCGCCACGGCCGGCCAAGGCGCGTCTCGGAAAAGGCATCGGCGAAGGCCGGCGGAAAATCACGCCGCAGCGCCGCCGAAGCCGCCGTCAGCGCCAGCTGTTCGCACAGCATGCGCGCCGCGCCTTCGTCTTCCAGCGCAACCGAGGCCGCCGCCGACAGCACATCGACGCTGCGCTGTGACGCCGGGCCAAGCTCCTGGCTCAAGACACTCAAAACGCCATCGAGGGAATTCTGATCGCGCTTGAGAACCCGCAGGACGTCCAGCGCCATGATATTGCCCGACCCTTCCCAGATGGCATTGACCGGCGCCTCCCGGTAAAGCCGCGGCAGGGCGCTTTCTTCCACGTAACCATTGCCGCCAAGGCACTCCATGGCCTCGTAAATGAAAGCCGGCGCGCTTTTGCAGATCCAGTATTTGACTACCGGCGTCATCAGCCGGGCATAGGCGGCCTCTTCGGCATGGTCGGACTGCAGGTCGAAGGCCTCGGCAAGCCGGAACGACAACGCCAGCGCTCCGGCAAGATCAAGCGCCATATCGGCCATGACCCGCGCCATGATCGGCTGGTCGACCAACAAATTGCCAAAGGCTGCGCGATGCCGGCAATGGTGCACGGCCTCCGCAAAGGCCGATCGCATGAGACCGGCCGACGCCACCGCGCAGTCCAGCCGCGTCAGCGTCACCATCTCCAGGATCGTCGCGACCCCCCGCCCCTCATCGCCGATCCGCCAGGCGCCGGCGCCGTCGAACTCGGCCTCCGAGGAGGCATTGGAGCGGTTGCCGAGCTTGTCTTTCAGGCGCTCCAGGCGGATGGTGTTCACTGTGCTGTCAGGCAGGAAGCGCGGCAGCAGGAAACAGGTCAGGCCGTCCGGCGCTTGCGCCAGCACCAGAAAGGCATCCGACATCGGCGCCGACATGAACCATTTGTGGCCGGTCAGCCGGTAAAGGCTGCCACCGGCCCGCTCCGCAAGCGTCGTATTCGCCCGCACATCAGACCCGCCCTGCTTTTCCGTCATGCCCATGCCGAGCGTGGCGCCGCGCTTCTCGTTTGCCGGCCGCAGGCTCCGGTCATAGTCCCGCGTCGTCACGCGCGGCGCCCAGGCGGCATTGACCTCACTGGCATGGTAGAGGCTGGCCAGCGAAGCGTTGGTCATCGTCATCGGGCAGATATGGCCGCATTCGGTTTGCGCTGTCATATAGAGCCTCGCCGCCCGCGCCCGGTGTCGCAGCCCCGGCTCGGCATTGTTGGTTTCCCAAACGGAGGCATGCAGCCCGGCCCCGACCGAGCGCCGCATCAGGGCATGATAGGCCGGGTGATAGACAACCTGGTCGATGCGATTGCCCTTGCCGTCATAACGCTCCAGTTCCGGCAGTTTTGTATTGGCAAGCCGGGCAATGTCGCGCGCCTCGTGACTGCCCCAGAAGGCCCCCTGCTGGAACAGATCCTGGCGCACGCCATCGGGAAAGCCCGATGCCGCCAGATCGAGCAGCGGATCGGTCGCGAAAAGATTGATCCCGCCATAGGGAGGCGACTGGTTGGTGACGGAATGGGTGCCGTTTTTTACGCGTTCCGGGTCAGCCATTGGCGGTCTCTTTCTGTGCAGAAGACTAACTACTACGAACTTGGCCATTGCCGCACAATGTCATCCGGCCTATAGGCCGGGTTTTAATGAGTACAGTCCCAACGTTCTCCCGCCGGCACCTGCTCGGCATTGAAGGCCTTTCGGCCCTGGAGATCGAATCTTTGCTCGATCTCGCCGAGGCGGAGATCGGCGTTTCCCGCCAGATCGAGAAGAAAAAGGCCGTGCTGCGCGGGCGCACGCAGATCAACCTGTTCTTCGAAGCCTCCACCCGCACGCAATCTTCCTTCGAACTGGCCGGCAAGCGGCTGGGCGCCGATGTGATGAACATGTCCGTCGGCATATCGTCAGTCAAAAAGGGCGAAACGCTGGTCGATACGGCGATGACGCTAAACGCCATGCGGCCCGACATCCTGGTGGTACGCCATCATGCCGCCGGCGCGGCCGAACTGCTCGCCCAGAAGGTCGAATGTTCCGTCATCAACGCCGGCGACGGCGCCCATGAGCATCCGACACAGGCGCTGCTCGACGCTTTGACGATCCGCCGCCACAAGGGCCGCCTGCAGGGCCTCACCGTGGCGATCTGCGGCGATGTCCGCCATTCCCGTGTCGCCCGCTCCAACATTCTGCTTTTACAGGTCATGGGGGCTGAGGTGCGGGTCGTCGCGCCCTCGACGCTGATGCCGGCGCGGATCGACCGGCTCGGCGTTGAGGCCTTTACCGACATGAGACAAGGCCTTGCCGGCGCCGATGTCGTCATGATGCTGCGCCTGCAGCGCGAACGCATGGCCGCCGCCTATGTCCCGAGCGTGCGCGAATATTTCCGCTTTCACGGGCTCGATACCGAAAAACTGGCTTTTGCCAAACCCGATGCGATCATCATGCATCCCGGACCGATGAATCGCGGCGTGGAAATCGACCCGCTGATTGCCGACGGCGCCCGCAGCGTCATCCGCGAACAGGTGGAAATGGGCGTTGCCGTCCGCATGGCCCTTCTGGAAGCCCTTGCCCGGAACCTTCCCAATGCCTGACGCCAGGACACAATCGGCCGGCCTGCCCAATGGCGGGCATTCCCCGCTGGTGCTGGAAAATGCCCGCATCGTCGATCCGTCCCGTGATCTTGATGCAACGGGCACAGTGATCATTACCGAAGGCCGGATCGCCGGGGCCGGACCCGAAACGATGGGCCAGGGCGTTCCGGACGGGGCCGAAGTGATCGACTGTGCAGGCTGTGCCGTAATTCCCGGCCTTGTCGACATGCGGGTTTTCGTCGGCGAGCCGGGCGCCGAACACCGCGAAACGCTGCAGACGGCGAGCCTGGCCGCAGCCGCCGGCGGTGTGACGACAATGGTGACGATGCCGGATACCGATCCGGTGATCGACGATCCGGCGCTGGTCGACTTCATTTTGCGCCGCGCCCGCGATACCGCCCATGTCCGCATCCATCCGATGGCGGCTCTGACCAAGGATCTGGCCGGCGAGGAGCTTTCCGAATTCGGCCTTTTGAAAGATGCCGGCGCGGTCGCCTTTACCCAGGGCCGCCGCTCGCTGCGCAGTGCCCAGGTCATGCGCAACGCCCTCACCTATGCCCGCGATTTCGACGCTCTCATTGCCCACCATCCCGCCGATGCCGACCTGACCAGCGCTGGCGTCATGAACGAGGGCGAAGTGGCGACCCGGCTTGGCCTGCCCGGCATTCCGCGCGAGGCGGAAACGATCGTGCTGGACCGCGACCTTCAGCTCGCCGCACTGACCGGTGGGCGTTATCACGCCGCCCTTGTCTCCTGCGCGGCATCGGTGGACGCGATCGGCCGCGCCAAATCGGACGGCGCGGATGTAACCGCGGCTGCCGCAATCACCAATTTGTCGCTCAACGACAACGACATCGGCCCCTACCGGACCTTCTTCAAGCTGTCGCCACCGCTGCGCGCCGAGGACGACCGTCTGGCGCTGGTCCGGGGACTGGCCGATGGCATCATCGATGTCGTCGTCTCCGCCCACGACCCGCAGGACGTTGAAGGCAAGCGCCAGCCTTTTGCCGAGGCAGCGGACGGCGCCGTCGGGCTCGACACATTGCTGGCCGTCGGCCTGCGCCTCGTCCACGAGGAAACGCTTCCCCTCACCCGTCTCATCGACGCCATGAGCACCCGGCCGGCCGCTCTGCTCGGCCTTGAGGCCGGAACCCTTGCCGCCGGCGCGCCGGCCGATCTTGCCATCGTCGATCTGCAGCGCCCCTGGGTGGTCAGCGAAGACCTTCTCCATTCGCGCTCACACAACACCGCCTTTGAAGGCGCGCGGCTGACCGGCAAGGTCATCCGCACCATTGTTGCCGGGCGCACCGTCTATCAATACGATTGACCCGCAATCCGGACGCAAGGACGGCAATCCATGCCCGACCCGATCAGCTGGGCTCTTGCCGGCCCGTATTACCTGGCGGCGCTCGCCTTCGGCTATTTCGTTGGTTCGATTCCGTTCGGCATCATCATCACCCGGCTTTTCGGGCTCGGTGACCTTCGCACTGTCGGATCGGGCAACATCGGTGCGACCAATGTCTTAAGAACCGGCAATAAATTGGCCGCTGGATTGACTTTACTAGGCGATGGATTGAAGGGAACCGCGGTGGTCCTCCTCGCCGCCCGCTGGGGACCGGACACGGCAGTCATCGCCGGTCTCGGCGTGTTTTTGGGCCACTGCTTCCCGATTTGGCTGAAATTCCGCGGCGGCAAGGGCGTCGCCACTTATCTCGGCATCCTGCTCGGCCTGCACGCGCCAACGATGATCCTCGCCGCCCTCGTCTGGCTCGCGACCGCTGCGATTTCCCGCTATTCCTCGCTTTCGGCGCTGATCGCCAGCGCCGCGACGCCGCTCATTCTGTATGTTTGGGGCCACGTCCAGTTCGCTGAACTGTTTCTCCTGCTCTCGATCATCCTTTGGTTCCGCCACAGGTCCAACATTCAGCGGCTCTTTTCCGGCACCGAAGGCCGGATCGGTGCCAAATGACCGTTACCGAACCGGCAAAAGGCGTTCGCCTGACCGACGAGCAACGCCTCGCCTGGCTGCGGCTGATCCGCAGCGAGCGGGTCGGGCCGGCGACGTTTCGCACGCTGATCAACCAGTACGGCACGGCGACGGCGGCGCTTGCCGCCCTGCCCGGCCTTGCCAGGCGCGGCGGCGCCAGCGGCGGCGGCGACATCGCCAGTCACGCTGACGCCGAAGCTGAAATGCGCGCAGCCGAACGCGCCAGTGCCCGGTTCGTCGGCATGGGCGAGCCGGACTATCCGCCATGGCTGCGCCAGGCCGACCAGCCGCCGCCGCTGCTTGCCGTGCGCGGCGCCGCCGCGCCGCTTGCCGGGCCGGCCGTTGCCATTGTCGGTTCGCGCAACGCATCGATCGCCGGATTGAAGATCGCCGGCCAGCTCGCCCGTGATCTCGGCACGGCCGGCTTCACGATCATCTCGGGCCTGGCGCGCGGTATCGACGGAGCCGCCCACAAAGCAGCGCTGGAAACCGGCACGATTGCCGTCTTCGCCGGTGGCGTCGACATGGTCTATCCGGCGGAAAACGAGGACCTGTTCGCGATGATCCTGCAATCGGGCGGCTGCGCGATCAGCGAGATGCCGATGGGCCTGGAACCACGCGGCCGCGATTTTCCGCGCCGCAACCGGATCATCGCCGGGGCAAGTCTCGGCACGATCGTCGTGGAAGCGGCAAAACGCTCCGGTTCGCTGATCACCGCCCGCCTTGCCCTGGAACAGAACCGCGAGGTCATGGCCGTGCCCGGATCGCCGCTCGACCCGCGTGCCGGCGGAACCAATGGCCTTTTGAAACAGGGCGCCCGTATCGTCACGCAAGCAAGGGACGTCATTGAGGCACTATCGCCGCTGCTCGACCATTTACCCGCCGATCCCGGCCTGATTGCCGAATCGGAGGCCGACGCCCCGCCCCCGGCCGAACCCGACAACAGCGATCGCGGCCGGGTTGTGGAAGGGCTGGGGCCGGTACCGACGGAGATTGACGAGATCATTCGTCACACCGGCGTGCCGGCCCGCATGGTTCGCGTCATCCTTCTGGAACTGGACCTTGCCGGCAAGTTGGAGCATCACCCCGGCAACCGGGTTTCACTAATCTAAAGCCTTCTAGATCCGGTCGCCGCCGACGCCGTTGGTTTTTTTGTCGGGAAGATCAGCGTCCGGCCCGGCAATCCGCCAGGCTTCAAGAACGACCATGTCGATCAGATAGGCCAGGAATTCATGGCCGTTGGTCTCAGCGATCCGGTGAAGCTGACTGGCCAGGATAGCGATATATTCTGCAGAATCTTGAGCGGAATCGTTGCCGGATATTTCCATCGGCTCAGGCGGATGACCGCCTTTTTGACCACCGAGCCGCTGCCGTTCGGCAGAATTTGCGGGGTCATTTTTGCCGGCAGGTTCCGAATGGATCAGTTTGGCTGCCATGGTCCGGTTCATTCATCGCATTATCACGGTATTATATTTTAAGTTGTATTTTTTTGTAACCCACACCTTTTAGTTTATTTCACCGCATAACCGACCTTCCTGGCGGCCTGTCAAATTTAAAATCGGAGCCAAAACCCTTGACCGCGCGGCCCAGCCATTCCAATTGAGCCGCCAGAGGCGTCGCGGGAATCACCGCGCCTTTTGCCTAATCCACCATTTCAAGGAGCTGTCGATATGGATGTTGTGATTGTCGAATCGCCGGCCAAGGCGAAGACGATCAACAAATATCTGGGCCCGGGATACCAGGTCCTGGCATCGTTCGGCCATGTCCGGGACCTGCCGGCCAAGGACGGTTCCGTTCGCCCGGATGAAGATTTTGAGATGAGCTGGGAGGTCGATGCCAAGGCGAAAAAACGCCTGTCGGAGATCACCGCCGCGGTCAAGGACGCCGACAAACTGATCCTTGCAACCGATCCCGATCGCGAAGGCGAGGCCATTTCCTGGCATGTCCTGCAGGTTCTTCAAAACCGCAAGGCGCTCAAGGACAAGCCGGTGGAACGCGTCGTCTTCAATGCCATCACGAAAAAGGCGGTGCAGGACGCCATGAAGGCGCCGCGGGCGATCGATGGCCCGCTGGTCGACGCTTATCTGGCCCGCCGGGCGCTCGACTATCTCGTCGGTTTTACCCTTTCGCCGGTGCTTTGGCGCAAATTGCCCGGCGCCCGCTCCGCCGGCCGCGTGCAGTCCGTGGCATTGCGCCTGGTCTGTGACCGGGAGGGTGAAATCGAGCGCTTTGTCCCCCAGGAATACTGGTCGATCCTGGCAAATCTGGAGACGCCGCGCGGCGATGCCTTTGCCGCCCGGCTGGTTTCGCTGAACGGCGAGAAGATCGAAAAGCTGTCGATCGGCAACGCCGCTGGCGCAGAAACCGCCGTCAGATTGCTCAATGACGCCGCCTTCGCCGTCACATCGGTGGAAGCCAAACCGCACAAGCGCAATCCCTATGCGCCGTTCACGACTTCGACCTTGCAGCAGGAGGCGCAGCGCAAGCTTGGCTTTGACGCAAGCCAGACCATGCGGGTCGCGCAGCGGCTCTATGAGGGCATCGATCTGGGCGGCGAAACCGTCGGCCTGATCACCTATATGCGGACCGACGGTGTCGACGTGGCGCCCGAAGCGGTCCAGGCGACCCGCTCCGTCATCACCTCCGAACACGGATCACGCTATCTGCCGGAAAGCCCGCGGCGCTATCACGTCAAGGCCAAGAACGCCCAGGAAGCGCACGAAGCGATCCGGCCGACCGACGCCAGCCGGCTGCCCGATCAGGTGGCGCGCTTTCTCGATCGCGATCAGGCCCGCCTTTATGAGCTGATCTGGAAGCGCATGGTCGCCAGCCAGATGGCGTCGGCGGAGATGGAGCGCACGACCATCGAGATCGCCGCAAACGCATCAGCCGGACATGCCGGTCTGCGGGCAACCGGCACCGTCATCAAGTTCGACGGCTTTCTGACGCTCTATCAGGAAAGCCGCGACGATGATGACGAAGAGGAAGCCGGACGTCTGCCGGCCGTACAAAGGGATGAATCGTTAAAACGTACCAGCATCGATTCCAGCCAGCATTTCACCGAACCGCCGCCGCGTTACACAGAAGCCTCCCTGATCAAGAAGATGGAGGAACTCGGCATCGGGCGGCCCTCGACTTACGCCCAGACCATGACGGTCTTGCGCAATCGCGAATATGTCCGCATGGACCGCAAACGGTTCGTGCCGGAAGACAAGGGCCGTCTCGTCATCGCCTTTCTGGAAAGCTTCTTCCAGCGTTATGTCGAATACGATTTCACCGCCGGTCTGGAAGAAAAGCTCGACCGGATTTCCGCCGGCGAACTGGCCTGGAAGGATGTCCTGCGCGACTTCTGGCGCGACTTTGCCGGCCAGGTCGACGACATCAAGGATCTGAGGGTTTCGGAAGTCCTGGACGCATTGAATGAAATTCTCGGCGAATTCGTCTTCCCGCCGCGCGAAAACGGCACCGACGCGCGCGCCTGCCCGACCTGCGATGATGGCCAATTGTCGCTAAAGCTTGGGAAATTCGGCGCCTTTATCGGCTGCTCCAATTATCCCGAATGCCGCTACACGCGCCAGTTAGCCGAGGCCGATGGCGAACCGGGCAGCACAGGCGCCAACGGCGCCGACGGCAAGCCGCTGGGCGACGACCCGGAGAGCGGCCTTGCCGTGACATTGCGCACAGGCCGCTTCGGCCCTTACGTCCAGCTTGGCGATGGCGACAAGCCCAAGCGCACAAGCCTGCCGAAGGGCTGGGCGCAAGACGACATCGACCTTGAAGCGGCGCTGCGGCTGTTATCGCTGCCACGCGAAATCGGCCTTCATCCTGAAACCGGCAAGCCGATCACCGCCGGCATCGGCCGCTATGGCCCGTTCGTCTCCAGTGACGGGCAATATGCCAATCTCGACAGTGTCGACGAGGTCTTCACCGTTGGCGCCAACCGGGCGATCACGCTATTGGCGGAAAAGAAAAGCCGCGGCGGTGGCCGCAATAGCGCAACCGTTTTGAAGGCGCTTGGCGACCATCCCGAACTCGGCGGACCGGTCACCGTGCGCGATGGCAAATACGGGCCCTATGTCAACCACGCAAAGATCAACGCGACCCTGCCGAAAACGCAAAATCCGGAAGCGGTCACGCTAGACCAGGCCGTGGTCATGATCGCCGAGAAGGCGGCCAAGGGCGGCAAGAAGAAAGCCGGCGGGCGCAAAAAGGCCAAAGCCGCCCAGCCAAGCGAAAACTGAGCGTCGGCCGATAGCCGGCCGCCGCAGTCACAATGCCCCGCAAGCCGAAGAAAAAGCCCCTGCCCGCTGGCCTGCCGAGCCGCGAGGCGATCCTCGCTTTCATTGCCGATCACCCGGGCAAGGCGGGAAAACGCGAAATCGCCCGCGCTTTCAACATCACCGGAGCCGACCGGATCGGTCTGAAACGTCTCCTGCGCGAGATGGCCGACGACGGGCAGATTGACGGGCGCCGCACCAAACTGCGCCGGCCGGGCGACCTGCCATCGGTCACAGTTCTGCGCGTCGATCGCATCGACGATCAGGGCGATCTCGTCGCCGTCCCGCTGGAATGGGACGCCGAATGGGGCGACGCGCCGCTGATCGTCATCGCCACCGAGACCGGCCGCAAGGCCCGCCGCGCCGAGGTGCCGGGCATCGGCGACCGGGTGCTGGCCCGTCTCGTACCCGATGGCGAAAACGGTGGCTTTCTTGCCAGGATCATCGAGGTTCTGCCGAAGCCGGCGGCCGCAGTGCTCGGTGTTTATCGCGACCTTGACCGCGAAGCACGCATCGTGCCGGTCAATCGCCGGGCCAAGGAGCTGACGGTTCAGCCCGGCGGCGGCGCCGGCGCCAGGGACGGCGAACTGGTCACCATCGAAATTGCGCATGAGGGCCGCTACCGGCTGCCGCAGGCCAAGGTGATTGAGCGGATCGGCGATGTTTCAAGCGAAAAGGCGATCAGCCTGATTGCCCTGGAAGAACACGGTATTCCCTATGTCTTTCCGCGCCAGGCCGTCTCGGAAGCCGACAGTATTCAGCCGCTCGGCTCATCCACCGGTGACCCCCGGCGCGAAGACTGGCGCGACCTGCCGCTGATCACCATCGATCCGGCTGACGCGCGTGACCATGACGATGCGGTCCATGCCATGCCGGACCCGGACAATCCGGGCGGCCATGTCGTCACCGTCGCGATCGCCGATGTTGCCTTCTATGTCCGCTCCGGATCGGTGCTCGACAAGGAGGCGGTCAAACGCGGCAATTCGGTCTATTTCCCCGGCCGCGTCGTACCGATGCTGCCCGAACGCATCTCCAACGATCTGTGTTCCCTGCGCGAGGCGGAGGACCGGCCGGCGATGGCCGTGCGCATGACCTTCGACGCCGATGGCCACAAGACCGGCCACCGCTTCCACCGCGTCACGATGCGCTCGGCCGCCAAACTCTCGTATGACGCGGCGCAGGCGGCGATCGACGGCACGCCGGACGAACACACCGCACCGCTGCTTGAGCCTGTCCTGAAACCGCTGTGGACCGCCTACCGGGCCCTTGCAAAAGCCCGTGACGCGCGCAAACCGCTGGCCATCGACATGCCGGAACGCAAGGTTCTGCTGACCGCCTCGGGCGCCGTCGACCGCATCCTCGTTCCGCCGCGGCTTGAGGCCCATCGGCTGATCGAGGAGTTCATGATCCAGGCCAATGTCTGCGCCGCCGAGACGCTGGAGAGCAAACGCGTGCCCTTCGTCTACCGCAGCCATGACGAACCGTCATACGAGAAGCTTGAGGCCTTGCGCGACTTTCTCGGCTCCCTCGACATGCGGTTTTCCAAATCCGGCTCGGTTCGCCCCGAGCATTTCAATCATGTCCTGGCGAAGTTCGAAGGCACCGCAAACGCGATTATCGTCAACGAAGTGGTGCTTCGCTCCCAGGCGCAGGCCGAATATGCCGTCGACAATATCGGCCATTTCGGTCTCAATCTGCGCCGTTATGCCCATTTCACCTCGCCGATCCGCCGCTACGCCGACCTCATTGTCCACCGCGCGCTGATTGCCACCCTGCAGCTTGGCCCCGGCGGCATGGCTGTCGGCGACGAGCCAAAACTGGAGCGCATCGCCGGCGAAATCTCTCTGGCCGAGCGCCGAGCCATGAAGGCCGAACGCGACACCGTCGACCGGCTGATCGCGGCATGGCTCGCCGACCGCGTCGGCGCGCGCTTTGCCGGCCATATCCGCGGCGTTACCCGCGCCGGATTGTTTGTCGAACTCGACGAAACCGGGGCGGATGGATTTGTCCCGATTTCAACGCTCGGCAAGGATTATTACGAATACCACGCCGACCATCACCGGCTGGCCGGCCGCCAGAGCGGTGAAACCTTCCGTCTCGGCGATGCGGTCGAAGTGCGGCTCGTCGAAGCGCTGCCCTTTGCCGGCGCCATGCGCTTTGAGATGGAAAGCGAAGGCCACTATCCGGCCCGCAGGGACCGCAAAAGCACCACCGGCAAGGCGCGCCGCAAACCGGCCAAACGGTCAGGGGTAAAACGCGCCAAAAAAGGCTCGGCGCGAAAATGACGGTTTCCGATCAATTGCCTTCCGCTTCGCGGCAAGACCGGCGCTCGCCGTGGTTGGCGATCGGCCGTGGTCTTCGCGCCCGCTGTCCGGCCTGCGCCCGTGGCCGCCTCTACAAAAGCTATCTGAAAACCGATGACATCTGCGGCAGTTACGGCGAAGAGCTTTTCCACCACCGGGCCGATGACGCACCGCCCTATTTCACCATGCTGATCGTCGGCCATGTCCTTGTTGCGCTCGTTTTATGGACCGAGATTGCATTGAGCCCGCCGGATGGTCAAGGGCGCGGTTCTCGGGCTGCAATGGGCATTGCGCATGCATGGTTTCGGCGACGCCGGACGCCCGGACACTTCAGGGGCAAGCCAAACGTGAAAGAGACCGCCTCTTCCGTATTCGACATCCGACCCGGAACCCATCCCAACCGGCGGCCCAGGGATGCCGCAACGATCATTGTGCTGAGCGGTCAGGCCGGCGGCCTTCGCGTCCTGATGGGTCAGCGATCGGCGGGCCATGCGTTCCTACCCGGAAAGGTGGTTTTTCCCGGCGGCAGCACCGACAGGGCCGACTATCACGCGCCGTTTGCACAAAGCCTGCATCCTGAGGTCATGGCAAAGCTGACGGTGAACATGCGCGGGCGGACAAGCGCCAGACGGGCGCAAGCCCTTGCCCTTTCGGCGATCCGTGAAACCTATGAGGAGACCGGCGTTCTTCTCGGCAATCCGTGTGCCGACCCGCCGGCCATGCGCAACGCCGCCTGGCGGGACTTTCTCTCCCACGGCGTCCTGCCGGACCTCTCGCCGCTTCGGCTGATCGCCCGGGCGATTACGCCGCCACGCTTCAAGAGACGCTTCGACGCTCGTTTTTTCGCCGTATTCGACGACGCGATCGCCTCCAAGGTCGCCGTTCCCGACAATGAGCTGATCGACCCCGCATGGCTGACGATCGAAGAGGCGCGCGACCATCCGCTGCCCGATATCACCCGCACGGTTCTGGCTGAGCTTGAGCAACGCCTTGCCGGCGACCCGGATTTGCGGGCCGACGAACCGGTTCCGTTCTATTACATGCGGCGCGGCCGGTTCCGCCGTGATTTGATCTAGGCGCCAATTTTGGGCCGGCGACGCCCCTTTGTACATCTTGCCGCCCGCTTCGGGATCACGCCGGGGGCTGCTGCGGCGATTGCGACGATGATTTCGGTCGGGATCGGCATTTCCCTGCTGCCGCCGCTTATCTCGCTGACCCTGTCGGCCCGCGGCGTCTCGGAGCGCATGATCGGCCTCGTCGTCGCAGCCATCGCCCTGGCCACCCTTTTATCGACACCATTTGCCGCGCGTATCGCCGCCCGCTTCGGCACCGCCAACACCATTGCCGGCTGCACCTTCTTTGCCGCCGCCGTCATCCCTTGCGTTTGGGCAGTTGACAGCCTGGCAATGCTGTTCCCGCTGGTCTTTGTCTACGGTTTTGCGATCACCCTTTGCTTCGT
>CALZIL010000021.1 GCA_945787495.1 uncultured Afifella sp. | reverse complement strand
ATCGCTGGCGGATTCGGCGTCCATCCTGCCGGCATAGGCGATCCCGGCGGCAACGCAGATCCACGCCCACAGGTCATAAAGCTCCCACAAATGGCCGAGATCTCCGAGATAGGCCAGGCGGATGCGGCGGTCGGTCCAGGCAAGGGCGATATCGGCGGCGCGGAAGGCCGGCGCCCGGGCATGATGCGGCCCGATCCCGATGCCGAAAGCAAGAAGGCCACCGAGACCGGCAAGCACCGAGGTCGCCGTGATCGCCATGCGCCAGTCGGCGCCGCCGAGCCAGGCGGCCAGATGCGGCGAAGCCGATCCAAGCGTCAGCGCGCCGACGAGCAGTCCGACAAGCAGACCGCGGTCGCGGATACCCCAACCGACCGCGATCTTCATGCCGACCGGATAGACGCCGGCCATCAGCGCGCCGGTCGCAACCCGGATAAAGATAGAGATGGCGCCGCCGAGCGGAGATACGAGCAAGCCGGCATTGAACAGGGCGGCAATGATGGCCGAGGCGGCAAGGACCCGGCGCGGATCGAAGCGGTCGGCAATGCCGTATATGGCGACAATCAGCGCGCCGATGACGAAGCCAGCCTGAACGCCACTCGACAAAAGGGCCTGACGGGTCGCCGGAATGCCGCCCTCGCGGGCCATGTCAGGCAGCACGGCGGCGGACGAAAACCACAGGCTCATCACCGCGATCTCGGCCAGAACAAGCAATGTGACGGAGCGTGTTTTCTGAGACATTACCGCAGATAGCGCCGGTTCAGGTGACCGCTGCACGGCGAGTATAGCGCGGATCCTGCCAAACCTGCCCCGCAAGGCATTCGGCCATTATCTCTGCGGCGTCCCAAACATCCTGGTAGCGCACGTAAAGCGACGCAAAGCCGAAGCGCATGGTATCGGGGGCGCGAAAATCGCCGATGACGCCACGGGCGATCATCGCCTGGACGAGCGCATAACCGTGCTCAAAGGCAATGGCGACCTGGCTGCCGCGCCTCTCCGGGTCGCGCGGCGTGACGATGGTCATGCCGTGTTCGGCGCAGAGCGGCTCCAGACGCGCCATGAACAGCCCGGTCAGCGCCTGGCTCTTGGCGCGGATCGCGGCGATATCCGCGCCGCGCATGGCGTCAAGACCGCATTCGACGCCGCGCATGGAAATCACCGGCTGGGTGCCGCACAAGAACCTTTTGATGCCGGTATCGGGGGTAAAGTCCTGGTCGAAGGCGAAGGGATCGGCGTGGCCCCACCAGCCCGATAGCGGCTGGCGCGCTGCTGCATGGTGGCGTTTGGCGACGCTGATATAGGCCGGCGCACCTGGACCGGCATTGAGGTATTTGTAGGTGCAGCCAACGGCGAAATCGATCCGCCAGTCGTCGAATTGCATCGGCACGACACCGGCGGAGTGGCACAGATCCCAGATCGCCAGCGCACCGGCGGCGTGGATCTTTTCCGTCGCCGCCGCCATGTCGATCAGCGCGCCGGTCTTGTAATCGACATTGGAGAGGACGACCGCCGCGACCGAGTCGTCGAGCAGGTCGTCCAGGGTTTCGCCGTCGCGGTCGATCAGCCGGCGCCTGTTGTCGCCACCATCACCGAATGACCGGGCGATCGGGCTTCAAGCCCATCGCCGCCCGCACCGCCTTGTAAAGATTGACCGACGTGCTGTCGCAGACGGCGGTCTGGTCAGGGCCGGCTCCAAAGAGCGCGCCGACACGGTCGCCCAGCGTCACCGGCAGGTCGAACCAGCCAGCCTTGTTCCAGCTGGTAATGAGGTCATCGCCCCACTCATGCCGGATCGTGGCGTCGAAAGTCTCAATCGCGGATCTGGGCAATGGTCCGAGCGAATTGCCGTCCAGATAGATGACGCCCTCGGGCAGGACAAAGCGGTCGCGGCAGGCGGCCAGCGGATCGGCGGCGTCGGCGGCCAGGCAGTCCTCGAATGTCGCGATGGCTTGCCCGCCTGCCATGGCTATTCGCGGATCTTTTCTTTGAGCTGCGGCACACCGCCGCCACGGCGCAGCGCCGGCAGCGCCAGCATGATGAGGACGAAAAGGCCGGTCGCCAGTTTCAGATCGGCCGGCGCCAGGCCAAGCGACAGGCACAGCGAGACGAGCTGGTAATAGGCGAGCGCGCCGGCGACCGGCGCCAGCAATTGCCTGAGCACGGTTTTGCGGCCGGTGATCGCCTCGCCGATGATCAGCGCGGCAAGGCCGTTGATGAGGATGCCGAAGCCCATATTGACGTCGGCAAAGCCCTGCGACTGGACCATGATGCCGCCGCCGAGCGCGGTGAACAGGCTGGCCGAGCCGACGCCGAGAATTGTCGCGCTCCAGATGCTGACGCCCTGCGCCTCGGCCATGTCCGGGCTGGCGCCGACGGCGCGGATGGTGGTGCCGCGTTCGGTGACAAGCAGGTAATAGAGCGCCGCCAGGATCACGGCAATCAGCGTGCCGACGACGGCGATCTTGAACCATGGATCGTTGAAATTTGCCGGGTTCAGGTCCTTGAACAGCGAATCGAAGGTAAACAGCGCGATATTGGTGCGGCCCATGATGCGCAGATTGATCGAATAGAGCATCGTCATGACGAGGATGCCGGCGAGCAGCGTGTTGATGCCGAACCGCAGATGGATGAAGGCGGTGGTCGAGCCGGCGAGAAATCCGGCGCAGGCGGCGACCGCCATGGCGAAGACCGGATCGTAGCCTGAAGCGATCAGCACGCCGGTCACGCAGCCGCCGAGCGGATAGGCGCCCTCGCTGGTCAGATCGGGAAAACCGAGCAGGCGGAACGGGATCATGATGCCGAGAACGACGAAGGCGACGATCAGGCTCTGGGCGATGGTGACCGGGATCAGGTTGATGAAACTCAAAAGAACGTCCGGCATCGTTCAGGCCTGAAGCAGCATGCGGTCGGATTTGACGTGGAAGCGCTCGATCAGGTCCGGCACGGTCAGCGTATCCTTTTCCGGTGTCGCCACCTGAAGCTGGAAATGACCGGAATCCATCATGATCAGGCGGTTCCCGCATTCCAGAGCCTGGCTCATATTGTGGGTAACCATCAGCACCGTCAGGCCAAATTCGGCAATAGCGCGGATCGTGGCGTCCATCACGGTGGCTGCGGTTTTCGGATCAAGCGCGGCGGTGTGTTCGTCCAAAAGCAGCAGCCGCGGCTCGTTGGAAACGGCCATGATCAGCGACAGCGACTGGCGCTGCCCGCCCGACAACAGCCCGACCGGCGCGTCGAGCCGGTCTTCCAGCCCGAGATTGAGAATAGCCAGCCGGTCCCGGTACAGGGCCTGGCGCTCCGCCGTCAGACCGGGCACCAGCCTTGGCGTCTTGCCGCGCAGATCGGCAAGCAGCATGTTTTCCGCCACCGTCATGGTCGGCGCCGTGCCGAGCATCGGGTCCTGGAAGACGCGTGAAATGAAGCGGGCGCGGCGGTGGACCGGCAGGCGGGTGACGTTCTCACCGTCGATGAGGATGGAGCCGTGGTCGAGCTTCAGCTTGCCGGCAATGGCATTGAGAAGGCTTGATTTGCCGGCGCCGTTGGAGCCGATGACGACGCAGAAATCGCCTTCGGTCAAGGTCAGATCGATACCGGCCAGCGCCCGGCGCTCGTCCGACGTGCCGGGATAGAAGGTTCTGGCCGCGCCCTTTACCTCAAGCATGGCAGCACGCGCATGGAAAGAGCCCGGCCGGTCGCCGGGCTCTGGCCGTGGCCGGATGGGCTATTCAACGAAGCAGCCGCAATCCATCAGATCAGCCGGCACGTCCTTGCCGTAGACCGCCATCTGCGCCTTGTTGATCAGGGCGCTGTGGTCCTCATAGACCGGCTTGACCGGGGCGATGTCGGCGATCGCCTTGCCGCCGAGAAATTCCGCGGCGAGGCGCGCGGCATTGCGGCCGACCTGCGAATAATCGACCTCGAAGGACGCCGGGACGAGGCCCTTTTCCACCTCGGCGCGCGAGGCGTTGACGATCGGCAGCTTGATCTGCTGGGCCGCTGCGGCAATCGCCGGAACCGCCGGCTGCAAAAGGTTGGAGGCCGGCACATACATGACATCCGCCTTGCCGTTGAGAGAGGAGACGCGGATCGGGATGTCGTTGGTGTTGTCGACGCCCAATTCGACGACCTCAAAGCCGTGGCCGGGCGCGAATTCCTGGACCAGCTTCAATTGGGCGATGTCGTTGTCCTCGCCCGGATTATAGGGGAAGGCCAGACGCTTGGCGTCCGGAAACAGCCGGCGGGTAAAGGCGATGACGGCGTCGATATCCTGAAGGTCGGAGGCGCCGGTGATGTCCTCGCCCGCCTTGTCCCAGGCCGGCACGAGGCTGGCGGAGACCGGATCGGTGACGGCGGAAAAGATGATCGGAATGCCGGTGCCGGTCAGGATCTGCTTGGCGCCCTGCGAAACCGGCGTGGTGACGGTCAGCATCAGTTTCGGGCTGTCGCCCTGCAGCTTGGTGACCATCTGCGGGATCAGCGAGGTGTCGAAATTGACCTGGTTCTCGACAAATTCGACCTTATCGCCCTCACTAAAGCCGGCCTTGGCCAGTTCGTCCTTGAACGACGAGACGACGAGATCAAGCTGCGGATGCACGCCGAACTGGGCGATGGCGATCTTCATTTCGGCCGCGAGGCTGGCGGCGGGCAGCACGGCGGCGGTGGCGAAAAGGCCTGCCGCTATTGCTGTCTTAAGGCGCCTTGATGTCATACTCTTTCTCCCTGTTTTTGAACATTTTGGCGAGATTGAAGGAATTTGACGCGGTGGCAAAGCCCAAATCGCCGGAAAATTCCCTAATAGGGAACCAGCCCAGTAACATCACCGCCGGCGATCCCGCACCGTGATGGAGCAGCTCAGCCTGTCGATCGCGCATGAACGCTGGCCGCTGAAGGCGCCGTTCCGCTTCGCCGGATATCGCGTCGACGTGCTCGATACGATCTGCGTGAGGCTTGAACGGGATGGCGTTGCCGGCCGTGGCGAAGGCGTGCCGCCGGTGGTTTTTGACGTGACGCGGGAAGCCGTGGCCGCCGACATCGAAACCGTGCGGCGCGATATCGAGGCCGGGATCGACCGGCAGGCCCTGCAGACCCTTATGCCTCGCGGCGCGGCGCGCAATGCCGTCGACTGCGCGCTGTGGGACCTTGACGCCAAGACGAGCGGCCGGACGGTGTGGGATATTGCCGGTGTCGACCCGGCGCAATCGCTGGAGATCGATCTGTCGCTGGGACTGGACAGCCCGGCGGCGATGGCCGATGCGGCGCGGGCAGCGTCGCGGACCTGGCGCGTTTTAAAGATCAAGCTCGACAGCGAGCAGATCGTTGAGCGCATTGCCGCAATCCGCGCCGCCGCGCCGGACGCGACCTTGTTGGTCGACGCCAATATGGCTTGGGACATTTCGACGCTGCGGACCGTCGCCGGCGATCTCGCCGATCTCGGCGTTGCGATGATCGAGCAGCCGCTGCCGGCCGGGGCGGATTCAGATCTCGCCGGCTTTGTCTCACCGGTGCCGGTCTTTGCCGATGAATCCTGCCACGACCGGACCGATCTTGACGCAGTGGCGGGCCGCTATTCAGGCATCAATATCAAGCTCGACAAGGCCGGCGGGCTGACCGAGGCCCTGGCGCTGGCACGCGCGGCGCAAAAGCACGGCCTCGGCCTGATGGTCGGATGCATGGCCGGCACGTCGCTGTCCATGGCGCCCGGCTTCGTCATCGGCGCCCTCAGCCAATGGCGCGACCTGGACGGGCCGCTGCTTTTGCAAAGTGACCGGACGCCCGGCATGGTCTATCGCGACGGAAGCCTGCAGGCATTTGAGCCGGCGCTTTGGGGATAGGTCATGAAGATCGCGCCGCCATATCTGATCTTTCTCGGCGACACGCCGATCGCCGAACTCGCCAAGACCGGCGCCGGCCTCGTCCATTGGCGGCCGGAGCGCTGTCTGGCGCAATTGCGTTTTACCGGCTGCGCCGCCGATCTCGGCGTTGCCGAGATGAGCGTGGGGCAAGCCGCCAATGCCGGCGCCAGAACTTTGGTCATCGGCACGGCGCCGCCGGGCGGGCAGCTTCCCGGACACTGGATCGACACGCTGGAAGAAGCGCTTGCCGCCGGGCTCGATGTCGCCAGCGGCCTTCATCAGAAATTGACGGACATCCCGCGCCTTGCCGAAGCGGCGGACCGTCATGGCCGGCAATTGTTCGACGTTCGTCACACGGACAGCGATTTTCCGGTGGCGAGCGGCAAGCCACGCACCGGCCACCGGCTGATCACCGTCGGCACCGACTGCGCCGTCGGCAAGAAATATACGGCGCTGGCGATCGAACGGGAGATGGGCGCGCGCGGCATGAAGGCGGATTTCCGGGCGACCGGCCAGACCGGTATCCTGATCGCCGGCGAAGGCGTCGCCATCGACGCGGTCGTCGCCGATTTCATCGCCGGCGCCACCGAGACGCTGTGCCCGGCCAACGATCCCGATCACTGGGACATCGTCGAAGGTCAGGGGTCGCTGTTCCATCCGGCCTTTGCCGGCGTAACGCTCGGCCTTCTGCATGGCGCGCAGGCGGATTTCTTCGTCGTCTGCCATGAAGCCGGGCGGCAGCGGCTCTCGGCCGGTTATGAGGGCTATCCGAGCGGCGATTTGGCGGCGTGCATTAAATGGACGCAGGCGTTGGGCGCCCTCGTCCGGCCTGAGATCGCCTGCGCCGGCATCAGCGTCAATACGGCTTCGCTGGCTGAAGAGGACGCCAAAACCTATCTTGCCGGTCTTGGCGAGCAAAATGGCGTTGCGGCCGTCGATCCGGTGCGCTTCGGCGTCAGTCCGATCGTCGACGCGCTGGAAAAGGCGACGTAGATAGTCCGCTCAATTTCCAACCAGGGCAAACCGGTCGACATCGAACAGGCCGTAATCGGTGATTTTCAGATGCGGGATCACCGGCAGCGGCAGGAAGGCGACCTGCAGGAACGGCTCGGGCAGGGTGCAGCCGAGCGCCGCCGCCGCGCTGCGCAGCACAACAAGGCCTTGGCGCACCGTTTCAAACGGCTCGGCGCTCATCAGGCCGGCAATCGGCAGAGCCAGTTCAGCCTGTACGGCGCCGCCGGCGGCGACGGCAAAGCCGCCACCGATCTCGATCAGCCGGTTGACCGCCACCGCCATGTCGGCGGCATCGACGCCGACAACGGTGATGTTGTGGCTGTCATGGCCGACCGAGGAGGCGATGGCGCCGCGCTGCAAGCCGAATCCGGTGACAAAGCCACGGCCGATATTGCCGGTCTTGCCGTGCCGTTCGACGACCGCGACCCTGATTGCATCCTGCTCAAGATCGATCTCAGCCAGGCCGTCTTGCGCCGGCAGGGTCATCATGACGCGTTCGGTGATGATGCGGCCGGCAATGACGCCGATCACCGGCGTCTCGCCGGCAAAGGCCGGGGTGTCGAACGCCGCCGATTCGACAGGCCGCGCCTTGACGCTGTCCAGGCCGACCGGCGCCACACTTTCGCGGCTTTCAAACAGCGCCGCGTCGACCGGCTGCCCGCCGGCGATGACGCTTTCGACGCGGCAGGCATCGAGATCGGACAGCAGCGCAATATCGGCCCGCCAACCCGGCGCGACCAGGCCGCGATCGCGCAGGCCGAAGGCCGTCGCGCCCGACCAGCTTGCCGCCCGGTAGACATGATGGCGCGGCCGGCCACGGGCAATCAGCGTGCGGATCATGTGATCGAGATGGCCTTCCTCGGCAATATCGAGCGGATTGCGGTCATCGGTGCACAAAGTCATGAAAGCAGAGGTGTTCTCATCAAGCAGTTCGGCGAGCGCGCTGAGATCCTTGGAAACGGAGCCCTCGCGGATCAGGATGGTCATGCCCTTGGCGAGCTTTTCGCGCGCCTCCTCTGCGCTCGTCGCCTCATGGTCGGTGCGGATGCCGGCCGCCAGATAACCATTGAGATCGCGCCCAGAGACTAGCGGGGCGTGACCGTCGATAGGGCTGTCCTGAAAGGCGGCGAGCTTGGCAAGAACAGCCGGATCGCCGGCAAGAACGCCCGGGAAATTCATGACTTCCGCCAGGCCGATTACCTTCGGATGATCGGCAAACGGCATCAGGTCATCGGCCTCCAGCGCCGCGCCGGAGGTCTCAAATGATGTCGCCGGTACGCAGGACGACAGATTGACGCGCAAATCCATTGCCGTGCGCTCGGCGCAATCAAGGAAATAGCGGATGCCCTCCGCGCCCAGCACATTGGCGATTTCGTGCGGATCGCAGATCGCCGTCGTCACCCCGTGCGGCAGCACGCAGCGATCGAATTCCAGCGGCGTGACCAGCGAGGATTCGACATGAAGATGGGTGTCGATGAAACCGGGAACGGCGAAAAGCCCGGTGCCGTCGATCACGGCCTCGCCGTCATAAGTGTCATGGGTGCCGACAATGCGATCACCGACGATGGCGATGTCTGTGCGCTCAAGACCACCGGCGATCACATCGAGAATGCGGACGTCCTTGATGACCAGATCGGCCGGCCTGTTGCCGGCGCCGGCAGCGATACAGCGGGAGAGGAATTCGGTTTTAGTCATCGAGAACTTTTTCCAACTAGCCGGCGGTGAAACGGTCGCATGCCGATTTTGTGCATCGCCCTTGTTTCGCATCGCCGGTTCAAAATACAATTTTGGGCGCGGACGTGATACAATTACATGCGCGGACGTTTCCGATAGCGCGCATGGTTCATGAGGTAATGCAAGATGGCCACGCTGCGGCAAATCCTTGATGCAAAAGGCAACGATGTCGTTTCGATCGAACCGAACGACTCCGTCTATGACGCCATCAAGAAGATGGCGGATAAAAATATCGGGTCGCTGGTGGTCATGGACGGCGAGAAGATCGTCGGCATTGTCACGGAGCGGCATTACGCCCGAAACGTCTTTCTGAAAGGCAAGGCGTCACCGACGACGCTTGTCAAGGACATCATGTCGACACGCGTCATCTGCGCCTGGCCGGATCAATCGGTCGAGGAATGCATGGCGGTGATGACCGACAAGGCCGTGCGTCATCTGCCGGTGCTTGAAAACAAGCACCTTGTCGGACTGGTTTCCATCGGCGATCTGGTCAAAAGCATTATCAGCGACCAGAAATTCACCATCGAACAGCTCGAGCGGTATATCGGCGGCTGACGTTTATCAGGGCCTGCCGGCGCTTTTTGAACCGATTTGAAAACGCAAGGACCAGTTCATGGACAAGGATCGTTTCGAGAAGGGGCTGGCGGTCCGCAAATCCGTTCTCGGCGCCGAACATGTGGAGAAGATGTTTGCGGCGGCCGACGACTTCACACTGCCGTTTCAGGAAATGCTGACGGAATATTGCTGGGGATTCGGCTGGGGTGATGAAACTCTCGACGCCAAAACGCGCTCGCTGATGAACCTGACAATGATCGCCGCGCTCAACCGGATGCATGAATGGGAGCTGCATCTGAACGGGGCGATCAACAATGGCGTCAGCAAGGACGAGATCCGGGCGGTCATTCACCAGATCGGCATTTATTGCGGCGCGCCGGCGGCCATGACCTGCTTCCGGATCGCCAAGCGCGTGCTTGACGAAAAAAGCGGCTGACGCCGAAGACCGCAATCAACAACCGATCCGGCAACTGTGCCTGGATATTCCCGGCCTAGTCCTCTTCGCCGAAACCGCTTTCCACAAGCGTGCCGAGGGCATTGAGGGCGGCTGTCGCATCCGGTCCGCTGGCGGCAATATGGATGACGCTGCCCGGCGTGGCGGCCAGCGTCATGAGGCCCATGATTGACGTCGCGGCGACCGCCTGGGCATCCTTGATAACGACGATCTCAGCATCGAACTGTTCGGCGCATTTGACGAATTTGGCCGATGCCCGCGCATGCAGGCCGCGCTTGTTGCGGATTTCAAGCCGCCGTTCATCAATCCCGGGGCCGAGCTTGCCCTCAACCGGGATGGATTTATCGAACTGTAGTCCGCTGCCGTCAGGATTCGGTTTGTCGGCCTTGCCGTTCATTCGCTGGTGAGGATGCGGCTGGCGACGTTGATGTATTTACGCCCTGCCTCCTGCGCCGCAACGATCACGTCCTCCAGATCACCTTCGCCGCGCACGCTGGCCAGCTTGATCAGCATCGGCAGATTGACGCCGGCGATGACCTCGATCCGCCCGGCATCCATGACCGAGATGGCCAGATTGGACGGCGTGCCGCCGAACATGTCGGTCAGAAGGATCACGCCGGATCCGTCATTGACCCTCTCCACAGCGGCCATGATGTCGCGCCGCCGCTCTTCCATATCGTCGTCCGGACCGATGGAAATCGTCTCACAAGCCTGCTGTGGGCCGACGACATGTTCCAGCGCGGCGCGGAATTCCGCCGCCAGCTGGCCGTGAGTAACAAGAACAAGGCCAATCATGAATATCCGGTTCCCGTGATGCGGCGGCCATCTTGGCCAAACCGGCGGCGAGTGCAAGACCTGAGCCGTACCGATCAACGGCAAATGGCTGAAAGCGCCTCGCACACCAGCATAGGCGCAACGGGGCTATTTGCCGCAACCGGCTGGCGCGGCAGGCGGAGGCCGAGCAGCATTGCCGTCAAGTCATCCGGCTCCGGCAGCCGCTCGATCTGGTCGCGCGCAACACAATCGACAACGAGCCGAACTATCACCGACGGCTCGAACGGGCGCTCAACAGGGCCGCGGCCACGCAGTTCGATCATTCCGGGAACCGCGCCATGGCCGCTGGCGATGATGCGGCCGTTTCGGGCGCCAAGGTGAACACGGTCGTCACTGACGAGCCGGCCGCCGTCTTCGATCAGCTTCAGCGCCAGGGTCGATTTGCCGGCGCCCGGCGCGCCGCGGATGAGAATGCCGGCACCGTGATAGACAACCGCACTTGCCGTTACCGTTTCAGACATGACGGGCAGATCCGTCAGCGCGATGCCGGCAGGATGACGATGATACGGGCGCCGACGACCTTGCCATTCATGTCGGTGCGGTTTTCCGCCGTGATCGTGCCGCGGTGTGCCATGACGATCTGCCGCGAAATGGCCAGACCCAACCCGGAATTCTGGCCAAAGTCCTCAACATTCGGACGGTCGGTGTAGAAGCGCTCGAATATCTGGTCCAGAGCTTCGGCGCGGATGCCGCTGCCATCGTCGTCGACGGTGATCCGCACCTGCCCCGACCGCCGCTCGGCATGGATCCGCACGCTGCCGTGGGATGGCGAAAACGACAGGGCATTGGCGATCAGATTGTCAATGACCTGACCCATGCGAATATCGTGGCCAAGAATATAAAAGGCGTCGCGGCCCCAGCGGCCGGGATCGATGGTCAGCACCAGTTTTTGATGTTCGCTGACCCGGGTCTGACGGGCAACATCGACCACAGTTTCCAAAAGCGCCCGCAGATCAACCGGGTTGGCGTCTTCTCGCGCCATTTCCGCGTCCAGGCGCGAGGCGTCCGAAATGTCGGAAATCAGCCGGTCGAGGCGCCTTATATCATGCTCGATGATCCCCAAAAGCCGGTCGCGTGCACCTGGCGTCGGAGCGATCGGCAGTGTTTCAGCGGCGCTTCTGAGCGAGGTCAGCGGATTCTTCAGTTCATGGGCGACGTCTGCGGCGAAGCGTTCGATCGCCTCCATGCGGTTGTAAAGGGCAGTCGTCATGTCGCGCAACGATTGCGCCAGATCGCCGATTTCATCCTTGCGGCCGCTAAAATCCGGCAATTGCACGCGTTTCTTGGTGCCGCGCCGGATGCGTTCGGCGGCGTCCGAAAGCCGGCGGACCGGCCCGGCGATCGTGCTTGCCAGGAGAACCGACAACAGGATGGTCACACTTGCGGCGACCAGAAAGACGCGGACGATCGCCATACGCTCAGCCCGGACGATGGCGTCGATATCGCCCGATTCCGTTGACAATAGCAGCGCGCCCAGCACCGCCCTAAAGCGCTGAACGGGCACGGCGACCGAGACGATCAGCCCGCCATCCTCGCTGATCCGCACAATGCTTGCCGCCGCGCCATTGAGAGCGTTGGCGACCTCTGGATATTCGTTGCCGTTGGCGCCGCCGATTTCGCGATAGGCCGGCAGGTCGCCGCGCCGGAGCCAAAGGCGCCCCCGCTCCAGCCACATCTCGTACCAGGGTTTCGCTTCATCTGGCGCCGGCAGGTCGAAGCGCAGAATCTGGCCGTGTGAATAAAGGCTGCGCGAATCCAGGAGCAGCGTTCCGTCCTGATCGTAAATTCGCGCCCGTGTTCGTGTTGGCGATACGAGCCGCCGCAGGAGTGGCGCGACACGCTCCGGATTGATCGGGAAATCGGCAGCGCCTTCGCCGACATCGAACGGCGATGCGCTTTCGCCGGCTTGCAGTTCCAGCAGTTCGTCGGGATCGATGGTGATGGAGTTGGCATCCACGCCCGCCTGGGCGGCAATCGCCGCGGCGATGATCTGGCCTTGCGTCAACAGGCTGTCGACACGCGCGTCGATCAGGCCGGCGCGAAACTGGTTGAGATAAAGGATACCGCCGACCAGCGCAGCGAGCGCTGCCAGATTGAGCAAAAGGATGCGCCGCGTCAGGCTGGACGTGCTGGAACGGGCGATGCCGCCGATAAATCCGCCCACCGGCCGAAAAACGATGCCGAGCGGAGCCAGGACTGCCTTGATGCGTTTCAGCCCACCCTTTGATACGTCAACGCTCGACGTGCTCGCGGCAGGTACTTTGGATCGGTGCGTTTCGGCAACCATGTCTCAGCCGGGTTTCTCATTTTGAGACTTCCGGCGATCAGGCCTCCCTGAACCGGTAGCCGACGCCATAGAGCGTCTCAATCATGTTAAAGTCATTGTCGACGACTTTGAACTTCTTGCGCAACCGTTTGATATGGCTGTCAATGGTTCGGTCGTCCACATAAACTTGATCCTCATAGGCCGCGTCCATCAGCGCATTGCGGCTTTTTACGACGCCTGGACGCTGCGCCAGTGCGAAAAGGATCAAAAATTCCGTCACCGTCAAGGTCACGTTCTGGCCATTCCACGTGCAGGTATGCCGTTCCTGGTCCATGGTCAGGGCGCCGCGCTCCAGCACCTTGGTGGCTTCGCCGTCGCGGGCCGGGCCAATATCACGCGGTTGCGCCCGGCGCAGAACCGCCTTGACCCGTTCCACCAGCAGCCGCTGCGAGAACGGTTTTTTAATAAAATCGTCGGCGCCCATTTTCAAGCCGAACAATTCGTCGATCTCGTCGTCCTTGGACGTTAAGAAGATCACCGGCATGTCCGATTTCTGGCGCAGCTTGCGCAACAGTTCCATGCCGTCCATGCGCGGCATCTTGATGTCGAGAATGGCAAGATCGGGTGGGTTCTGGTTGAGACCGTCCAGAGCGGTCGAACCGTCAAGATAGGTCTGGACGCGGTAGCCTTCCGATTCCAGTGTCATCGAAACCGAAGTCAAAATGTTGCGATCGTCGTCAACAAGCGCGATGGTCGGCATCGGATTTCTCCTTGGCTGCCGGCGCGGATTGGCACCGGCGCGTATGACCTGCCAGCGTTATGATACAGAATGCGAACAAATTGTGGCAAGCACGCAGATGAATGCTGTTAACGGAGCGGAAGATGACAAGTTCCGGCTTTGATCCGGCGGCCGCCGCGACGTCCCTGTGGCGCAAGGCGCGGCAGGCATCGCTGGCGACCGTGTCGGGAGACGGTATGCCGTTCAACTCCTGGGCCGGCGTTGCGCCCGATCCGCGCACCGGCACCCTAGTCCTGCTGTTGTCGGATCTGGCTGTCCACACCACCAACCTGAAAGGTGATCCCCGTACTTCGCTGCTGATTGTCGGCAGCGGCGCCGACATCGGCGATGCGCCTTCTGATACGCGGGCCGGTGCTGACGATGATCCGCTCACCCTGCCGCGCCTGACGCTCGTCGGCGGCGTCACGCTTGCCGGCGACCCGGACATCGCTGCACCGGTCTATCTGGATCGCCATCCCGGCGCCGCCGATTATGCCGGCTTTGGCGATTTCCGGTTCTACCGCTTCGCGCCGCAAAGTGCCCATCTGGTTGCCGGCTTTGGCCGTATCGCCGACATCGATCCGGCGGTATTTGCCGGCATTTCCTGACCGGCACTCGCCCGGCGATGCGCTGATTTGCGGCAGTTTTATTTGGAAATTGCATGTTGCCCGCCAGGACAACGATAATAATGAGTTCGGACCGGCAGGAAGCGAATGCGGCAATTGATTTGGGCAACGCCGCGACAATTGAATGGAATCTTTCCGAAGCCGCCCTTTATGAACATGCCATTGGCAACGGTGAAGCAAGGCTCGCAGCCAGCGGCCCGCTTGCGGCAACAACCGGCGAACACACCGGCCGCTCGCCAAAGGACAAATTCATCGTCCGCGATGCAGCAACCGAAGACACCATCTGGTGGGACGGCAACGGGGCGATGGAGCCCGAAGCCTTCGATCGCTTGCTGGCCGACATGCAGACCCATGCCGGTGGCCGCCGTCTTTATGCCCAGGACCTTTACGCCGGCGCCGATCCCGACACGCAGATCTCCGTGCGCCTTTATTGCGAATTGGCCTGGCACAATCTGTTCATCCGCAATCTTTTAATCCGTCCCGACCGCGCCGATCTGGCAGCGTTTTCGCCTAACCTGACAATCATCGATCTGCCGACTTTCCGCGCCGACCCGGCCCGTTACGGTTGCCGGACGGAAACCGTTATCGCCATGGACCTTGCTCGCGGTCTGATTCTGGTCGGCGGTTCCGCCTATGCCGGCGAAATGAAGAAGTCGGTTTTCACCGTTCTCAACTACATGCTGCCCGAACGCGGCATCATGCCGATGCATTGCTCGGCAAATGCCGGTCCGGACGGCGATGTCGCCATTTTCTTCGGCCTGTCGGGCACCGGCAAGACGACACTGTCCACCGATCCGGCGCGCCCGCTCATCGGCGACGACGAGCACGGCTGGGGCGACAACGGCATTTTCAATTTCGAGGGCGGCTGTTACGCCAAGACGATTAATCTGTCGCAAGAGGCCGAACCGGCAATCTATGCGACGACGCAGCGCTTTGGCTCGGTTCTGGAGAATGTTGTGTTGGATGCCGACACCGGCGAGCCCGATTTCGATGATGCCAGCCTGACGGAGAACGGCCGCTGCGCCTATCCGATGCATTTCATCGACAATGCCATATTGACCGGCCGCGCCGGCCAGCCGCGAAACATCGTCATGCTGACATGCGACGCCTTTGGTGTCCTGCCGCCGATCGCGCGATTGTCGCCGGAACAGGCGATCGTCCATTTCCTGTCCGGCTACACCGCCAAGGTCGCCGGCACCGAGCGCGGTCTCGTCGGATCGCAGGCGACCTTCTCCACCTGTTTCGGCGCGCCGTTCATCCCGCGCCCGCCGAAGGTTTACGGTGAATTGCTGCGCGATCACATCGAGCGCCACAACGTCGATTGCTGGCTCGTCAATACCGGCTGGACCGGCGGCGAATACGGCAAGGGCTCGCGGATGCCGATCGCCGCCACCCGGGCGCTGTTGACCGCCGCCCTCGACGGCTCGCTGAACAAGGCCGAGTTTCGCACCGAGCCGTGGTTCGGCCTTGCCGTGCCCAAGGCGGTCCCGGGCGTTGACAACATGCTGCTCGATCCACGCGCGACCTGGGCCGACCCGGCCGCCTATGATGCCCAGGCGGCGAATCTGGTGGCCATGTTCACCGACAATTTCGCGCAATATGTCGACGGCCTGGATCCGGCAATCTGCGCTGCCGCGCCGACGCTTCAGAGCGCGGCTCCGGCGGCCTGATCCTCGTCTGGCCATTGCGCCCTGAACCACGCGGATTGCCGGCCCGGCAAGTCTGCGTTAGGCGTCGGCAATGACAAAAGCCGGGCAAAAGGGCGCCGTGGCTGCCGGCCACAAGGCGACCGCCGAAGCGGCGGTGGAGATATTGCGCGCCGGCGGCAATGCCTTTGACGCCATCATTGCCGGTCTGTGGGCGGCCTGCGTTTGCGAGCCGGTGCTCGCCGCGCCCGGTGGCGGCGGCTTCCTGATGGCCCATGAGGGCGATGAGGCCGGCGGCCAGAACGCCGGAACGGCACGGCTGTTTGATTTCTTCTGCGATGCGCCCAGGGTGAGGCGCGATCCCGATACGATCGAATTCACCGAGGTCTTAGCCGATTTCGGCGCCACCGTTCAGGCGTTTCATATCGGCGCCGGCGCCGCAGCGGTGCCCGGCTTCGTGCCCGGCATCAAGGCCGTCCATGCGGCGCTCGGCACCATGGCGATGGCCGATCTGATCGTCCCGGCCGTCAGCCTCGCCACGGGCGGCGTCACCGTCACGCCGTTCCAGGCCTATTTGTTCGACGTCGTCGCGCCGATCCTCACCTGGACACCTGAGGCGCGGGCCATCTTCGCGCCCGGCGGCCGGCTGCTCGGCGCCGGCGAAAGGCTGGTCAATCCGGCGCTGGGCGAAGCGCTGGCGATGATCGCCGAGGGCCGGCAGGCTTCGATTGCCGAAGCCATGCTGGAGGAATGCGAAACCTTCGGCGGCCATCTTCGCGCCGACGACCTCGATCTTTATCAGGTGGGCGAACGCCAACCGGTCGAACTCACCATCGGTGATGCTACGATCTGGCTCAATCCGCCGCCGGCCCTGGGCGGTGTGCTGGCCGGCGCCATGCTGGCCGATTACATCGCCGCGCGCGAACCGCGCTCGGCCATGCAGCGCGCCGGCTCGATCGCCCGGATCGATAGCGCCTGGCGGCGCGACGGCGCGGCCATTTTTGAGACGCTCGGCCTTTCAGGCGAAAAGGCAACCGGTTCTCTGGCGGTTCGCGGCACGACCCATATCAGCGTCATCGATGCTGAGGGCCGCGCCGCTTCAGCCACCGTCACCAATGGCGAGGGCAATGGCCGCATCCTTGGTGACTTCGGCTTCATGCTGAACAACATGCTCGGCGAAGCCGATCTCAATCCGGACGGCTTCCACAATTGGCGGCCCGGCACCCGTCTGTCCTCAATGATGGCGCCGACCATTGCGCGCCTGGCCGACGGCACATTGGCGGCGCTCGGCTCCGGCGGCTCCAATCGCATCCGCACGGCGATCTTCCAGGCGCTGGCGTCGCGGTTTCTGGATGGCAAGACACCGGCCGAAGCGGTGACGGCGCCGCGGCTGCATCTGGAAGAAGGGCACCTCGATATCGAGGCGGCGGCGGAATGGGACGAGATGGACGCACTGCTTGAAAGCTTCCCCGGCGCCAAGGCCTGGCCGGAGCGCTCGCTCTACTTTGGCGGCGTGCACTGGGCCGAAGCCGGGCCCGGCGGTTACGCCGGCGCCGGCGATCCGCGCCGCGACGGGGTCTTTCTGCTCGCCTGAATTGGATTCGGCCGGCCAGCCAGCACGGCTCAACCGGTCCTGCGGAATGTCAGATAGGCCGGCCGACGGCCTTCGCCAATCGCCTTGGCCTCGTAACGGGTGCCCGGCCAGTCCGGCCATGGCCGGCGCCAGTCGTCCGCCGTCTCGGCCGTCCAGATTAGCGCCGGCTCGCGCCGCACATGCTGCAGCGTCCAGTCCACATAGGCGGCAATGTCGCTGGCGAAGCGGAAGGTTCCGCCGGGCTCAAGCACGCGCGCAATGCGTTGCAGATTGGCGGCATTGACGAAGCGCCGTTTCCAGTGCCGCCGCTTCGGCCAGGGATCGGGATAGAGCAGATCGATCCGCGCGATCGAGCCGGCCGGCAGCCAGTCGAGCAACGGCCCGGCGTCGCCGTCATAAAGGCGGATGTTGGCGAGGCCGCTTTTGTCAATTGCCGCCGCCGCCTTGGCAAGGCCGGCCTCGAAGACCTCAATGCCGATATGGCCGGTTTGCGGGGCGGCCGCGGCTTCGTGGACCAACCGCTCGCCGCCACCGAAGCCGATTTCCAGCACGATCGCCGTTACCGGGACCGCAAACAGCGCGGAAAACGGATCGGGTGGCGGTTGGGCCGTATCGATTCGCAAGACCGGCAGCAGCCGCGTCAACCGTTCCGCCTGCCCCGGCCTTAATGGCTTGCCCTTGCGCCGGCCGTAAAAGGAATCGTGCCGCGCCGGCATCGCAGGACGCGACTTCAAAGCGCCGCGTCGATGGCTCCGGTCAAATCGGTCTTTTCCCAGGAAAAGCCGCCGTCGGCGTCCGGTTCGCGGCCGAAATGGCCATAGGCCGCCGTGCGTGCATAGATCGGACGATTCATCTGCAAATGGCCCCGGATGCCTTTTGGCGAAAGGTCCATGACCTTGGACAGCGCTGCCTCGACCGTCTCCTCGGCAACCGAGCCGGTGCCGTGGGTATTGACATAGATCGACAAAGGCTGCGCCACGCCGATCGCATAGGAAAGCTGGATCGTGCAGCGATCGGCAAAGCCGCCGGCAACGACATTTTTGGCCAAATAGCGCGCTGCATAGGCCGCCGACCGGTCGACCTTGGTCGGATCCTTGCCCGAAAAAGCGCCGCCGCCATGCAGCGCCGCACCGCCATAGGTGTCGACGATGATCTTGCGGCCGGTCAGGCCGGCATCACCATCCGGTCCGCCGGTGACGAATTTTCCGGTCGGATTGACGTGCCATGCGGTCTCGTTGGTGATCCAGCCCTCCGGCAGCGCCTCGCGGACATAGGGTGCCACCAGGGCCCGAATGTCATCGGAGGTCAGCGTCTCGTCGAGATGCTGGGTCGACAAAACGATGGCGTCGACCTTTTTGGGAACACCGTCCTCATAGGCGACGGTGACCTGCGATTTGGAATCGGGGCCCAGCGCCGGTTCGCGGCCGGAATGGCGTGCTTCGGCAAGCAAACGCAGGATGCGGTGGGCATAATGGATCGGCGCCGGCATCAGTTCCGGCGTTTCGCGGCAAGCATAACCGAACATGATGCCCTGGTCGCCGGCGCCCTCCGGTTTGGTCGCATGGCCGTCAACACCCTGGGCGATGTCGGCCGACTGCTCGTGCATCAGGTTCTCGATTTCCACGCTTTGCCAGTGGAATCCATTCTGCGTGTAGCCGATGTCGCGTATGGCTTCACGCGTCACCCGCTCGATGTCACCGTATCGGCGCCGCGATGTTCACCGGCAATAATCACCCGATTTGTCGTCGCCAGCGTCTCGCAGGCAACGCGCGCTTCCGGCAGTGCCGCGATATGGGCATCGACAATGGCATCGGAGATGCGGTCGCAAACCTTGTCGGGATGTCCTTCGGAAACGGATTCGCTTGTAAAATGAAAAGACCGTGGCGCCACGTTGTCCAACCTTGAAAAATTGCGTTGCCAAATTGCATTGAACGGAACCGGCGGCGCGGCCGTGATGTCTTGCCCCGCGCGCCGCCGCTTGCCCGGGGACACACCCCGGGCAAGCGGCACCGTGACTTGCCCCGGCACGCGGCAATCGTCAAGGGTGGCGATAGTGCGAAGGGGCGACCGCCGCTCGCTTGTCTGGTCAGTTGGCTTCCGACGCAGCCATTGTGCGCACGAGATCGATGACCTTGCGGCGCAGTTTGGGATCCTTGATCTGTGCGAAGGCGCGGTTCAGTTCGATCCCCTCCGACGACATCATGAAGTCGGAGATATAGTCGCTCTGGGCGCTTTCACCCATGCCGCCGACGGCAGCCGGTTCCTGCGGAAAGAAGTAGCCGATCGGCACTTCAAGGACCTGCGAAATCGTCTGCAACCGGCTTGCTCCGACCCGGTTGGCGCCCTTTTCGTACTTCTGTACCTGTTGAAAGGTAATGCCGAGCTGCTCGCCAAGTTTTTCCTGGCTCATGCCCAGCATCTTCCGACGCATGCGTACCCTGCTACCGACATAGGCATCGGTACTGTTGGGCCGCTTGGCCGATGTTGTGGTTTTTTTCGTCATCATTGCCCCGATATTGGCTCTCAGCTCTGGTTTCGGCCCCCAAGCCGGTCGGCGCGATTTATCCTTTAAGGCGAAAAGGGTTCGCGTTCTCAACTGCCGGACGATGTTCCGCCATCGCTTTGAAGTCAAACGAACATTAAAAACTAAGTAAAAATCGAATCAATTTGCACGCGATCGGTGCGGTAGTGTCACTAAAAATACAACCAGTAGTAGAATTAAGAATACGTAGTAACCATGACGCGACGAAAATGGCGGATCGATGGCGCTTGGCAATGGCGCAGTGATCGACGTTTTTTCGCCAAGAGCGGCGCGCGCACTGATTCGCCCGAACGGGTCGCTGACGATGGAAATGCCGGTATTGGCGGCCCGCACCAGCGGCAGGCCTTCCTCGACCGCCCGGACCCGCGCCTGGTGCATGTGCTGATAGGGGCCGGGCGTGCGGCCATACCAGGAATCATTGGTGACGTTGAGCAGAAAGCCGGGCCTGAGATCGTCGGGGAGAACTTCGCCGGGGAAAACGATCTCATAACAAATCAGCGGCGAGAATGCCGGCGCCGCCGGCAGGGAGAGCGCCCGCCGCCGCGGTCCGGCCGAAAATCCGCCGCGCAGCTTCGTCAGCTGCTGCAGCCCGAGCGACTCAAGCGTTTGCTGAAACGGCAGATATTCGCCGAACGGCACCAAGTGCACTTTGTCATACGCATCGTCGATTTCACCACGGTCGTTGATGACATAGACGCTGTTGAAAACCCGCCGGCCGCTATCGGTTCCCGCATCGGTGACGGAACCGCCGACATTTGCTTCCACGCGGGCGGCGCCAGTGACCAGCGCGGCTCCGTCCGGCAACATCGTACCGATCGCCGCCAGCGCACCCGGTTCTTCCGTCAGCGCGAAGGGAAAGGCCGATTCCGGCCAGACCAGAACCAGCCCGGTGCCGTTCTCCGGCAGGCCGCCCTCACCGCTCAAGTCCAGGAAAGACTGGAAAATCGCCTGCTTGTTCTCAGGCTTCCATTTTTCCGCCTGATCGATGGCCGGTTGCACAATTTTGATCTGCACGTCCGGAACGTTCGCCCGCGGCGCCTGACCGAGCCGGATGAAGCCGAATAAAGCGAGGCCGGCAAGGCCGGCCACGGCCAGTGCCGGTATGGCGATATTGCGCCGTGCCTGCGCGCCGGGCGGCACAAAAGCGGCCGGTGCGGCAAAAATCACCACAGCCAGGATATTGAGCGCATGCAGACCGAACACGGCGGCCGATTGCATCAGCACCTCGCCGGCCGTCAGCGCATAGCCGATGGCGTTCCAGGGAAAACCGGTGAGAACATGGCCGCGCGCCCATTCCGCCGCGCCAAGAGCAGCGGCCAGCGCCAGAATACGCCGCCAGTCGTCGCGCCAGATCAGCTGCGCAAAAGCTGCCGCCAGCCCCCAGAACAGCGCCAGCCCGGCGGGCAGGGCGATGACGGCAAGCGGCAAAAGCCAGGCGAATTGCTCCGCATCGACCAGAAACGCCGCTCCGATCCACCACAGGCCGGCCAGGAAATAGCCGAAGCCGAACCACCAGCCGGCGGAAAAGGCCGGCCAGAACCGCCGCGCGCCGCCGCGCCTGGCCGTGGCGACGGAACCGTCGAGCAGCCAGACGAAAACCGGGAAGGTTAGCCACAGAACCGGAAAGGCGAAAAACGGCGCCTGCGCCAGCGCCGACAATGCGCCGCTCGCAAGCGCAATGAAGCGACGGCGCCATCCCCAGGACAGGATCACCGCCTGTGCAAGTCGATCCATGCCTGTCGCTTTTGCCCCCGCCGCTTCTGGCGTCGATCCGTTCGCCGAATCAATTTGCGAATCGATCAGCCTGCAACCTTATACCAACGGTTGTACTTTGGCTTTTGGCTAGGCGCGATTGGCGACTTGGTACCGGTACCACGAGCCGATCGCAACGACGTCCAAAAGCCAAAGTAGTCCGGCCTTCGGTGGCACAAAATCGCCCACCGGACAGCGTTGCTCCGCTAGAACGATGCCCCGCATCGCCCGTCGCGAAGCGCCTAGCCGGTGAACGGTTTTGTTCCATCATATGGGCCAATAGGATCAACCGTTGGTATTGGGTGAGAGGCATATGGCGCGGAAATCAAGACTTGGCTGCTGCCCGCTTGCTGTTATCCGGGCCACCGGTGGTTTCGCCGACGCCTCCGGCTATGTTATCGGGGGCCGGCTCGCGCTCGGGCGGCTCGGTCCCGGCAACGCCGGTCTTTGCACGGGCAGGATGGCGTGCTTTACGGCGCTCGCGGATCCGTAACCGCTTGATGCGCCGCGGATCAGCATCGAGCACCTCGAATTCGAATCCATCCAGCGCATTGATGATCTCGCCGCGCACCGGAACGCGATCGACCAGGGAGAAGACAAGCCCGCCGATCGTGTCGACGTCCTCGTCGTGTTCGCCGACATCGAAGGCGGGGCCGATCAGTTCGCGCACATCCTCGATCGGCGTTCGCGCATCGGCGACATATTGGCCCGCCGCGACTTTTTCGATCGCCGGCTCCTCCGCCTCGTCATGCTCGTCCTCGATCTCGCCGACGATGATCTCCACCAGATCTTCCAGCGAGACGATCCCGTCCGTGCCACCATATTCGTCGATGACCAGCGCCATCTGGGTGCGGCTGGCCTGCATCCTGCCCAAAAGCATGCGTGCCGACATGGAAGGGGGAACGAACAGCACCGGACGAACGATCCCGGCCGTATGCAGGGTCTGGCTGAGATCGACCGCCGTCAGATCGAGGGCGGCCGCGCCGTCTCCCGCATCCTTCTCGCCTGCCTTTGGCGTCTTGCCGCCGGCCGAGCGGGTAATCCAGATCATCGCATCCTTGATATGCGTCATGCCGATCGGGTCGTCGAGCGTCTCGCGGTAGACCGGCATGCGCGAGTGGCCGGCCTCGGCAAAGGCCATCAGCAAATCGGCAATCGGCGTCTGGATGTCGACGGCGTCGATGTCGGCGCGCGGCACCATGACGTCTTCCACCCGCATGTCGGCGAGCTTGAGCACGGCCCTGAGCATGGTCCGCTCTTCGGGTGAAAACGCCGCGCCGGCAGCCTCGTCGGCGGCCAGGGCTTCTTCGATTTCGGCTCGCGCCGAGCCGTTCTGGCGCAGGCCGAACAGGCCGCGTATGCCCGACCGCAGCCGGCCGCCCAGGCTTGTCGATGGATCAGCGCCGTCATCGGACGGCAATCGACTTCGTATGTCCTCGTCAGTCATCTTCCGTGCCGGCGCAGGCATAAGGATCGGCGATTCCGATCAGCTTGAGAGCCTTGCGCTCCAGATCTTCCATTGTTTCCGCGTCTTTGTCGTTTTGATGATCGTAACCCAAAAGATGCAAGAAGCCGTGAACAATCATATGCGCGATATGATGGTTCAAAAGCTTGCCTTCAAGCGTGGCTTCACGCGCGACGGTTTCCTGCGCCAGTACGATATCACCGAGCATCCCGGCCTGCCGTCCCGGACCGTCCTGGGCAAAGGACAGCACATTGGTCGCGTTGTCCTTATCGCGCCAGCGCTTGTTGAGGACGCGGATCGCGGCATCATCGGTAAATACGATACTGACTTCGCTATCACCAACGCTTGCCGAAGGACCAATTCGGTCCGCAATGCCGGCAACCGAAACGGCAGCTTCGACCGCTCCTTTGGCAATTTCGGCAAGGGCGGCTTGCGGCGGCCAGGCGCCGGCCTCAATCACAATGTCGACCGTGACCGGCCGGCCGGACGAGTCCCGGCTCATGAGGCCCGACTCACGAACCCCGGCCACCATCAGGCCCGGTTTCGCGGTCATAGGCAGCGACGATATCCTGCACCAAGCGATGGCGGACCACGTCGGCGCCGGTAAAGCGGATGATGTCGACATCGCCGATGCCCTCGAGGATGCGTGTCGCTTGCCTCAGCCCCGAAACCTGGCCCGGCGGCAGGTCAATCTGCGAGGGATCGCCGGTGACGACCATTTTTGCGTTTTCGCCCAGGCGCGTCAGAAACATTTTCATCTGCATGGAGGTGGTGTTCTGCGCCTCGTCGAGAATCACCACACAGTGCGACAATGTCCGGCCGCGCATGAAGGCCAGCGGCGCCACTTCGATCACTCCCGATTGCAGGCCGCGTTCGATCTTTTCCGCCGGCATCATGTCGTAAAGCGCGTCGTAAAGCGGCCGCAGATAAGGGTCGACCTTATCCTTCATGTCGCCGGGCAAAAAGCCGAGCCGCTCGCCGGCCTCTACCGCCGGGCGCGATAAAATGATGCGGTCGACATCGCCGCGCTCCAGATAGGCCGCCGCCAGGGCAACTGCAAGATAAGTCTTGCCGGTGCCGGCCGGGCCGATGCCGAAGACCAGTTCGCAGCGGTCCATGGCGCGGATATAGGCGTCCTGCATCGGCGTGCGCGCCACCACCGAGCGCTTGCGGGTGGCGATGGAGGAAAACTTCAGGCGCGAGGATTCATCGAGCGTCGGCAGCGAGAGTTGCGATTCCGGCGCTTCGGCCATGCGGATGGCGCCCTCCACGTCGCCCGAAGCAATGTCATGGCCTTCCATCAGCCGGTCATAAAGCGATTCCAGCACCCGCTGCGCGCGGCTGATCTCATCGGTCGTGCCGGTCAGCGTCACCATGTTGCCGCGGGCGACCGCGTCGACGCCGATGCGCTTTTCGACCAGCGCCAGATTCTGGTCGAACTCGCCGAACAGCGCGCCGGCCAAACGATTGTCGTCGAAGACGAGATCGAGCTTCTGGTTGCCCTGCTCGTTCTCCGCAACGGGCATGCCGCCGGTGCCCGCCATCAGGCGATCGCTCCGATCGCATCGCGATCCGAAGCCTGCCCCGACCTCGCCGCGGCCGGCCCGGTCAGCGATCCAAACAGAGAGTTCGCGCCAATCGTTTCGATCCGCACCGGCACGATCGTGCCGATGATGTCCGCCGGCGCGTCGACATGAACCGCCTGCAGCCATGGCGAACGGCCGACGAGCTGGCCGGGCCTGCGGCCGGGCTTTTCCAGAAGCACATCCATGGTGCGGCCGTGCATGGCGGCATTGAAGGCTGTCTGCTGGGCTTGCAGCAGTTCTTGCAAGCGCTGCAGCCGCTCCGCCTTGACCGGATCGGGCACCTGGTCGGCCGCATCGGCCGCGGGCGTGCCGGGCCGCGGGCTGTATTTGAAGGAATAGGCCTGGGCATAGCCGATATCGGCGACAAGCCGCATCGTCTCGTCAAAATCGGTGTCGCTTTCGCCGGGAAAGCCGACGATGAAATCGCCCGACAGCGCCAGATCGGGCCGCGCCTGGCGCAATCTTTCAACCAGTCGCCGGTAATCATCGGCTGAATGCTGGCGGTTCATCGCAGCCAGAATCCGGTCTGAACCGGACTGCACGGGAAGGTGCAGATAGGGCATCAGTCTGGGCAGATCGCGATGGGCGGCAATCAGGTCGTCACTCATGTCGCGCGGATGGCTGGTCGTATAGCGCAGCCGCTCAAGATCGGGAATGTCCGACAAACGCGCCAGAAGCCGCGCCAGCGGCCAGTCGCCGCCGTCCAAACCGGCGCCATGATAGGCATTGACGTTCTGGCCGAGCAACATGATCTCGCGGGCGCCGCGCGCAATATGACGTTCCGCCTCTGAAACGATCTGCTCGACGGGCCGCGAGGCTTCCGCGCCGCGCGTATAGGGCACGACGCAGAAGGTGCAGAACTTGTCGCAGCCTTCCTGCACCGTCAAAAACGCACTGACCGGCCCGTTTTGGCCGGCCGCCGCCGTACCGTTGCCGCCGATCTTTGGCAGGTGATCGAACTTGTCCTCATCGGGAAAATCGGTGTCGATCGCCGACTGACCCTGCGCAGCCCGCGCCAGCACCGCCAGCAGCCGGTGATAGCTTTGCGGCCCGATCACCGCATCGACAATCGGCGCCCGCGCCACGATCTCCTCGCCTTCGGCTTGCGCGACGCAACCGGCGACGGCGATCTGCATGGTGCGCCCGGCCTTGCGGGCATGCTCTTTCAGCGGTTTGAGCCGGCCAACCTCCGAATAGACCTTTTCGGCCGCCTTTTCGCGAATATGGCAGGTGTTGAGCACGACCAGATCGGCGCCTTCGGGCGATTCGACCGGCCGATAGCCCTCACGCGCCAGCACGTCCGCCATACGATCGGAATCGTAGACGTTCATCTGGCAGCCATAGGTCTTGATAAAGACTGTCTTCTTCGCCTCGCTCATGGAGGGCGGAACCACTCATCGTGACAGGTCTGATATCCGCCTTTAACCCATCTCACCGCGATCCGCCAGAGGTTGCCCCGAGCTACTATTGAGCCGCTGCCGGGTCATGGCCGGCATTGAGCCGGGCGACGGTCTTTTTTACAAATGCGCCGGCTTGCCCCGCCACCGCCTTTCGGTCGCTCTGCGATGTCAGGTCATGGGGTGGCCCGAACACCACCTCGACATCGATCGCGCCGCTGGAAAGCACGGCCTTCAAATGCGGCGCCAGATCCATGTCACCGAACCAGGCGACCTTTGCCCGGTGCTGCCGGCCGAGCGGCAGGCCTTGCATGCGCGTATAGGCAAGGGCCACCGGCTGCACCGTGGCGCTTTTTTCGCCGTCCAAAGCCCTGTGCGCGGCGCCGATCAGGGCTGAGCGGAACGGCAGAACCGTATTACCGTCGCTCGACGTGCCTTCGGCGAAAAGCACGATAATGTCACCGCGCGCCAGCCGTCCGGCAACCTGGTCGGCGACATGCCCGGTCCGGTGCCGGCGCTCCCGGTCGACGAAAACCGAGCGCTGCAGCTTTGCCAGCCAGCCGATGACCGGCCAGCTTGCGACCTCCTTCTTGGCGATGAAGGATAGTGGCACTCGGCTCGCCAGAACCGGAATGTCGAGCCACGACATGTGATTGGACAAAAGCAGCAGCGGCCGGCCCGGCGCCAACGTGCCGCGCACCGTCACTTTCACGCCCATCAAAAACAGCGCGAAGCGGTGCCAGCGCATCGTTACCGCTCCGGCATTGGGGCCGCCGATCGCGATGGCGATGAAATGAAACGGCAAAAGCACCAGCAGCGAGAGCGTGGCCAGAAGGATCGTAACCGATAATCGAACCTTGCCGATCATCTCCGGTCAGTCGTCTGCCTCATCGGCATCACCCGGCACCGCGTAGAGCTCCAGACGGTGGTCGACCAGCCGGTAGCCGAGTTTTTTTGCGATGCGCTCCTGCAGGCGTTCGATCTCCTCGTCGCGGAATTCGATCACCTTGCCGCTGCGCAGATCGATCAGATGGTCGTGGTGTTCGTCCGGAATGGTCTCGTAACGCGAACGGCCATCGCCAAATTCGTGGCGCTCGATGATGCCGGCATCCTCGAACATCCTGACGGTGCGGTAGACGGTGGAAATGGAAATATGCGCATCGACCTTCGAGGCGCGGCGGTAAAGCTCCTCCACGTCCGGATGGTCGTCGGACGCATCCAGAACCCGCGCAATGATACGCCGCTGTTCCGTCATGCGCATGCCCTTGGCGACGCATTCCGCTTCCAGAGTGCTTGCTATATTAGCGCTCACGTCCGGCCCCGTTCGTTGATATGGCGCACGGCCTAACGGATGTCCCGGCGCATGACAAGCGCGCCGCGTGCCGGCGTGGCGCCGTGGGCATAATAGCCGCTTCGCTCCCCGACGGGGATGAATTCAAGCATTTCGTAAAGCGCGATCGCCGCCGCGTTGCCGCCATCGACTTCAAGGAAAAGACTGCCGATCCGCTCTGCGTAGAGCCGGCGGATGGCCTCCTCCATCAGTGCCCGGCCGACGCCGCGCCGGCGGCTCGCCGGATTGACGGCGACAGTCAGGATTTCCGCCTCGTCGGCGGCGCTGCGAAACAGAACGAACCCGGCAGCGTTGCTGTGGCCGAACACATTGCGGTATTCAGCCGCCAGCGCCGCGACATTGTCCTGGCGCATCAGTGCCTCGATCTCGCCGTCGCTCCAGCCACGCGCGAAGGATTCACCATGGATGGCGGCGATCATCGTCGCGTCCTCCACCGACGCTGTCCGGACGACGATTTCCGGCCGGCCCAGAACGCCGCCGAAGCCAAGACCCTTGCCGATCATTTTCGCGCCACCGCCATGCCGGTCTGCGGCTTGGCGTCCGGCGGCCGCAGATAAAGCGGCGCAGGCGATTTACCGCTTTCAGCCAGCGCTCCCAATGCCGCGATAGTGCTGATATCGGCTGAGGCGGCCTCGCCGGCGATAGCGGCCATAACACCCCTCTCGCTGAGCACCTGCGCAACACTCGCAGCGGCCGATCCGGTGAGGGTGACCGGCTCGCCACCTAATCCGGCAATCGCTTGTGCAAGGTCCGCGGCCGTTGTCACCTGCGCATCATATATTATCTTGCCGTCGTTGGGCCTGATGGCCTTGGCGTAGATTTCCCCGCGCCTTGCATCGAGCGCCGCGACGATGACGTCGTTGGCCTCAACCCCCGCCGCTTCAATCAGGGCATCAAGCACGCCCACCCCGACCGCCGGAATGGCGAGCGCCAGCGCCAAGCCGCGCGCCGCGGCAACGCCGATGCGGGTACCGGTAAAGGAGCCGGGGCCGGTGGTGACGGCAATGCGCTCAAGATCGGCATAAGTCAGCCCGGCCTCGGCCAGCACCTCACCGATCATCGGCATCAGCCGTTCCGCATGGCCGCGCCCGATCACCTCGTTGCGCCGCGCAAGCACGCTCAAGCCGTCGCCGGTTTTCGCCAGGGCGACGGCGCAGTTCTCTCCGGCGGTGTCGAGGGCGAGAATCAGCATGCCGACCGCTTAGGACTAGATGGGGCGGACTTCCTGCACGTCCGGGACTAAATGCTTGAGCAGGTTTTCAATGCCGTGTTTCAGCGTCGCGGTTGAGGACGGGCAGCCGGCGCAGGCACCGCGCATATGCAGGTAGACGACGCCTTCCTTGTAGCCCTGGAAGGTGATGTCGCCGCCATCATTGGCGACTGCCGGACGAACCCGCGTATCGATCAGCTCCTTGATCACCGTCACGGTGTCCGTATCGGCTTCATCGAAGAACTCGCCGCTGGTTTCTGAACCGCCATCGCCGGAAAGCACCGGTGCGCCGGACATGTAATGTTCCATGATCGCGCCGAGCACGGCCGGCTTGATCTGCGGCCAGTCGATCTCGTCCTTGGTGACGGTGATGAAACCCTGACCGAGAAAAACGCCGGTGACGCCGTCAATGGCAAAGACGCGCGCGGCCAGCGGCGAGATTTCGGCGTCCTCGGCGGTGCGGAAGTCGCGCGTTCCCTCAGCCAGCACGGTCTCGCCGGGAATGAACTTCAGTGTCGCCGGATTCGGCGTTTCTTCGGTCTGGATGAACATGGCAGATCCATTCTGTGTGGCCTGTATATATGGCCTGGCGCCCGACAGGCAAACCCTGACTGTTTGGAATCATTCCAGGAAATGGGCGCCTTTGTCACCCGCGTCAAGGTTTCAAGCCGGCCTCTTACGCCGCCGCTCAGGCGGCTTTTGCCGACTGGCTGGCGGCAAGGCCCGCTTCCCAGCCCAATATAGCGCGTTTTCGCGTCAAACCCCAGTGGTATCCGGTCAGGCTGCCGGACCGGCCCAAAACCCGGTGGCACGGCACGACAAAGGAGATCGGATTGCGGCCAACCGCCGCGCCGACGGCACGCGCCGCCTTCGGTCTGTCGATATGGCGGGCGACGTCGGAATAGGTCGTCGCCTTGCCGACCGGAATGTTGAGCAGCGTTTCCCAGACCCTGACTTCGAAATCGGTGCCGATCATGACAATTCTGAGCGGCCGGTCGGCCCGCCACTCTTTCGGATCGAAGATACGCTGCGCCAGCGCTGCGCTCGCTGCGTCATCACGGACAAAGCCCGCTTTCGGCCAGCGCTGTGCCATGTCGGCAAGGGCCGCATCCTCACCGGCCGCACCAGTATCGGGATCGGCAAAGGCCAGTCCGGCAAGTCCGTATTCGGTCGTCATGACGAGCGCCGAACCGAACGGCGAGGGGTGGAAACCATAGCTGATCGTCAGGCCGGCGCCGCGCGCCCGGTAGGCGCCGGGCGTCACCGCCTCATGGGTGACGAACAGATCGTGCAGCCGGCCCGGTCCGGAAAGCCCGACCTCATAGGTCGTGTCGAGCACCGTCGCCGATTGTTCCAGCAGCAATCGCGCATGGTCGAGCGTCACCGCCTGCAGGAAGGCCTTCGGCGACAGTCCGGCCCAGCGCGTGAACAGTTTTTGCAGCCGCGTCGGCTCCATCCCGATATGCGCTGCGATCGTCTCCAGCGACGGCTGCTCGCGCCAGGCCTCGGTCAAGAGCTCGATCACCTGGCGGATAATCGCATAATCATCGGCCGGGACCGGGCGGGGCGTCATCGGGCCGGGTGTCGGGGGCGTGGTTTTGGCAAAGCTGCTTGTCTGGGTCATCATCATCTCCATCTGCCGCCAATGTGCGGTACGAGGACGCGCAAAACCACCCGATTCTTGACGCCGTGAACCTGGAGCGCATTTTTGTCCGAAACCCGGTTTCCACTTTTCGGAAATGTACACCGGCTTTTTTGTTTGCCGCGCATTTTTATCCGAAAACCGGTTCCCACTTTTCGGAAATGCGCTTTAGCGCCGCGCTTCGGCCAGGGCGGCACCGAAGGCGTGGGCGAAGCTCTTGCGGTCGTGCGGATTGAGAAAGGCGCCGACCGGCACCGCCTCGCCGCGGGCGCTGACGGTGATGGCGCTCACCCCGTCCTCGCCGCGATCGGTGACCTCCAGCCTGGTCCAACAGGGATTGAGCCGAATCTCGCGAACCCGGCCGCCCGGCGCAACTTTGAGGATGGTCAATGCCGCTGGCGTCACGCTGATCTCCTCAAAGGCCCGCGCCGCCCGGAAATTCAGTTTGAATGCAAGCCAGATGATTGCGATGTCGAGGCCGAGAAATCCGACAACCGGCCAGGCTCCAAGGGACCAGAACACGAGGCCGGCGATAAAGCAGGCGCCGCCGACAAGCGCCATCAGCACGGCAAAGCCTTCCGGGCTGAGCGAGCGGTGCGGCGTCAGCGTTGCTGAAAAGACCGGTTTGCCGTCGCCGCTGCCATTCTTGGCATCAAAATCACAAATCGGGTCGTTGCGCTGGACCATGTCCGGTCAATATAGAGGCGTCATGACAAAGAGCACGCCCTCAAAGACGTCCGGCCGCAAAAAGCCGCTCCGCCGCTCAAAGCTCAGCCGCGCCGAAATCGAGACGCTGTTTGTCCGGCTTGAGCAAAAAATGCCCGAGCCGCGCGGCGAACTGGACTACATCAATCCCTATACGCTGCTCGTCGCAGTGGTCCTGTCGGCGCAGGCCACCGATGTCGGCGTCAACAAGGCGACCGGGCCGCTTTTCGCCATTGCCGACACGCCGCAAAAGATGCTGGCGCTCGGCGAGGAGCGGCTGCGCGCGGCGATCAAGACGATTGGGCTTTACCGCAACAAGGCGAAAAACGTCATCGCGCTCTCCGAGCAGCTGATCCGCGATCATGGCGGCACGGTGCCGGCCGACCGCGCGGCGCTTGAAAAACTGCCCGGCGTCGGCCGCAAGACCGCCAATGTCGTCCTCAACGTCGCCTTCCGACAACCGACAATCGCCGTCGACACCCATATTTTCCGCATCGGCAACCGCACCGGCCTGGCGCCGGGCAAGGATCCGCTGGAGGTCGAAGAAGGCCTGGAGCGCGTCGTGCCGGAGCGGTTTCGCCTGCACGCCCATCACTGGCTGATCCTGCACGGCCGCTATGTCTGCAAGGCGCGCAAGCCCGACTGCGCCGCCTGCGTCATCGCCGACATCTGCAAGTTCAAGGGCAAGACGGTTTAGCACTCCTCACTTTCATCCTCCGACTCCCCCTCGCCGGCACGGGAGAGGAGAACACCGCACGCGCCAATCCCCGGTCGCCATATCTGGCTCCGGTTGATGCCAAACAGCGTCCCGCCAAGCTGGCGAGGGGATGCGGGGCGGTCCGTCGGAGTGCCTGCGCATCATTCAACAAAGTTTCTTCGGCGCCCTTTCCGGGCCGCCCCGCGCAGGGGTCTGGCGGAACAGGCCACCGCCGGTGCGGAAAAATAATTTTCAATTGTGGCAATTACCACATCCCCCGCGGAGCCTGGGTACCATGATCCTCCTGCTTACCTGGGGGTTGGCGCCAACGATGTCTGTATCGCCGCTCGTTCTTAGGCCTTTGGCTCGTTTTGGCTTTCCCGATCTCCCTCGAGAGAGGCTGATATCGACAAGGAGTGGGTACTATGACCAAGACATTTGTTTCCAGAAACACTCTCAACGCAGCCCGCCTGATCGCGACCGTCTCTGCGCTTGCCTTGGCCGGCAGTGCACTGGCAGCGGGTGAAGCGACCACGGATTTTTATCGGTCCCTGGTTCCCGGCCAGCAGGTCCAAAAGCTGCCGGAGGAATGTTATGACGAGTTTGGCAAACTTGTCATAACGCCGCAGAACGTCGAAATCTGCTCGGCACCGCCGACGGCGGCCATTGCCGTGCCCGGCGTCCAGCCGCCTGACAATGACCTTGAAAGAGGCGACGACATGCCCGGTGGCGGCACTAATCCCGGTGGCGGTACCGATCCCGGTGGCGGTACCGATCCCGGTGGTGGCACCGATCCCGGTGGCGGCACCGATCCCAGCGATGATACTAGCGGCAGGAGCAACAATGGCCACGGCAACAACGCCGACGGCGCTGACGTCTCCAATCCCGGAAAATCTGGCAAGCACGATAACGACGACAGTGCGCCTGATGACGACGAGATGGGGCGCGGCAAAGGCCCGAAGAACTAGTGGACAATATGCTGTGAGACGAACCGAATGGACGGCAAATCGCCGTCCATTCCAGCGTTCAGTCTTATCGCCCTGCCTCGTCGCCCGTTTTCATGGGCAGCAGCAGGCGCACGTTAGCACCGCAGCGCGCGGGCTGAGCAAAACGGCATCCCGGCGCCAGCGGTCCCGACTGTTTTGCATTTTCTCATGTAAGTATACCGCGTCGCCGCCTGTACTCGCCTCGGCATATTGGCTTCCAGTATCTCGCCGGGCCTGATGCTGGCGGGATTTCGCGCCATTGCCGACTTCCGCTCCTCTGCGAGGCGGTTCAGACATTTTGGTTTGACCTTGTGGCGCGACGCGGGATCCACCGGTCAAGGCGCAACTACTGCGCCAGTACGCCGCAGGTCGCCTGGCCGGCATTCTCGCAAGGGTGATGGGTGCGTGACACGCTCTGCCTCCCGTCGGCACAGACGCGTCACAGACTGACCGCGCCCGGATCAAGCGCCAGCTTGTCTGCAATCAATTCCAGGTTCGCGAACCGCTGGCAGGTTATCGCCGAACCACGCGCTTACCGAGCGAACCGGCCATGCGGCATACTGTCCATCAGGCGGCCAAATTGATCGCCGCTGATGTGCACCAGGCTGCGGTGATCACCGCCCTCAAAATAAATCTCGTCGCAGTCGTCAAGTTGCCCGTCGACCACGGCGGGAATCCCATATGCGACCGCCAGTGCGGGCACCGCGCCCTGCTGACAGTCCGGGAACAGCTGGCTTGCCTCGTTCTCTGTGGCCAGCGTTACCGGGCCGCCGACGAGGTCCTGCAGTCTTGCAAGTTCGACTTGGCGCGTGGCCGGCAGCACGGCCAGAACGTAGGCGCCGTCGCTCTTCAGCACGACGCCTTTCGCCAGGCTGTTGCCCGAAATATGGCTGGATTGCGCCGACATCGTCGAACAGCCGGTCGTCCTGTGGGTGACCACATCATACGAAACGTGATTGTCGTCCAGATATCGCTGCAATGTCATTGCGACACCCATCACCTGCCTCCTTTCGCGGCGTTGTCACCGCAAACAAAACGGCGGGCAGAGACGGTGCGGCAAAATTCGTGCCGCGGCATGCAATATCGGCTGCAATGCGCAAGACCTTTCACTTTATACCGTCTCGTCGGCCAGTCTTGCGTCCTGCCCAGCGCGAAGCAGCCGGGACAGCAGAAAAGTACGCCTGCAGGCGAATTTCGGCAAGTGCCGGGTGCGAATTCCGGAAAGGTTTTTCACTGCTCTTGCGGTCGGTCTCCGATCAGCGCCGGTGGGCCGGAAAAAGCCTCTCGCACTGGCTTTTTCGCGTCGGCGCGGCGGTTGAGCCAGAGCCGTCCTGTCACGTATCCCTGCTACTGCGCCAGCACGCCGCAGGTCGCCTCGCCGGCATTCTCACACGGGTGATAGGTGCGCAGCGCACTCTCTGTCCCGTCGGCATAGACCAGTTGCACGCTCACCGAACTGACCGCGCCGGGATCGAGCGCCAGATAGATCTGGTCCTTTTCAGGGTCGACATTGAACGGCATTTGCGCGTTGCAGGCCGGCACCGGCCAGCGTTCTCCCAGATCGTCGCCGTTCAGCGAATAGCGGATTTCCGACAGGCCGCAATGATAGGTCACCGGAATGGTGAAATAGATCCACTGCCGGCCGTCCCAGTTGCGGAAGGCAACCCATTGGCCCTTGGCGGCTTCCGCCATCATTTTGAGCTGCGCCAGCGGCGGCATCTGCGCTTTCGCCGCAATTGGGGCGGCAAGCACGGCGACAGAAAGAACGATCGCCGCGGCGACGTGGCGGTAAACTGTGCCGTTCAAGTCTGTTTTCACTTCATCCTCCCGGAATTCTCCGTTTTCAGTCCTTCACACCGGACTTGATGGCCTCACCGGCAAGCCCGGTCGAACCGAAACCGCCGCCGCCGCGCGCCGTCTCGTCGAGATCGGTGACCTGCCTAAGCGCCGCCCGGGTCACCGGCGCGACGACAAGCTGGGCGATGCGCATGCCGCGCTCCACAATAAAGGGTCCATCGCCGAGATTGATCAGCGCCACCATCACCTCGCCACGGTAATCAGCATCAACCGTGCCTGGCGCGTTGAGCACGGTGACGCCATGCTTGACGGCAAGGCCGGAGCGCGGCCGCACCTGGCCTTCGAAGCCGGCCGGCAGTGCCAGTGTCAGCCCGGTCGGCACCAGCGCCCGGGCGCCCGGCGCCAGCGTCAGGTCGTCGTCAATCGCCGCATGAAGGTCGAGGCCCGCCGCGCCCTGGCTGGCATAATCGGGCAGCGGCAGGCCTTCGCCATGCGCCAGAATCGTGACCGGAACGCTGACGCTCACGAGGGATGCGCTTCCGCCTCGTCGCGCCGGCGCGGCCGGGCGTCGCCGAAATGATCGGCGATCCGCGCCACCAGCCGCGCTGCGACCTCGGTCTTGCTCAGGAGCGGCCAGGCATCGTCGCCGCCGGCCCCGGCGGCAGTGACAAGATGCACCCGGTTGCTGTCGCTGCCCATCACGCCACCGGCAACGCCGCTTTTGGCCGAAACGTCATTGGCAATGATCCAGTCGCAGCCCTTGGCCGCCAGCTTGGCTTTGGCATTTTTGACGAGATCGTTCGTCTCGGCCGCGAATCCGATGACCAGTTCCGGGCGATTGCCGTGGCCGGCGACCGTGGCGAGAATGTCGGGGTTTGGCGCAAGCGCCAGCTTTGGCGGGGTCTTGCCGGTCTTCTTGAGCTTTTTGTCGGCCGCCTCCGCCACCCGCCAGTCGGCCACCGCCGCCGCCATGACGGCGATGTCGACGGGCAGCGCCGCCTCGACGTGAAACAGCATCTCCTCAGCGGTTTCCACCGGGATGGTGGTGACACCATCGGGGGCCGGCAGCGCCACCGGGCCGGTGACCAGCGTCACATCGGCACCGGCCGCCGCCAGCGCCGCGGCGATGGCCTGGCCCTGCTTGCCGGACGAGCGGTTGGCGATATAGCGCACCGGGTCGATCGGCTCGTGTGTCGGCCCGGAGGTGACGATGGCGCGGCGGCCCTTCAGCGGTTGCTCAGCCGGTGCCAGTTGCTCTTCGATCGCGGCAAGGATCGCCATCGGTTCAGCCATGCGGCCGATGCCGGCCTCGCCGCTTTCGGCCATCTCGCCGGCTTCCGGGCCGATCAAGGCGATGCCGTCGGCCGTCAGTTGCTTGACATTGCGCCGGGTCGCCGGGTGGTCCCACATTTTCGGATTCATCGCCGGGGCGATCAGAACCGGCTTGTCGGTCGCCATCAGCGCCGTGGAGGCCAGATCGTTGCAAAAACCGCTCGCCATCTTCGCCATCAGGTCGGCGGTGGCCGGCGCGACGACGACGAGGTCGGCCTGGCGCGACAGGCGGATATGGCCGATTTCGCGCTCGTCATTGAGATCGAACAGATCGGTGAAGACCCGCTCATTGGTCAACGCCCCGACCGATAGCGGCGTGATGAAATGCTGCGCCGCCGCCGTCATGACGACGCGCACGGAAACACCGCGCTCTTTCAAGCGCCGGATCAGCTCCAGCACCTTGTAGGCGGCGATGCCGCCGCCGATAATGAGAAGCAGCCTTTTGCCTGTCAGATCAGCCATGACGCCTCTTTAGCACGCCGTTTGTTTATTATAGCGCCGAAACGAAGATTGCCGCGATAATGGCGATGGAAATGGCGATCACCCAATAGGCCCGCCGTTCAGAGCGTGTCCGGTGCCCCTCCGCCGTGGCGATCGCCTGGACGGTCTCGGCGTCGAGCCGGATTCCGTGCTCGCTCATACGATCCAGTTCGCGCGAAATATGTTCGGCCCGCTCGGCCATGGCCGGCAGCTGGCCGGCGAGCCGGCCGAGCGCCGCCAGACCTTCGCCGGCCTGTTCGATCCGCCCGCCCGGCCCCAGATGGCGTTGAATCCAGTCGCCGACCACCGGCTCGGATGTCGTCCACATGTCAAAATCCGGATCGAGCCGCCGCGCCACGCCTTCCACCACCACCATGGTTTTTTGCAAAAACAGCAGCTCCTCGCGCGTCTGCATGTCAAATACATCGGTGATCTCGAACAACAGGCCGAGCAGTTTCGCCATGGATATGTCGCTGGCCAACTGGCCGTGGATCGGCTCGCCGATGGCGCGTAGCGCCTGGGCGAAATCATCCACCGAATGCACCGCCGGTACATAGCCGGCCTCGAAGTGAACCTCGGCAAGGCGTTTGTAGTCGCGCTTGATGAAACCATAGAGGATTTCGGCCAGGAAGCGCCGCTCCTGCGGCCCGATGCGGCCCATAATGCCGAGATCGACGGCGACCAGCCGCCCCGCCGCATCGACGAACAGATTGCCTTCATGCATGTCGGCGTGGAAGAAGCCGTCGCGCAAAGCATGGCGCAGAAACGACTGGACGACGATCTGCGCCAGCTTTTTGCGGTCGTGACCGGCCGCATCGACCGCGTCGAGACGCGATAATGGCGTGGCATCGACCCATTCCGTCACCAGCACGTCACGGCCCATCAGCGACCATTCCACGCCCGGCACGTAAAAATCCGGCTCCCCGCTTGTGTTCTCCGCCATTTCCGACAAAGCCGCCGCTTCCAGCCGCAGATCCATCTCCAGAATGACGCTGCGCTCCAGCGTCTGCACGACCGTTACCGGTTTCAGCCGCCGCGTTTCCGGCAGCCAGCGCTCGACGGACCGCGCTGCTGCATAGAAGGTCGCAAGGTCGCGGGCAAAGCGCCGCCGCGCATCGGGCCTGAGCACCTTGACGGCGACAAACTTGGTCTCCGGCGCCTCGTCGCTTTCATCATCCCCCTCATCGCCGCGCAGTTCGGCCTTGTGGACCTGGGCGATCGAGGCGGCGGCGATGGAGTCGGAAAAAGATGAAAAGACCTGGTCGACCGGCCGGCCGAGATTGGCTTCAACGATGGCCCGCGCCTCTTCGGTCGGAAACGGCGCCATATCGTCTTTCAATAGCGATAATGCATCGGCGGCCTCGGCCCCGACAATGTCGGCGCGCGTCGCCAGGAATTGGCCGAGCTTGACATAGGACGGCCCGAGCCGGTTGAGCGCATCGGAAAGCCGCCGCCCGCGCTCGCCGTCGCTCAGGCCGCGCGGCTCGATCATCCGCGCCAGCCGCACCGCCCGCGCCGGGCCCGCCGGCATGGCATCGGCGTCGGCGAAGCCGAAGGCGCCCGAGCGGGCAAGAATCCAGCCGGCATGCGCTAGTCGAAAGGCATAAAGCAATACGCCGACTCCTAAAGCTTCCAGGCCGAATGAAGCGCGGCGATGCCGCCGGACAGGTTGCGATGCTTGACCCTTGAAAAGCCGGCCCGGCCGATCATCGCCGAAAACCGCGCCTGGTTGGGAAAGGTACGGATCGATTCCACCAGATATTGGTAAGCCTCGCGGTCGCCGGCGATCGCCTGTCCGATCACAGGAATGGCGGCAAAGGAATAGGCCCCATAGACCTTGTCGAGCATCGGCACGTCGACCTCGGAAAAGTCCAGGCATAGGAAGCGGCCGCCAGGTTTGAGCACCCGGAACGCTTCGGCCAGCGCCTTTTCGATCCGTGGCACATTGCGGATGCCGAAGGCGATCGTATAGGCATTGAAGCCGGCGTCTGAAAACGGCAGCGCCTCGGCATTGGCTTCGACAAAATCGATGCCGGTCAGGCCGGCCTTCTCGGCCCGCTCGCGGCCGACTTCGAGCATCGATCCATTGATGTCGGCGACGGTGACATGGGCATTGCCGCCCGAGCGCCGCTTGATCCGCCTGGCGATGTCGCCGGTGCCGCCGGCAACGTCGACCACCGCATAATCGCCGCGGCGCGGCGGCGCCAGCCACGACACCATGGCGTCTTTCCAGACCCGGTGCAGGCCGCCCGACATCACATCGTTCATCAGGTCGTAGCGCCTTGCAACGCCGTGAAAGACATCGTCGACGAGATGCTGTTTGTCGCCCAGCGCCACCTTGCGGAAGCCGAATGGCGTCTTTTGCGACGAAGCACCGGATTGTTTCGAAGACGAAGGCGTTGACGAATCGCGCATGACGGTCTGGTCTTTCCGCTCTCTCTGGTTTGGGCAGCAATGAAAAAACATTGTCCGGCTGGCCCCGCATTGCACTGCGGCTTGACATCCGACCATGTTATCGGATTGCGCCTTTACAGACCATGTCGCGACATGACCAGTCTGTCGGCATCCCGACACTGGCGCAAAAGAGGACGGGAAAATGCCGGAACTGCCGGAAGTCGAGACTGTGCGCCGCGGCCTTGCCCCGGCTGTAGAGGGCGCGAGGATCGCCGCCGTGGAGCAGCGCCGCGCCGATCTGCGCTTCGCCTTTCCCGACGGCTTCGCCGACCGGCTGACCGGCCGCCGCATCACCGCGCTGAACCGCCGCGCCAAATACCTTCTGGCTGAACTCGATAGCGGCGAGGTGCTGGTCATGCATCTGGGCATGTCCGGTTCGTTCCGCGTTTCTTCAACGGGCGAAGACGCGAAGGCCGGCGACGGCTTTCATTTTCCGCGCGGCAAAAACGCCGCCCACGACCATGTCGTGCTGCACCTGGAACGCGGTGCGGGCGCGAATTGCACGGTGATCTACAACGATCCGCGCCGCTTTGGTTTCATGACGCTGGTCGACCGGCGGCATATCGACAGCCATAAGCTGTTTGCCGGCCTCGGCATCGAGCCGACCGGCAATGCGCTCGACCCGGCGGCGCTGGCCGGGCATTTCGCCGGCAGGGCCGCGCCGCTCAAGGCCGTGCTTTTGGACCAGAAGATCATTGCCGGCCTTGGCAATATCTATGTCTGCGAGGCGCTGTGGCGGGCCCGATTGTCACCGCGCCGCGCCGCCGGCACGCTGGTGCGCCGTGACGGGACGGCGGGTGAGCGCCTTGACCGCCTGACCGAAGCGGTTCGCGCCGTCATCGCCGACGCCATCGCCGCCGGCGGATCATCGCTGCGTGATTATGTCCATGCCGATGGCTCGCTCGGTTATTTCCAGCATGTTTTCGCCGTCTATGATCGGGCCGGTGAAACCTGCCAGCGGCCTGGCTGCGGCGGCACGATTGCCCGCATTGTCCAGTCCGGCCGGTCGAGCTTTTACTGTCCGCGATGCCAGCGCTAGCAAAGCGCGGGGTCTTGTCCGAACCGCGCGCGAGCGCTAGGCCTTGGCGCGCAAGTCGCGATTGCAATCGTCGATCAGATTTCAGGGGACCGCCATGGCTTACGAGACCATCATCGTCGAAACCCGCGGCCGCGCCGGCCTTATCCGGCTCAACCGCCCCGAGGCGCTCAATGCCCTGTCATCGGAGCTGATCGGCGAACTGAACGCCGCGCTCGACGATTTTGAAGACAATGACAAGATCGGCGCCATTGTCATCACCGGATCGGACAAGGCGTTTGCCGCCGGCGCTGATATCAAGGAGATGGCCGATCTCGATTTCATCACCGCCTACAAGGGCGATTTCATCGCCGACTGGGCGCGGGTCGCCGAACGCCGCAAGCCGCTGATCGCTGCCGTTGCCGGCTATGCGCTGGGCGGCGGCTGCGAACTGGCGATGATGTGCGACTTTATCCTTGCCGCCGAAACCGCCAAATTCGGCCAGCCCGAAATCACCATCGGCGCCATGCCCGGCTCCGGCGGCACGCAGCGCCTCGCCCGCTTTATCGGCAAGGCCAAGGCAATGGAGATGTGCCTGACCGGCCGCATGATGGATGTCGAGGAGGCGGAGCGGGCCGGGCTTGTCTCGCGCATCGTGCCGGCCGGCGAGATTGTCGACGAGGCGGTCAAGGTGGCGCAGAAGATCGCTGATTTCTCCATGCCCTCGGTGTTGATGACCAAGGAAAGCGTCAACCGCGCCTATGAGACAACGATGGCCGAGGGCGTTCGCTTTGAAAGGCGGCTGTTCCAGTCGCTGTTTGCCACCGAAGACAAGGCCGAGGGCATGACCGCCTTTATTGAAAAGCGCGAGCCGCAATTCAAGAATCGCTAAACGCGGGCGGTACTGCCGCCAACGCCGCGCTGGCCGGACGGATCAAAGACGGATCAAAGCCGCTTTGCGCCGTTGACCAGCCCGCCCGGCGCGCCTATAGAGGCGGCGAATTTCTGCGGCCTTCTCATGGCGGGAAGGCCGTGGTCGTTTGTATTCCGGCCGACTTGCGGTGACAGCACCGCGAGAAAACCGGGACGAACGCAGACGGCTGATCGGCAACATTATCAGATAAGCGGAAAGACTCATGGCCAACACCACATCGGCCAAAAAGGCCGCGCGCAAGATCGCGCGCAGAACGGAAGTCAACAAGGTCAGGCGCACGCGCATGCGTTCCTCTATCCGCAAGGTGGAGGAAGCCATCGCCAGCGGCGACAGGCCGGGCGCCGAGGCGGCCCTCAAGGCGGCGCAGCCGCAAATCATCCGCGCCGCCAACAAGGGCGTCATTCACAAAAATGCTGCCTCGCGCAAGGTGTCGCGGCTGGCCAGCCGGATCAATGCAATCGCCTGACAAAATACACCGATAACGGGAGCGACCAGCCAAACTCCCGGATAAGGGGAATAACCGGGAACCCGGCTTTACAGCCGGGTTTTTTGCGTTTTGGCGGCGGCGGCGCGTTCGGTCGCGTGTTTTTTCTGTAAAACCAAACGTTTATAGGCGCTGCGCGACGCCACCAATGACCTGTCCGGAGGCCAAGAGTCCGACCGGCCAAGCGCGGCAGAAAAAAGGCAGGCAAAACAGCGCGTTATTGACAAGAGCCAAATTCGGACCCGGATTTTTCGCCACCGAAGCAGATTCAAACGCAAGTATTTTGTTTTTTTTTGCGACCCCTCGACGCGTTGGCCCGAAGGCGCACATTGTGCCGTGAACGCCTTGAGTCATAACGATTTGTGCCGTCCCGCCAGCCACCGGACAGCACGCCGGACTCAGCGCAACGCCCCGGAATCCGGGAATTCCGGGCTCCAACCCCGTTGCCGCAACATATGTGTTGTGTATCTTCGAGTTGCAGACGGGGTGACCCGGCAGCCTTAAAAAACTGACGGAAAAACGCCAAGTAATCGTTGTATTACTTTTTGCGTGGGGGAGCAGTTGCGCGTTTTTCCAAGAAACTGGCGGCCGGTAAGTCTGGCTGTGTCTTTGTAACATCTTCCCGGATGCTGTGTATCATGCTGGCCAGTCGCCAGATGTTCGTAATGCGTGGAAAAATCGAATTCGACTTAGACAGGTTTACTGATTGCGATGACGGCCGGTGGCTACAAGGCGGATGTTGGTGCGGAGGAGGCGTGGACGCGGCTCAGCAATGATGCAGGCAGCGTCCTGATCGACGTTCGCAGCCGTGCTGAATGGAGCTTTGTCGGCGCGCCGGATTTATCGTCGATCGGCAAGCAGGTGGTGTTCGCCGCCTGGCAGGACTTTCCGGCGATGCAGATCGATCCGGATTTCGCCCGCTCGCTTGACGCCATGCTTGCCGATCTGAGCGTGGACCGTGACGCCGACCTGTTCTTTTTGTGCCGGTCCGGCGGGCGCAGCGCCGCCACTGCGGCGGTCATGACGGCGGCCGGCCATGCCAATTGCTTCAATGTGGCCGGCGGCTTTGAGGGCGGCCACGACGAGAACGGACAACGAGGAAAAATAGCAGGCTGGAAAGCGGCGGATCTGCCGTGGCGCCAGCCCTGAACACAAGCCGGACCGGCCTCGGGGGGCGGGCCTGGAAAACAACTAGGAGGCCAGATTAATGGCGGCAGGGGCAGCTCGCAAAAAAGAGCAGGGACACATGGACGACAACGTCGATAATCGGGAAAGTCGCAGTAACGATACAGCCTGGCAGCGGGTCCGGCTGAGGCTGCGCAGCGAGCTGGGTGAGGATGTCTTCAATTCCTGGTTTTCACGGGTCGAGTTTGAGGACCTGACTGCCGGCGTCGTCCGTTTATCGGCGCCGACCCGGTTTTTGAAGGGCTGGATCAAATCCCATTATTCAGAACGCATGGTGCAGCTCTGGCAGCATGAAAACGCCGAGGTGAGGCGCGTCGATGTCGAGGAACGCAGCGCCCTCAGGGTCGTGCTCAATGCCGAACCGGCAGCGCAAGCAACCGAAAACCGCGAGCCGCCATCCGTCTCCGAGACGATATCGGACCGCTTCGCCGGCTCACCGCTCGATGGCCGGCTGACATTCGCCACCTTCTGCGAAGGCGAGTCCAACGGTGTCGCCTACCGCGCCGCCAAAGCCATCGCCGCGGCGAGCGACGCCAGCGCGCCGATGTATAATCCTCTCTATATCCACGCCGGCGTGGGTATCGGCAAAACGCATCTTCTTCAGGCGATCGCCCACGAGGCCAATGCCGGCACACCGGGACGGCGCGTGCTATACCTGACGGTGGAGCGCTTCGCCTTCCAGTTCGTTTCCGCCCTGCGTGACCGCGCGGCGCTCGATTTCAAGGAGCGACTGCGCTCCATCGACATCCTTATGATCGACGACATGCAGTTCCTGACCGGCAAGGCCGTGCAGCAGGAATTCTGCCACATGCTGAACGCGCTCCTGGACAGCGCCCGGCAGGTCGTCGTCGCGGCGGACCGGCCGCCCGCCGAGCTCGAAGGCATCGATGAGCGCGTCCGCTCGCGCCTGAAAGGCGGCGTCGCCGTCGGCATGGGTGCGCCCGATTCCGCTCTGCGCCGCCGCATCCTGGAAGCCCGGCTCACCGCGGCGCGCCAGCGCAATCCCTCGCTGTCGATACCAGGACCGGTTCTGGACTATGTCGCCAGTGTCATTTCCACCAATGGCCGCGACCTTGACGGCGCACTCAACCGGCTGGTGTGCCGGGCCGAATTCTGCGACGGCCCGGTCACCATGGACGGCGCTGCAATGGCGATCGCCGATCTCATCGGCAACCGCGAACCGCGCCGCATTCGCATTGAGGAAATCCAGAAGGTCGTCGCCCGCCACTACAATGTCACCAAGCACGATCTTTTATCGGCGCGGCGGACCCGCACCGTCGTGCGGCCGCGCCAGATCGCCATGTATCTGGCCAAGACCATGACGCCGCGTTCGTTTCCGGAAATCGGTAAGCGCTTCGGTGGCCGCGATCACACGACGGTGCTGCATGCGGTCCGCAAGATCGAAGGCATGGTCGCCGACGATGAGACGCTGGCCCAGGAGATCGAGTTCCTCAGGCGCATCATTCAGGACTGACCGCCTCTGTTGGCGAGGCGCCGCCGGCACGCCGTCCGGCCGATGCCGTCTGGGCGCAATGGCCCGGCTTCGCGGCCTTTCTCGCGGCCCTTGTCTTTTGCCCCATTGCAGGCCAAGTTGCGCCCCCGCCGCCATCGCTGTGGCGCATTTCGCCCGGCGATTCGGCGTTTAAAACCGCCGGCCATCCGCACCTGTTGGGGTGATGTCGCCTTCTGGATAATCCTGCCTTCTGGATGAGAGTTATGAAAGTTACCATCGAACGGGCCAACATTCTCAAAGCCCTGAACCACGTCCATCGCGTCGTGGAACGCCGCAACACCATCCCAATCCTCGGTAATGTGCTGCTCAAGGCGGAGGGCGCCGATCTCGCCCTGAAGGCGACGGATCTGGACATGGAGATCGTCGATGCCGCGCCGGCGATGGTCGAGCAGGCCGGCGCGACGACGGTTCCCGCTCTCATGCTCTACGATATCGTCCGCAAATTGCCGGACGGCGCCGAGATCAGCCTCGACACCTCTGAAGGTTCGACGATGACGCTGCAATCGGGTCGCGCGCGCTTTTCGCTGCAGATGCTGCCGGATGCCGACTTTCCCGACCTCAATGCCGGCGACCTGCCGATCTCCTTCACAATACCCGGTCCGCAGCTCAAGCGCCTGATCGACCGCACGCAGTTTGCCATCTCCACCGAAGAAACCCGCTATTATCTGAACGGCATTTTTTGCCATGTCATCGGCGAGGGCGATGGCGCAAAGTTGCGCGCCGTGGCGACCGACGGCCATCGCCTGGCCAAGGCCGAAATGGACGCGCCGGCCGGCAGCGCCGGCATGCCCGGCATCATCATTCCGCGCAAGAGCGTCGGCGAGATCCAGAAGCTGCTGGAGGATCCCGAGGCAATTGCGCAGGTGGAGCTGTCGGACGCCAAAATCCGCCTGACCATCGGCTCCGTGGTTCTCACCTCCAAGCTGATCGACGGCACGTTTCCCGATTACGAGCGCGTCATTCCGGCCGGCAACGACAAGATCCTCACTCTCGACAAGGCCACCTTCAAGAGCGCCGTCGACCGGGTATCGACGGTCTCGTCCGATCGCGGCCGCGCCGTCAAGCTCTCCCTGTCGCAGGACACTCTGGCGCTCGCCGTCAACAATCCCGATTCCGGCAGCGCCACCGACGAGATCCCGGCCGACTACAAAGCGGAACCGCTGGAGATCGGCTTCAATTCCCGCTATCTCCTCGACATCGCCGACCAGCTGACCAGTGACACCGCCGAGTTCCGGCTTGCCGATCCCGGTTCGCCGACCCTGATCCACGATCAGGATGACGGCGATGCGCTTTATGTGCTGATGCCCATGCGGGTCTGACCGGCCAATGAAGGGCCGATGAAAGTCCGATGAGCCGGGCCGCCGCGCCGGTCACCACTCCGATCACCGTGGCGCTGACCGGCCTGAAGCTGACTGATTTTCGCAATTATGCCTCGCTGTCGCTCGACCTTGCCGCGCCGCTCATTGCCCTGACCGGTCCCAACGGCGCCGGCAAGACCAATTGCCTGGAGGCAATTTCGCTTCTCACCCCCGGCCGCGGCCTGCGCCGCGTGCCCTATGACGCGTTGATCCGCACCGGCGCTGAGGGAGGCTGGGCCGTCGCCGCAGATCTGACACGCGATGGCGAGGCGGTGCGCATCGGTACCGGTCTGCAGGCCTTGCCCGAGGGCGTGGAGCGCGGCCGCAAAATCCGCATCAACGGCGTCAATGCCAGTGCCGAAAACCTGCTGGACTATCTGCGCGTGCTCTGGCTGACGCCGGCCATGGACGGTCTTTTCGCCGGGCCGGCCGGCGACCGCCGGCGCTTTCTCGACCGTCTCGTCCTGGCCGTCGATCCCGGCCACGGCCGCCGCGTTGGCGACATGGAAAAACTGCTGTCGAGCCGCAACCGGCTGCTTGATAACAATGGCGACCCGGCGCTGCTTGACGCGATTGAGACGCAGCTTGCCGAAACGGCGCTCGCCGTCGCCATCGCCCGCGCCGAGACGGTCGGGCTGTTGACCGGCCGCATGGCCGATCAAGCCGCCGACGGCGCCGGCTTCCCGCTTGCCGCGCTGACCCTTGCCGGCGATTTCGAGGCCCGCTATCTGGGCGGCCCGGCGAGCCAAGGCGAGGACGCCTATCGCGATGCGCTGGCCGGTGCCCGCGACCGCGACCGCGCCGCCGGGCGGACGCTCGAAGGTCCACATCGCAGCGATCTCGCGGTGGTTTTTGCCGAAAAGGACATGCCGGCGGCGCAATCGTCCACCGGCGAGCAGAAGGCGCTGTTGATCGGCCTCATTCTCGCCCATGCCGGCCTGGTGGCGCAGATCAGCGCCATGACGCCGATCCTGCTGCTTGACGAGATCGCCGCCCATCTCGATCCCGACCGCCGCGCCGCGTTGTTCGCCCGCCTGACGCAACTTGGCTGCCAGGCTTTCATGACCGGCACCGATGCGGCGCT